>JAHFQI010000152.1 GCA_023259355.1 Comamonadaceae bacterium
GGCGGCCTGGCCTACATGACGGGCCGGCCCGGCGACCCGCTGCGCGCGGGCACCAGCGTGAACGACATCATGGGCGGCCTGTTCGGCGCCATCGGCGCCATGGCGGCACTGGCCCAGCGTGAGAAGACCGGCCTGGGCCAGGAGGTGCAGAGCGCGCTGTTCGAGAACAACGTGTTCCTCGTCGCCCAGCACATGATGCAATTCGCCGTCACCGGCCAGCCCGCCGCCCCCATGCCGGCGCGCATCTCCGCCTGGGCGATCTACGACGTGTTCAAAGTCAAGGATGGCGAGCAGATCTTCCTGGCCGTGGTCAGCGACACCGCCTGGGCGACCTTCTGCGAGGCCTTTGGTTTTGCCGACCTCAAGGACGACCCGCGCCTCAAGTCCAACAACGACCGTGTGCGCGCCCGCGACTGGATGATGCCGATCCTGCGCGAGCGCCTGGCGGGCCACAGCGCGGCCGAGCTGAGCGCCGTGTTCGAAAAGAACGCGCTGCCGTTTGCGCCGATCACGCGCCCGCAGGACCTGCTGGACGACCCGCACCTCCAGGCCACCGGCGGACTGGCCCCCATCACCCTGCCCGACGGGCGCGAAACCAAAACGGTGTTGCTGCCCTTCACGCTGGGCGGCGAGCGCCCTGGTGTGCGGCTGTCGCCGCCCAAGCTCGGCGAGCACAGCGCCGAACTGCTGGCCGAACTGGGCTACAGCGCGGCGGACATTGCCGCGCTCTCACCGAAGCCTGAAAACCCCGCTGCCTGAACCCCCTGCTTTCTGCATCTTGTACCTGGAGACCCTCATGACATTCCAACGCCGCACCCTGCTGGCCTGCGTGGCCCTCGCCAGCCTGGCCTCGTTCAACACCATCGCCCAGACCGCCTGGCCCGACAAACCCATCCGCTTCGTCGTGCCCTACACGCCGGGCGGCGGCACCGACACGGTGACCCGCCACATCGCCGAAAAGATCACGCAGGACACCAAGTGGGTGTTCATCGTGGACAACAAGCCCGGTGGCGGCGGCAATATCGGCCTGGACGTGGTGGCCAAGGCCAAGGCCGACGGCTACACCCTCGGCATGGGCCAGACCGCCAACCTGGCGATCAACCCGGCGGCGCTGCCGAAGATGCCGTTCGACCCGGTCAAGGACCTGGTGCCCGTGGCCCTGGTGGCCGAGGTGCCCACCGTGCTGGTGGTGCGCGCCGATTCGCCCTGGAAGAGCCTGGCTGACATGGTCAAGGCGGCCAAGGCCAAACCCGGCGAAGCCCGGCAGGCATTGGCGGGCACGGGCACGGTCGGCCATCTGGCCGGCGAGATGCTGGCGAAAAAGGCCGGGTTCAAGGTGCTGAACGTGCCCTACAAGGGCGCGGCGCCCGCGCTGACCGACCTGCTGGGCGGCCAGACCGATTACATGTTCGCCACGCCGCAGGCGGTGCTCGGCATGTTGCAGGGCGGCAAGCTGCGGGCGCTCGCGGTCACTTCGGCCAAGCGGGTCGCGGTGCTGTCGAATGTGCCGACGGTGGCCGAGCAGGGCTACAAAGGCTTCGAGGCGGTGGACTGGAAAGTCATCGTCGCGCCGGCCGGCACGCCGTCGGACATCGTCAAACGCCTGAATGCCGCCACGGCCAAGGCGCTCACGCAGCCCGCGCTGCTCGCCAAGCTGGCCGACGAAGGCAGCAGCCCCATGAGCGGCAGCCCGGAGGAGGTCGCGAAATACATCAAAGCGGAGCAGGCCGAGTGGGGCGCGCTGATCCGCGAGGCGGGCATCCGCTTTGAATGAACGCGGGGCCAGCCGCTTCCAATTTTTTTTGAAAACACCATGAACACCTTTCTGAAAAACCTGCTGTTGCCCGCTGCCGCGCTGCTCCTGCCGTTGTCGCTCTATGCGCAAGCCAACTACCCCGAAAAGCCGGTCCGCATCGTCGTGCCCTACGCGCCTGGCGGCACCACCGATTACGCCGCGCGCCAGATCGCGCAAAAGCTCACCGAACAGACGAAACAGTCGTTTTTTGTCGAGAACAAGACCGGCGCCAGCGGCACCATCGGCACCGACCTGGTCGCCAAGGCCGCGCCCGACGGCTACACGCTGCTGACCAACGACACCACCTACGCCATGCTGCCCTCGCTGTTCGCCAAGCTGCCGTGGGACCACGCCAATGGCCTGGTGCCGGTGACCACGATCGCGCAGACGCCCGTGGTGCTGGTGGTCGGCGCAGGCTCGCCGTTCAAGACCTTGCAGGATCTGGTGGCCTACGCGCAGAAGAACCCGGCCAAGCTCAACTTCGGCTCCGGCGGGGCCGGCAGTTCCACGCACTTGTCGGCCGAACTGTTCAAGAAAGAGGGCAAGCTGTTCATCACCCACATCCCCTACAAGGGCGCTGGCGACGCGATGCTGGGCGTGATGTCGGGCCAGGTGGACCTCTTGATCACGGCCAGTCCCACCGCCATTGCGCAACTCAAGGGCGGCAAGATCCGCGCGCTGGCCATCACCGGCGACAAACGCCTGGCCAGCCTGCCCGAGGTGCCGACCTTCAAGGAGGCCGGGCTGCGCGGCTACACGGTCACCAACTGGTTTGGCCTGGCCGCGCCCAAGGGCACGCCGCCGGCGGTGGTGAACAGGTTGCAGGCCGAAGTGAAAAAAGCGCTCGACGATGCGGGCCTGCGCGAGCGGTTCGCCCAGCAGGGTGCCCAGCCCGGTGGCTTGGCGCCCGCCGATTTTGCCCGCTTCATCCAGCAGGAGACCTTGATGTGGGGCGTGGTCGCGAAGATCGCCGGCGTGAAACCCGAGTAAGGCACCGCGCGCCATGTGGAACCTGTCCTTCACCCCACCCGAGGTCATTGAAGCGCGCGTCCTCACGCGCATGCCCGATGCATTGCGGCGCCCGGTGCGCAGCGACTGGGCCGACGCCAACAAGCCCGGCCATACCGTGGACTGCTTCCTGGAGGGCCCCAGCTTCGACCGTGCCGGCGATCTCTATGTGACCGACATCCCGCACGGCCGCATCCTCCGGATCGACGCCAAGTTGCAATGGCACTGCGTGGCCGACTACGGCGGCTGGCCCAACGGGCTGGCTTTTCATGCCGACGGCAGCGTCTGGATCGCCGATTACCGGCAGGGCATCCTGCGGCTGGACCCCGCCACGCAGCGCATCACGACCGTGCTCGGCCACCGCAACAGCGAGTCGTTCAAGGGCGTGAACGACCTCACTTTCGACGCGCAGGGCCGCCTGTACTTCACCGACCAGGGGCAGACCGGCCTGCACGACCCGACCGGGCGCGTGTACCGATTCAGCCCCGACAGCGGGCGGCTCGACCTCTTGCTGGCGAATGCCCCCAGCCCCAACGGGCTCGCGCTGAGCCGCGATGGCACGGTGCTGTTCCTGGCGGTGACGCGCGGCAACCAGGTGTGGCGCGCGCCCTTGCTGGCGGACGGTTCGATCAGCAAGATGGGCGCTTTCCAGACCTTCTTTGGCACCAGTGGGCCCGACGGTCTGGCGCTGGATGCCGAGGGCCGGCTGGTCGTGGCGCACGCCAGCCTGGGCGGCGCGTTCGTGCTGAATGCGCGTGGCGAGGTGACGCATGTCGTCCGAAGCCCGGTGGGCACCACGGTCACCAATGTGGCTTTCAGGCCCGGCACGAACGAGCTGGTGATGACGGAATCCGCCACGGGCAGTGTCCTGGTGGCCGAATTGCCCGCTCCGGGCCTGCCTTTGTTCGCGCAGGCATGAAAGCGCCCAACGCCCGATGGGGCCCAGTCCGTGACGGAATAAGTGGTGGGAGGGGTTTGATTTTTGACTTCCATCGGCATAATCTGCGGCCATGGACAAACTCAAGGCCTTCGAATCCTTCGTCTCTGTTGCCAGCCGCGGCAGCCTGACGGCGGCGGCGAAGGCCGAGGGTGTGGCGCCGGCCATCATGGGGCGGCGGCTCGACGCGCTGGAGGAGCACCTGGGCGTGAAGCTGCTGGTGCGGACCACGCGGCGCATCACGCTGACGCACGAGGGCAGCGCGTTCATGGAAGACTGCCAGCGCCTGCTGGCCGACATCGCCAACGCCGAGGCCAGTGTTTCGGCGGGCGGGGTCAAGGCCAGCGGCCACCTGCGCATCACCGCGCCGGCCGGCTTCGGCCGCCGCCATGTGGCGCCGCTGGTGCCGCGTTTTCGCGAACTGCACGCCGACGTGACGATCTCGCTGAACCTGTCCGACCGCGTGGTGGACCTGGCCGGCGAAGGCTTCGACTGCGCGGTGCGCGTGGGGGACATGCCAGATTCCTCGCTGGTCAGCGTGCGCTTGGCCGACAACCGGCGCCAGTGCGTGGCGACGCCGCGCTACCTGCAGTTGCACGGCACGCCGCGGCACCCGACCGAGCTGGCGCGCTTCGATTGCCTGACGCTCTCCAGCGACGCCTCGCAGACCCGCGGCTGGGCCTTCAGCCTGCCGAAGAATGGGGCCGGCGGCGACGTCCGCGAGGTGGTGCATTTCAAACCCGGCGGCCCGCTCGACTGCTCCGACGGCCAGGTGCTGCACGACTGGTGCCTGGCCGGCTACGGCATTGCCTGGCGCAGCACCTGGGAGGTCGAGGCCGAGATCGCCGCCGGCCAGTTGGTGCCCGTGCTCGACGAGTTCGGCGCGCCGCCCAATGGCATCTACGTGGTGTTTCCCCAGCGCAAGCACCTGCCCCTGCGGCTGCGGCTGTGGATCGACTATCTCAAGCACCATTACGGGCAGGCCGCGTTCTGGCAAGGCGCGCTGTCCGCCCCCTTTTCCGGAGTCTCCGCATGACCCTCGAAGCCCTGCTGGCCTACGCGCACATCCTTGCGTTTCTCACCATGGTGGTGTTTCTGGCGAGCGAGGCCGCGCTGTGCCGCGCGGAGTGGCTCAACGAGGCGGTGGTGCGGCGGCTGGCCAGGGTGGACTTGATCTACGGTGTTTCGGCCATCACGGTGCTGCTGACCGGGCTGGCGCGCATCTACTTCGGCGCCAAGGGCAGCGCCTGGTACTGGAGCAACCCGCTGCTGCACCTCAAGCTCACGCTGTTCCTGGTGATCGGCGGGCTGTCGATCCGGCCGACGCTGATGTTCATCCGCTGGCGCCGCGCGCTGGACGCGGGCGGCGGCCTGCCGGCCGCGGACCAGGTGCGGCTGGCCCGGCGGCTGGTCATGTGGCAGGCGCATCTCTTGCCGCTGATCCCGCTGGCCGCGGTGTTCCTGGCGCGCGGCTTCGGGAAGTGAGCGCGCCGTGACGCCGATGGTCTTGTGCGCGGACGATTTCGCGGTGCATGCCGCCGCATCGCGCGGCATCGCGGCGCTGGCCGCGCGGGGCCGGCTGACGGCGACCAGCGCCATGGTGCTGTCGCCGCGCTGGCGCCAGGACGTGGCACTGTTGCGTGAACTGCGCGGGCGCCTCGACGTGGGCCTGCACCTGGACTGGACGAGCGACTTTGCCGTCGCTGCCGGGCACGGCCTGCGCCTGGGCGCGGCCATGCGCCGCGCGGTCTTCGGCGGCTTCGACCGCGACGCGGCCCGGCAGGTCATCGAGCGCCAGCTCGATGCCTTCGAGGCGCACTGGCAGGCGCCACCCGACCACATCGACGGCCACCAGCACGTGCAGCAGTTCGCCGGGATCCGCGAGGCGCTGGTCGAGGCCCTGGCGCGCCGCTACCCGCAGCGCCCGCCCTACCTGCGGATTTCCCAGGCGCCGCCCGCGCAGCGCGACGCCAAGAGCCGCATCATCGCGGCGCTGGGCGCCCAGGCCCTGCGGACCATGGCGGCGCGCACGCACATCCCGGCGGCGGTCGCGCTGTCCGGCATCTACAACTTCACGGGTGGCGAAGCGGCCTACGCGCAGCACATGGCGCGCTGGCTGCGGACCTCGCCCGCCGGCACGCTGATCATGTGCCACCCGGCCGACCAGGCCGAACCGGGCGACGAGATCGGTGCGGCGCGGGTCTGGGAGTTCGATTTTCTGCGCGGCGATGGCTTCCCGCGCGCGCTGGCGGTGGCCGGCGTTCAGCTGGCACGCGGCGCGGCCCTCTACACTGCCTCCCGTGAACACGAACCAATCAACTGAAAGAAACCGGTCCTGGCTGATGCTGGGCGCGTTGTGGGCGCTGCTGCTGGTGCTGGCGGCCTGGCGTCCGCTGGCCGTGCCGGACGAGGGGCGCTACGCCGAAATCGGCCGCTGGATGCTGATGAGCGGCGACTGGCTTGCGCCGCGCCTCAACGGCATTCCGTTCTTCCACAAGCCCCCGCTGCTGCACTGGCTGGAGTCGCTGTCGCTGGCGGCGTTCGGTGCGAATGTCTGGGCGGCGCGGCTGGTCCCGGCGCTGCACGCGGGGTTGATGCTGCTGGGCCTGTATGGGGCGACCCGCAGCTTTGCCACCGAGGCCATCGCCCGGCGCGCGGCATTGATGCTGGGCACCAGCCTGTCGTTCCTGGTCGGCGGCCAGTATGTGAACCACGACATGATGGTGGCGACCTGGATCGGCCTCGCGATCTGGTGTTTTGCGCTGGCGTTCATGCACGGCGAGCGTCCGCACGCGAATTGGGCGCGACTGGGCTTTGTCGCCTGCGCGCTGGGGGTGCTCAGCAAGGGCCTGATCGGCCTTGCGCTGCCGGGGCTGGTGCTGCTGGTCTGGCTGCTCTGGACGCGCCAGTTTCGCAAGGTGCTGCATTTGCCCTGGTTCAGCGGGCTGGCGCTGTTCTCCGTGATTGCGCTGCCGTGGTTCGTGCTGGCGCAGCGCCAGTACCCCGGCCTGTTCGACTACCTGTTCGGCGTGCAGCAGTTCGGCCGGTACACGGGCAAGACGTTCAACAACCCGCACCCGTGGTGGTTCTACCTGGTGGCGCTGCTGGCGCTGCTGTTTCCTTGGGCGCTTTTTGCCGTGCACCAGGCCTGGGCCAGCGTCAGGCGATCGGCGAACGCCGCTGAAGAACCGGTGGCGAAGCCGTGGACGGCGCTGTGCTGGATCTGGCTCGTGGCCATCGTCGGCTTTTTCAGCATTCCGCAATCCAAACTCGTGGGGTATGTCCTGCCCGTGATGCCGCCGCTGGCGTTGCTGTCCGCCCTGGGCTGGGAACGCGCCATGGTGCGCCGTCGCCACGCGGGGCGGTGGCTGGCCGGGCTGGTGGCACTGGCCTTGGTGCTGGCCGTGGGGCTCAACGCCGCGTCGGAGCGCCTGCTGCGGGGCAAGCTCGCGCAGGACATCGCCCGGACGCTGGCCTGCGAGGCCCGTGCATCCGACACGGTTTACGCGGTGGGGGCCTACCCCTACGACCTGCCGTTCTACACGCAGGCGCCCCGGCCCATGGTGGTGGTGCAGGACTGGCCCGCGCTGCGCCAATCCACCGGCGACAACTGGCGGCGCGAGTTGTTCGAGGGCGCTGATTTCGATGCCGTCGCCGGCCGGGTCCTGCAGACGCCCGAGGTGCTGGCCGCGGCCAGTGCGCGGCCCGGCCAGTGGCTGGTCGCGCCGCGCAACCACCCGGCGGGGGCCTGGCAGCAGGGTTGGGTGCTGGTCCAGCAGGGCAGCGGCTGGTCGCTTTACCGCTCGGCGGCGAGCGCGACGGGTGCCACCGGCTCAGCGGCGGAAGGCCCAGAAGCGGCTCAGCACAAAGGTCTGCCCGGCTGCAAAGACCAGGGCGACAAACAGCGCGCCCATTGACGGCCATTCCAGGCCGCGCAGCAGCAGGACGAACACTCCTTCGTTGGTGGCGAAGCCGGCCAGCGCCGTGACCGCGAAACGCACGAAGCTTTGCTTCACCGTGGTGCCG
This sequence comes from Comamonadaceae bacterium, assembly GCA_023259355.1. Taxonomy (GTDB): domain Bacteria; phylum Pseudomonadota; class Gammaproteobacteria; order Burkholderiales; family Burkholderiaceae_C; genus JAHFQI01. Next base: position 7,767 of record JAHFQI010000152.1, read on the forward strand.
GCGTCCTGGAAGCTCAGAAGCCGGTGACCTGCAAAACTCACGAAAAATGCCACGGCAAACCCCAGGGCGTTGGCGACTTCGGGCCACAGCCGCTGCTGGGTCAGCGCAAACACCGCCATGTGGGTGAGCGCCGCCGCGCCGCCCACGGCGAGGAACCAGAAACCGGTCCGGTTCACGCCGGTGTCCGTCGCACGGTGGGGGTCGGAGGGCTTTCCGGCAGGTCGAGGCCCGGCCCCATGCGTTCGCTCACCAGGTAGGCAGGGCGGTGCTTGACCTCGTCATAGATGCGGCCCACGTACTCGGCCAGCACGCCGATGGACAGCAGCTGGATGCCGCTCAGGAACATCATGCCGACCACGATGGTCGCGTAGCCCGGCACCTCGATGCCGCGGACGAAATACTCGACGACCACCCAGGCGCCGTAGCCCATGGCCGCCGCGGACAGCAGCAGGCCCAGGTAGGTCAGCACCCGCAGCGGCGCCGTGGAAAACGCCACCATGCCCGTCAGTGCCAGCGAGAACGAGCCGCGCAGCCCGAAACTGCTCTGCCCCTCGGCGCGCGGCAGCGGCTCGTAGTCCATGGCGGTGCTGTTGAAGCCGACCCAGGCGTACAGGCCTTTCATGAAGCGGTTGCGCTCGGGCAGGGCCTTGAGCGCCTCGACCACCTTGCGGTCCATCAGCCGGAAGTCGCCGGCATGGGGCGGAATCTCGACGCGGTTGCGCCAGTTGATGAGCTTGTAGAACAGGCTGGTCAGGCCCGCATGCAGTCGCGACTGGTCCTCGCGCGTGCGCCGCACGGCGTAGACCACGTCGCTGCCCTGCCGCCACTTCTGCAGCATGTCGCCCAGCATGCCGGCCGGATGCTGGCCGTCGGCGTCCATGAGCACGACCACGTCGCCGCGCGCGGTGTCGAGCCCGGCGGTCAGCGCCGCTTCCTTGCCGAAGTTGCGCGAGAGCTGCACCAGCACGACCTCGGGGTGGGCCGCGCACAGTGCCCGGGCCACGGCCGCAGTGTCGTCGCGGCTGCCGTCGTTGACGACGACCAGCTCCACCCGCTGCGACAGGGCCCGCAGCGCGGCCAGCACTTGCGGCACGATCACACCCAGGTTGCGGGCCTCGTTGTAGGCCGGCATGACGCAGGATATGGACGGGGTTGAGGTGGCGCGGTCGGTCATGGGGGGATCATGCCAAAAAAATGGGGCCCAAAAAAGAAACCCCGCGCGGCTTTCACCGGCGGGGTCGGGCCGCTCACAGGCGGTTTTTGTTACTTCTTGGCGGCAGACGCGGGCTTGGCAGCTTCTGCGGGCTTGGCGGCCGCTGCGGGGCTGGCATCGGCCATGCACTTCTTGATGTGAGCGGTCTTGGCGGCGCCAGCCAACTTCTTGTCCGCCGCTGATTTTTCACAGGCGGGGCTCGCACCACCGCCGGCATCGGCCACACATTTCTTCTCGAAGCTCTTCTTGGCGGCACCGGCCAGCTTCTTTTCAGCCGACTTGGCTGCGCAATCGGCGGCGGGGTCGGCCGCGTGGGCGCCCAGCGAGAGGGTCAGGCCCAAGACGAGCAGGGTCAGAAGCTTTTTCATGAAATCTCCAATCAAGAGTGAAGGGGAACCTAAATCCCGGCGGGATTGCATCACATAACGCCCCAGGCGGCAAGGCGGATGACGGCCCTACCTTGCCGAAAGCTGCTTTTCGAGTTCCCTGCGCAGGGTCGGGTCTTCCGGCTCCACCTTGCTGGCGTAACTGGCGGCCAGCCGCCCGTCCCGGCCCAGCAGGTACTTGTGGAAATTCCATTGCG
>JAHFQI010000153.1 GCA_023259355.1 Comamonadaceae bacterium
GGCTTTCGGCTTCGGCGCGCACGCGGGCCGGTCTGGGCCGGGCATTTCAGTTGACCAACCTGTTCCCGAATTTGTCCGTGATGGAGAACGTGCGCCTGGCCGTGCAGGCCGCGCAGGACGGGCCGCACCGGCGCGGCCTGAACCTCTGGAGCATCTGGAGCGACCACGCGGCGCTCACGCGGCGCGCGCACGAGATTCTCGAAACCGTGGCCATGGCCGACAAGCAGGCCACGTCGGTGGCCAGCCTGCCGCATGGCGACCAGCGCAAGCTCGAAGTCGCGCTGCTGATGGCGCTGGACCCGCTGGTCTACATGTTTGACGAGCCCACGGCCGGCATGAGCCACGATGAAGCGCCGGTCATCCTCGACCTGATCCGCGCGCTGAAAAAAGACAAGACCAAGACCATCCTGCTGGTCGAGCACAAGATGGATGTGGTGCGCGAACTCGCTGACCGCATCATCGTGCTGCACAACGGCACGCTGGTGGCCGATGGCGAGCCCGCCGCGGTGATCGCTTCGCCAGTGGTGCAGGAAGCTTATCTGGGCGTCGCAAAGGAGGCCGCATGAGTGATCCTCTTCTCAAGCTCGAAGGCGTCCACACCCACATCGGCGCGTACCACATCCTGCACGGCGTTGACCTGGCTGTGCCGCGCGGCCAGCTCACCATGCTGCTGGGGCGCAACGGCGCCGGCAAGACCACCACGCTGCGCACCATCATGGGCCTGTGGCCGGCGTCGAAGGGCCGCATCATGTTTGGCGGCAAGGACATCACCGCGCTGTCCACGCCGCAGATCGCCGGCCTGAACATCGCCTACGTGCCCGAGAACATGGGCATCTTTGCCGACCTCACGGTCAAGGAAAACATGCTGCTGGCGGCGCGGCAGGCCCGGCATGCCGCGCAGATGGACACGGCGCGTTTGCAGTGGATCTTCAAGCTTTTTCCCGCCGTCGAGAAGTTCTGGAACCATCCCGCGGGCAAGCTCTCTGGCGGGCAAAAGCAGATGCTGGCCGTCAGCCGCGCCATCGTCGAGCCGCGTGAACTGCTGATCGTGGACGAACCGAGCAAAGGCCTGGCGCCCGCCATCATCAACAACATGATCGACGCCTTCCAGCAACTCAAGGCCAGCGGCGTGACGATTTTGCTGGTGGAGCAGAACATCAACTTCGCCAAGCGGCTGGGCGACACCGTGGCCGTGATGGACAACGGCGTCGTGGTGCATGCCGGCTCGATGAAGGATCTCGCCGAAAACGAAGAACTGCAGAAGTCGCTGCTGGGGCTGGCGCTATGAGCACCTTGAAAACATCCGATCTCGACTGGAAGCCGCTGGCGCTCGTCCCGCTGCTGGCGCTGATCGCCTTGCCGCTGGTCGGCACCGGCTCCACCTGGCTGGCCCTCACCATCGCGGGGCTGGCCATGGGCATGATCATCTTCATCATCGCCTCGGGCCTGACGCTGGTGTTCGGCCTGATGGACGTGCTGAACTTCGGCCACGGTGTGTTCATCGCGCTCGGCGCCTTTGTCGCCACCTCGGTGCTCGGCGCCATGGGCGACTGGACCGGCTCCACGGAGCTGTGGCGCAACCTGGTGGCCGTAGTGCCCGCCATGGTGGTGGCCATGCTGGTGGCAGGCGCCGTGGGCCTGGCCTTCGAGCGTTTCATCGTGCGCCCGGTCTATGGCCAGCATCTCAAGCAGATCCTGATCACCATGGGCGGCATGATCATCGGCGAGGAGCTGATCAAGGCGATCTGGGGCCCGCAGCAGATCGCGCTGCCGCTGCCCGAGGCCCTGCGCGGCTCGCTGCTGCTGGGCGACGCCGCGATCGAGAAGTACCGGCTGGTGGCCGTGGTCGTCGGCCTGATCGTGTTTGCCCTGCTGGCCTGGACGCTCAGCCGCACCAAGATCGGCCTCTTGATCCGTGCCGGCGTGCAGGACCGCGAGATGGTCGAGTCGCTGGGCTACCGCATCCGCCGCCTGTTCGTCGGCGTGTTCGTGGTCGGCAGCGCGCTGGCCGGCCTGGGCGGCGTGATGTGGGGCCTGTACCAGCAGAGCGTGATTCCGCAGATGGGCGCGCAGGTCAACGTGCTGATCTTCATTGTCATCATCATCGGCGGGCTCGGCTCGACCGGCGGGGCGCTGATCGGCGCGCTGCTGGTGGGGCTGATGGCCAACTACACCGGTTTTCTCGCCCCGAAGGTGGCGCTGTTTTCCAACATCGCGCTGATGGTGGCGGTGCTGTTGTGGCGGCCCCAGGGCGTGTACCCGGTGGCGAACCGGTAAGCGGAGGGACCATGCTGAACCGAATTCTCTCCAACGACTTTCCCCGCAGCCGCCTGCTCGCCCTGCTGCTGGTGGCGGTGCTGCTCGGGCTGGCGTTCGCGCCGTTCATCTTCCCGGGCGTCAAGCCGCTGTCGGTGGCGGCCAAGGTGCTGGTGTTCGTGGTGCTGGTGGCCAGTTTCGACCTGTTGCTGGGCTATACCGGCATCGTGAGCTTCGCGCACACCATGTTCTTCGGCATCGGCGCCTATGGCGTCGCGATCGCTTGCACGAACATGGGGCCGACCTGGGAGGCCGTGGCCGTGGGCCTGGTCGCGTCCCTCGGGCTGTCGTTCCTGCTGTCGCTGGCGGTGGGGCTGTTTTCGCTGCGGGTGCGCGCCATCTTCTTTGCCATGATCACGCTGGCCGTGGCTTCGGCGTTCCAGACGCTGGCCTCGCAGTTGTCGGACATCACTGGCGGCGAGGACGGCCTGACCTTCAAGCTGCCCGAACTGCTGATGCCCAGCCACGAATTTTTCGAGACGCCTTTCCTCGGCGTCACGGTCGACGGCCGGCTGCTGACCTACTACGCGCTGTTCGTTACCACGCTGGTGCTGTTGCTCGCGTTGCTGCGCATCGTGAACTCGCCGTTCGGCCGCGTGCTGCAGGCGATTCGCGAGAACGAGTTCCGTGCCGAGGCCATCGGCTACCGCGTGGTGGTGTACCGCACCACGTCCAGCGTGCTGTCGGCGCTGTTCGCCACGGTGGCGGGCGCGATGCTGGCGCTCTGGCTGCGCTACAACGGGCCGGACACCTCACTCAGCTTCGAGATCATGATGGACGTGCTGCTGATCGTGGTGATCGGCGGCATGGGCACGATCTACGGCGCGGCCGTCGGCGCGGTGCTGTTCCTGGTGGCGCAGAGCTACCTGCAGGACCTGCTGCGCATCGCCAGCGAGGCCACCACCGCGGTGCCCGTGCTCTCGGCGCTGCTCTCGCCGGACCGCTGGCTGCTCTGGCTCGGCGTGTTGTTCGTGCTGTCCGTCTACTACTTCCCGACTGGCGTCGTGGGGCGGCTGCGCACCAGCGCCACGCTGAAACGGGCTGTGTCCCAAGGAGGTCCAAAGTGAGCCACACATCCCACTACCTGACCTGCGCCGGGCGCGAGATCCACTACACCGAGTGGGGCGCCGGCAATGCCGAAACCGTGATCGCCTGGCATGGCCTGGCGCGCACCGGCCGCGACATGGACGAGTTGGCGGGCCACCTGAGCCGCCGCGGCTTGCGCGTGATCTGCCCCGACACCATCGGCCGGGGCCTGTCGCAGTGGAGTCCGGACCCGCGCAACGAATACTGCCTGGCGTTCTACGCCCGTCTGGCGCGCGAGTTGTTCGACCAGCTTGGCATCGCACGGGCGCACTGGGTGGGCACCTCGATGGGCGGCGCCATCGGCATGGTCTGCGCGTCGGGCCTCGCCGAACCGGCGCTCAAACGGCGCATCCAGAGCCTGGTGCTCAACGACAACGCGCCCCAACTCGCGCAGGCCGCCATCGAGCGCATCAAGGCCTACGCGGGCAACCCGCCGGCGTTTGCCACGGTACTGGAACTCGAAGCCTTTTTCCGGCAGGTCTACAAGCCCTATGGCTGGCTCAGCGACGCGCAGTGGCGCCGCTTGACTGAAACCTCAACGCGCCGCCTGCCCGACGGCCGTGTCACGCCGCACTACGACCCGGCCATGGTGCAGCAGTTCATCCACCACCCGGACGACTACCTGATCTGGCAGCACTACGACGCGCTGGAAATGCCCGTGCTGTGCCTGCGCGGCGCCGAGTCGGATCTGGTGCGGCCCGAGACCATCGCCGAGATGCAGCGCCGCGGCCCGGGCCTGCGCGGCACGCTGCGTGTGGTTGAGGTGCCCGGTTGCGGCCATGCGCCGGCGCTCAACGTGCCGGCGCATCTGGAGCTGGTGACGGACTTCCTGGCGGTGGGTGGTCATGGGTGACATCGCCGATGCCAGGCATCTCACCTGGGCAAGCGGCGATCGATGCGCATGGCCTTAAACGCGCGGCGTGGCAGCCCCCGCCTTGTGGGGGATCAGCGCTGCCAGGGCCAGCGCGATTGCCAAAGCGAGTGCAAAGATGACGGCACCCTGTTCGTGCGCCACGAGGAGGTCTTGGCCGGAAGCCATGGCGCTCACCACCGCCACGCCCGCAATACCACCAAGGTAGCGTACCGTGCTGGAGGCGGCTGAGGCCATGCCGCTTTCGCCCGCATGCACCGCCGACATGAGGGTTGCATTCGCCGCCGGGGTGGTCAAACCCAGCCCGAAACCCAGAAGGACCAGGGCGGGGAACGCCCCCATGACGCTCGTGAGCGGGAGCCGTACGAGCACCGCCCCCCCGGCGAGCGCGATGGAGGCGCCGATGACCGCGGCCTTGCGCAGCCCGAAGCGCCCCGCGATGCGGCCGCCGATCCCTGAACCGAGCACCATGGCCAGGGTCAGTGCCAGCAGTGCGCGCCCCGACTCGGCCGAGGTGGCGCCGAAACTGTGGGAGAAGACCAGTGGAAGTTCAAAGAGCAGCGCGTACATCGCGAAATTCTGAAGCCCGACGATGAGGGTGCCTGCGGCAAAGGCGCGGCGGGTGAAGAGCTTCAAATCAACGACAGGATCAGCGACGCGCCGCTCCCACCACGCAAAAGCGAAAAGCGTTGCGAGTCCCGCAACCACCACCGGCAACCCCAGCGAAGGCGTCCGCGCACCGATGACGACCAGCGTGAGACCCATCCCGAGCAGCACGCTGCCGAACACGTCGAACCGGGCCACCTTTCGCGTGGCAGGGTCCTGCTGCCACGGCCATTGCCCGTTGCGCCGGCTCAAGCTTCCCGCCACGGCGAGCGGGGCGATGTTCACCAGAAACAGAGCGGACCAGCCGAACCGCATCGCCACCTCGCCGCCGACCAGCGGGCCGATGGCCGCGGACAGCCCCATCACCGCGCCGAACATGCCAAATCCGCGGGCACGCTGCGCCTCTGGCACACGCAGGCGAACGGTCGCCATGGCGGAGGGCACGATGATCGCGCCACCCAACGCCATGAGCACCCGCGCGGCGACGAGCAGGGGCAGGGCATGGGCCAGGAAACCGATCACGCTGCCCAGGGCGAACACGAGCTGGCCCAGCGCCAGGGTGCGCGCATGGCCCCAGCGGTCGCCCAGCTTGCCTGCGGGGCTCTGCGCCACGATGTTCACGAGCAGGTAGCTCGTCACCAACCATTGCACGAGGGCGCCGGGCGCCGCTGCAAGGTCTTGCGCAATGGCCGGAATCGCCACCGCGATCATGGTTGAATTGAGCGGAACCAGGCCTATGCTGCAAGCCAGCGCCACCCACTCGCGCCGGGTGAGCGCGTTTTCAGAGACCGTCACGGTGCACCGGCACGGGTGATCGAGCGGCATTGCAGCAAGTACAAGCGCCCACCGCCGAACGCGAACTCCAGGTCATGCGGCCCTGCGCCGTGATGGGTTTCACACAGGCACGCGAGGGCATTAAGGGCCGCGAGCTCAGCGTCGCCCAGGCACAGGGCGGAGACCAGATGCGGCGCCACGGCCTGTTCGGCGGTCCCCCCTCCGGCCAGTGACCGGATGGCGATGTCCTTGTCCCCGGCGCTGCGCTCCAGGACATGCCCCTCCCGTATGACGCGATACCGATCGGGCGTGACAAGCCCGGCCACCACCACTTCCCCCAGACCCCAGGCGGCCTCGATCACCCGCTCGTCGGCCCCGGTCATCGGGTTGCGGGTAAACATCACGCCGGCCATCTCGGACGCCACCAGCTGCTGGACCACAATCGCCATGCGGGGCGCACCGGTCAGCCGCATCCGGTCGCGGTAAGCCTGCGCACTGGCGGTTCGACCCGATGCCCAGACGCGGCGGATGGCGTCCAGCAGACCCTCACGGCTGCGCACATCCAGTACCGTATCGTGTTGCCCCGCAAAGCTGGCACCCGCGCCGTCCTCGCCCACCGCGGAGGAGCGCACCGCGAACGCTTCCAGCTTGGCCGCATGGTGAAAGGCTTCATCCAGCGCGGCGGCATCGCCGTCCACGATGGCTTGCACCCGGTCCACACTCAGTGCGAACCCGGGGGGGACCGGCAGCCCGGCACGCAGTGACGCGCCCAGTTGGGTTGCCTTGCCCCCGAACAGGCCCTCGTCCAGGGCCTCGGCCAGCGGGACCATCATGCCAGCACGGAGACTTCGCCGGTCGTCCCGTTCACGCGCACCCGTGCGCCGTCACGGATGAGCTTGCTCGCGTCCCGTGTGCCCACCACACCGGGAATGCCATACTCCCGCGCCACAATCGCAGCATGGCAGAGCTGTCCGCCGCGGTCCGTGACAATCGCGCCGAGCAAGGGCAGGATCACGTTGAAATAAGGCGAGGTTGAGCGCGTGACCAGAACGTCGCCGCGCTGGATACGGCCGAAATCGGCCTCCTCGTTCACCAGCCGCGCGACCCCCTCGTAGGTTCCAGGGCTCACGGGCAGCCCTTTCACCGACGTTGCCGAGCTTGCAGGCTCCGGCTCCGTGAACAACGTCGCCATGAATATTTCGATCGCCCGCCCGGTGCGCCTGCCTTTTTCCGGCAGCCAGTCCGAGGGAGGCGGGGGTGAGGGCGGGGCGCCCAGCCAGGCCGGGATGTCGGCGTCCGACGTGGTTTTGGTGGTGCGCCAGGCGCCTCTTGAAACGAGTTCGGCCTCGGCCGGTCCCGGCTGGCCCTTGAGAAGCGCGACGATTTCGCCGCAAGACGCCTCGTAGGCCGACTCGGCGGAGGCGAATATGCCGCGCGCCGCGAGCCTGCGCCCGGCTTCACCCAGGGCCCGTCGGGCAATGCCGAAGGCCCAGCCGTCTGAATAGTGCCCTCGTTCGTCGCGCAGCCGGTTGATGAGTCGCACCTCCTCGAGCAGCGCATCGAAGCTGGCGTGATGCTCGGGGGGCACGGCACTGCGCAAAGACGCAATCCGTGCCCGGGCCGAGGCGTCGTCGTCGCGTTGCGTACCCTGCCCGTCGCAGCCCGCCTTGATCGAACGAACGATCAGCTCGGGCATCTCTCCCACGCTTTTCGAGCCAAGGTCGTAGCCCAGGCAGCGCACCCGGACCATGTCCATATAGGCATTCATCGCAACGGCGGTGCTCTCGTGGGCCATCAGGGCATCGACGATGGCCTGTGCGGGTTTGGGGCCGTCCAGGATGGCACGCGCCGCCCCGCTGGCGTTGACCGCTGCGGCCAGTGCCGCCAGCTCTTCGTGGGCAACGCCGAGCGAGATCTTCGACGAGCCACGCAGGACCTGGAGTACCTCGCCCGCGGGCTTGCCCGTCCACTGGTGCACATGGGCCAGAAAATCGCCAACGGGAAGCGCGGCCGGGACCGTGAAATCATGGTGCTGCTTCACCATGTCGTGCAGATGCACATGAGCGTCAATCACATGCGCTGCAAGGCCCGCGTCGTCAAGGGATGCGAAATCAACCGACTGCAGCTTGCGATGCCGAACGATGGCCGCCGGTTTGACTTCCCGATCCCATCGGGCGAGATCATGGCGCCAGAGTTTGTTGGTGATCGCCTCGTGCGCGGTCTGGATACGCCGGCGCATCTTGGGCACCACGCGCGTCAGGATCTGCAAGACGATTTTGGGCGGCGGGCCTTTGGCGTTTTTCGGCGCGCCAAAACCGACGGCCCGCATGTAGGCGAAGCCGTTGACGAAGGCGGGTTCGAGGTGGTTGAGCATCAGGCCGTACCGGGCGGCGCTGGCAGAAAATCCCGCGATGAATCCATCGACCGTCGCGTCCTGCGCGAATCGGGTCACCGGGCGGCTCCAGTGGGTTGTCTCCAGCTCCCAGGCACCCGGGCCAGGCGGGTTGAACGAAGGCGTTTTTTCTGTCATTCGGATGCCCTCAAAAAAGGACATTCTAGGTCGCGACAGAAATGAACGCGTCGGTGAATCAAGTGGGGAATTCCCCCGCGATGCCGGGCGCCCGGCCGCTACTGCTTTGCCCCCAACGCCAGCGCCGCCGTGCGTGATGCCGCCAGCGCCGCCTCGTCCGCCTTCACCTGCGTGGGCCAGCCAGCCAGGTGCCGCTCGGTCAGGCTGGCCAGCGCGGAAATCCATTCCGGGCTGTCGTTCAGGCAAGGGATGTAGTTGAACTCCTTCCCTCCTGCCACCAGGAAGGCTGCGCGCGCTTCCTGCGCAATTTCTTCCAGCGTTTCCAGGCAGTCGCCGGTGAAGCCGGGGCAGACCACGTCCACCCGCTTCATGCCACCCCGGGCCAGTGCCACCAGCGTGGGCTCCGTGTAGGGCTGCAGCCACTTGGCCTTGCCGAAGCGCGACTGGAAAGTCAGCTGGTATTGGTCTTTTGACAGGCCCAGCTTTTCCGCGAGCAGGCGGGCGGTCTTGTGGCATTCACAGTGGTAGGGGTCGCCCAGGTGCAGCGTGCGTTCGGGCACGCCGTGAAAACTCATCACCAGCTTCTCGGGCCGGCCGTGGCTTTGCCAGAACGCGGTGATGCGTTTGGCCAGCGCGGCAATGTAGCCCGGGTCGTCGTGGTAGCGGTTGACGAAGCGCAGCTCGGGCAGGTGGCGCACCTTCGCGGCCCAGGTGTAGACGGCGTCGAAGACGCTGGCCGTGGTGGTGCCGCTGTACTGCGGGTAGAGCGGCACGACGAGAATGCGCGTCGCACCCTCGGCCTTGAGTTTGTCCAGCTCCGACGCGATGGACGGGTTGCCGTAGCGCATCGCGTAGCGCACCGTGACGGCGTGGCCGCGCTCGCCCAGCCAACCGCGCAGCAGCGTGGCCTGCCTGGCGGTCCAGACCTTCAGCGGCGAGCCCTCGGGCGTCCAGATGCTGGCGTATTTCGCCGCCGACTTTGCCGGGCGCGTGCGCAGGATGATGCCGTGCAGGATCAGCCACCAGACGGGCTTGGGAATTTCCACGACGCGGTGGTCGCCCAGGAACTCGGCCAGGTACCGGCGCAGGGCGGGCGCCGTGGGTTCATCGGGGGTGCCCAGGTTGCACAGCAATACAGCGGTCTTGGCCGGCTGGCCATGCTGAAAGGAGGGTTCTTTTTGA
>JAHFQI010000011.1 GCA_023259355.1 Comamonadaceae bacterium
TCTGCGGCGACAGCGAAGGCGGCATGTTCGGCTTCTTCCTGCTTGAGGCCTTGCCACAGAACTACCCCCAAGTCATGAAAACCGAGGGCGCGCGCTTCAACACACTGTTCCACGGCCTGTTGGACCGCGGCGTCTACATCGCGCCGGCGCTCTACGAAGCCGGCTTCGTCAGCGCCGCGCACAGCGACGGGGACATTGCCGAAACCGTGAACGTGGCGCGCGAGGCGTTCAGGCTGCTTCAAAAATAGCCGCCGGCAACAACCGGTTCGCGCCGAGGCGGCCAAAAATACCAAAAGCGGCTCGTAAGCCGCTTTTTTTTTGGTACAAGCGCCGCGCCGTGGCCCGGGCATCCGCTTTCAGTGGCGGAAGTGCCGCACGCCGCTGAACACCATCGCCACGCCACGCTCGTCGGCCGCGGCTATGACCTCCTGGTCGCGCATGGAACCGCCGGGCTGGATCACGCAGCTGGCGCCGTGGTCGATCACCACGTCCAGGCCGTCGCGGAACGGGAAGAAGGCGTCGCTCGCGACCGCCGTGCCCGAAAGGGACAGGCCGGCGTGCTGGGCCTTGATGCTCGCGATGCGCGCCGAATCGAGGCGGCTCATCTGCCCCGCGCCCACGCCCATGGTCATGCCGCCCGCGCAGAACACGATGGCGTTGCTCTTGACGAACTTGGCCACCTTCCAGGCGAACAGCAGGTCCTGCAGCTGCTCGGGGCTGGGCTGTTTCTTCGTGACAACTTTGACTTCGTCGAGCCGCAGCTCATGGTTGTCGGCGGTCTGCAGCAGCAGGCCCGAGCCGATGCGCTTGGCATCGACTGCGTTGTGGCCGCGCTCCCAGTCGCTGTGCCCACCCGGCGGCAGCGCAATCTGCAGCACACGCACATTGACCTTGGACTTGAACACCTCCAGCGCCTCGGCCGTGTAGCCCGGCGCCATCAGCACCTCGACGAACTGCTTGCTCACCGCCTGGGCCGCCGCGCCGTCGAGCGGTCGGTTGAAGGCGATGATGCCGCCGAAGGCCGAGGTCGGGTCGGTTTGGAAGGCCTTGCTGTAGGCCTCCAGCGGGTCCTTGCCGACGGCCACGCCGCAGGGGTTGGCGTGCTTGACGATCACGCAGGCCGGCGCGTCGAAACTCTTCACGCACTCCCAGGCCGCATCGGCGTCGGCGATGTTGTTGTAGCTCAGCTCCTTGCCCTGCAGCTGCTGCGCCGTCACCAGCGAGCCCGGCGCCGGATACAGGTCGCGGTAGAACGCGGCCTGCTGGTGCGGGTTCTCGCCGTAACGCAGATCCTGCAGCTTGACGAAGCGGCCGTTGGACTGGCCCGGGAACAACTGGCGCGTGGGCACGTAGCCCTCCGTGTTCTTCTCCTCCTCGAATTCGATCGCGGAGAGGTAGTCGCTGATCGCCCCGTCGTATTGGCTGATACGGTTGAAGGCCGCCACCGACAGCGCGAAGCGGGTCTTGTCGGTCAGCTTGCCGCTGGCCTTGAGTTCGGCCAGCACGCCTTCGTACTGCGAGGCATCGGTCAGCACGCCCACGTCTTTCCAGTTCTTGGCGGCGCTGCGCACCATGGCCGGCCCGCCGATGTCGATGTTCTCGATCGCGTCTTCCAGCGTGCAGCCGGCCCTGGCCACCGTGGCCTCGAACGGGTAGAGGTTGACCACCAGCAGGTCGATGGTGTCAATGCCGTGCGCCTTCAGCGCAGCCATGTGCTCGGGCAGGTCGCGGCGCGCCAGCAGGCCGCCGTGCACCTTGGGGTGCAGGGTCTTGACGCGGCCGTCCAGCATCTCGGGAAAGCCCGTGAGCTCGGCCACCTCGGTCACGGGCAGGCCCTGTTCGGCCAGCAGCTTGGCCGTACCGCCGGTGGAGATGAGCTTGATGCCCAAGGCGTTCAGGGCCCGGGCAAATTCAAGGATGCCGGTTTTATCGGAGACGGAAATCAGTGCGTTCATGGCAGGCGGTGACGGGACGCGTCACTTGATGAGTTTGTGTTCGAGGAGTTTCTTGCGCAGGGTGTTGCGGTTCAGGCCCAGCCATTCCGCGGCGCGGGACTGGTTCTGGTCTGCCTTCTGCATGACCACGTCCAGCAAAGGCTTTTCCACCGCCTTGACCAGCATCTCGTGCATGCCGGCAGGCTCGGTGCCATGCAAATCCCGGAAGTAGCTTTCCAGGTTGACGCGCACGCATTCTTCTATGGTCTTGTTGCTCATTCAGCGTTTTCCAGTAAGGCTTCGTCCCTGTGTGTTGAGGCGGCGGTCTGCCGCACGGGCAGGCGGTCCATGACATCACCCAAGCCGTCAAAGTAGTCGGCCACGGCACTCAGTTGTGCCGCGCCATCTTCGAGCGTGAGCATCCGGCTGCGGAAGGCGTCGCCGCCCGGCAGCTCGCGCACGTACCAGCCAATGTGCTTGCGCGCCGAACGCACGCCGGTGTATTCACCGTACAGCGCGTAGTGGTCCTGCAGGTGTGCCAGCAGCGCGCGCCGGACTTCGGCAACCAGCGGCGGGGCCAGGGGCTCGCCCGTTGCCAGGAAGTGGACGATCTCGCGAAAGATCCAGGGCTGGCCCTGCGCGGCGCGGCCGATCATCAGCGCGTCCGCGCCGGTGGCGGCCAGCACCTCGCGCGCCTTCTGCGGCGAATCGATGTCGCCGTTGGCCACGACGGGCACGCGCACCGCCGCTTTCACCGCGGCGATGGTGTCGTACTCGGCCTGGCCCTTGTAGCCTTGCTCGCGCGTGCGGCCGTGCACCGTGATCATCTGCACGCCCGCAGCCTCCGCGCCACGCGCCAGTTGCACCGCATTCCGCCGCGCATCGCACCAGCCAGTGCGCATCTTCAGCGTGACCGGCACGCCGCGCGGCGCGCAGGCGGCCACCACCGCCTCGACGATCTCGAGCGCCAGCGGCTCGTCCTGCATCAGCGCGGAGCCCGCCCACTTGTTGCAGACCTTCTTGGCCGGGCAGCCCATGTTGATGTCAATGATCTGCGCGCCGCGGTCGATGTTGTAGGCAGCGGCCTCGGCCATCATCGGCGCGTCGGTGCCGGCAATCTGCACCGCGATCGGACCCGGCTCACCCTCGTGGTTGGCACGACGCGAGGTCTTGAGCGAACTCCATAAATCGCGCCGCGAGGTCACCATCTCGCTGACCGCATAGCCCGCGCCGAACTCGCGGCACAGCTGCCGGAACGGCCGGTCCGTCACCCCCGCCATGGGGGCGACAAACAAGGAATTCGGCAGGACAAACGGACCGATGTTCATGAAGACGTGGAATAAGGGAAAAGCGGACACCGGCTGCGGCGTCGCGAATCAGGACGGTGATTGTATCTGCCCAATATTTCAGCAATTGAAATGCCCCGACGCCCGGCACCAAGCCAGGCCCCTCACGGCAGATACACTGGCCCGACCATGGAAGCCTGGATCCAACATTTGCTCACCGTCCTCGCGCTGCCGGAATACGGTCTGAGCACGGTGTTCGTGATTTCGTTCATCTCGGCGACACTGCTGCCGCTGGGTTCCGAGCCGGCCGTTTTCGGGCTGGTCAAGCTCAATCCGGAGCTGTTCTGGCCCGCCGTGCTGGTGGCCACCGCCGGCAACACGCTGGGTGGCGCAGTGAGTTGGTGGATGGGCTGGGGCGCACACGAGGCCGTGGAAAAGTACTGCCATTCGGTCACACACGTCAAGGCACTGGAATGGCTCGAAAAGCTCGGCCCCAAGGCCTGCCTGCTGGCCTGGCTGCCCGCCGTGGGCGACCCCCTGTGCGCCGTTGCCGGCTGGCTCAAACTGCCGTTCTGGCCCTGCCTGGGCTACATGGCCATCGGCAAGCTGGCGCGCTACGTGGTCATGACCAGCAGCCTGATCTGGGTTTTTCCGGGGCGGCTGCCGACATTGGGCTGATTGCCGACAACGGCGGCAAGCCCGCCTGCTCGTCGCCGGATGGACTCATTCCGTCGGGGGGCACAAGCGTTCAGGCCCTGCCCCGAACCTGCATCAGACGTTGAACAGGAAGTTCATCACATCGCCGTCCTTGACGACGTATTCCTTGCCTTCCGAGCGCATCTTGCCCGCGTCCTTGGCGCCCTGCTCGCCCTTGAAGGCAATGAAGTCCTCGTAGGCGATGGTCTGGGCGCGGATGTAGCCGCGCTCGAAGTCGCCATGGATCACGCCGGCGGCTTGCGGGCCGGTGTCGCCGATGTGGATGGTCCAGGCGCGCACCTCCTTCACGCCGGCGGTGAAGTAGGTTTGCAGGCCCAGCAGCTTGAAGGCGGCGCGGATCAGGCGGTTCAGGCCGGGCTCGTCCTGGCCGATTTCGGCAAGGAACATCTTTTTGTCTTCGTCGTCCATCTCGGCCAGTTCGGCTTCGATCTTGGCGCAGATGGCGACCACGGGCGCGCCCTGCTTGTCGGCATACTCGCGCAGACGGTCGAGGAAGGGGTTGTTCTCGAAGCCGTCTTCAGCCACGTTGGCGACAAACATCGCCGGCTTGGCGGTAATCAGCGAGAACTGCTTGACCAGCGGCCGGTCTTCCTTGCTGAATTCGAGCGCGCGCACCGGCTGGCCCTGGTTCAGCGCGGCCTGGCATTTCTCCAGCAGAGCCACCAGCTTCATCGCGTCCTTGTCGCCGGACCGGGCCGTCTTGGTGTGGCGGTGCAGCGCCTTCTCCACCGTGGACAGGTCGGCCAGGCACAGCTCGGTCTGGATCACTTCGATGTCGGAGATCGGGTCCACCTTGCCGGCGACGTGGATGACGTTCTCGTCCTCGAAGCAGCGCACCACGTTCACCGTGGCGTCGGTCTCTCGGATGTGAGCCAGGAACTGGTTGCCCAGGCCTTCGCCCTTGCTGGCCCCGGCCACGAGACCCGCGATGTCCACGAACTCCACGATGGCCGGCACGATGCGCTCAGGGTTGATGATCTTGGCGAGTTCCTGCAGACGCGGATCGGGCACCTCGACCACACCCACATTGGGCTCGATGGTGCAGAAGGGGTAATTCTCGGCGGCGATGCCGGCTTTGGTCAGCGCGTTGAAGAGGGTGGACTTGCCGACGTTGGGCAGGCCCACGATGCCGCATTGGAGGCTCATGGCAGGGCTTTCAGAAAATCTGGGGTGAACCTGCGATTTTACCGGGCAGTCCTGGAAGCCCCCACGCTCGGCACTGCGTGTCCTCGCAACCCCTCCGAGAAGGCCTTCGCGCCAGCAGGACTCAATCGAAGTGGAAGGCTGCGGACACGGCTTGCCCCACACGCAGCACCTGGCCGTCGCCCTGGAGCACGATGGCGTTCATGCCGAAGGTCACGGCGCCATCGAGCCGCGCGTCCTGCCGGTAGCCTTGAAGGGTGTCGCCCACAGCCGGACTCGATGCCGCCGTGGCAGGGTCGATGTTGGGGATGGGGCAGCGGGCGCAGGGCTTGACGGGCTTGAGTTCGGCGATGCCGGTTCCGGTGGCAATGCGCAGAACGTCCAGGCGGTCCTCGTCGTGCGCCTCCACGCCGCCGAGCACCAGGTTGGGCCGGAAACGCGCCATGTCCACCGCGGCGTGGCCCGCCGCGGCCAGCCGGGCGTTCAGGTCCGCCAGCGAGGCCTCGCTCGCCACGAGCACGGGGAAACCGTCGCTGAACTGGTTCGGCGCCTCGACGCCGCCGGTCCATTTCAGGCTGGACAGGCGCCGGTGTTCCGGGTCAAAACGCACCAGCCGCAAGGGCTGGCCCAGAAAATCCGTGAACCACTGGGCGGCGACCGCCCCCATGTCGTAGGCAGCCACCTCGTCGTCCCACACGCGCACCCGCACCGGCTGCTCCACCGCGTCGATCGCCAGGTGCAGCGCCAGCATGCCGGGCGCGCGCAGGATGATCTCAAACGTCTTGAGCTGAGGCCGGATCAGCGCCATGCGCGGCAATTCGCGCTGGCTGACGAAGTTGCCGTCGGCATCCACCACCATCCAGGCGCGGTCCAGGTCGAGCCCGGCATCGGTCAGCACGGCTTCGTGGACCGGCACGCCCGCACAGGACTTGACCGGGTACACCACGAGCGCGGCAATGGTGGCGGAGACATCCTGAGGGACAGTGCTCACGTGGAACCCCTTTGTTGATCACGAATGGCCGGGAACCCGGCGGGTATTAGCCCCGATTTTGCCCTGCCTCCTACAATCCCCGGCATGGCAATCCCCTATGACATCTGCATCCGCGGCGCCGGCATCGTCGGCCGCGTGCTGGCGCTGCTGCTGGCCCGCGAGCGGCTGCGTGTGGCGCTGGTGGCCCCCGCTGGCGCGGCGCCGTCGTCCGCGACGGGTCACGGCGACGTGCGCGCCTACGCGCTCAACGCCGCCTCGCGCACGCTGCTGGAGTCGCTGCGCTGCTGGCCGGACGAGGCCGCCGCCACGCCGGTGCTGCGCATGCAGGTGCACGGCGACGACGGCGGCGCAGTGAATTTCGATGCCGCCGAGCACGCCAGCCCGGCGCTGAACTGGATCGTGGACGTTCCCGCGCTAGAAGCACGGCTGGCCGAGGCCGTGCGCTACCAGCCCAGGATCGAGGTGATCGAGACCCCCGCACCGGCAGCGCTCACGGTGGTTTGCGAAGGCAAGGCCAGCCGCACGCGAGCCGAATTCGGCGTGGACTTTGACGTCACGCCCTACCCCCAGCACGCCATCGCCACCCGGCTGACCTGCGAGAAACCCCATAACCAGACGGCCTGGCAATGGTTTTCGCAAGGTGAAATCCTGGCTTTTTTGCCGCTGGACGGCCCGCAGGGGAACTCCGTGGCGGTTGTCTGGTCTGTCTTGCAGGAACGGGCGCCCGCCCTGCTTGCCGCCTCACCAGAAGAATTTGCCTTGTTGCTCGAAACCACCAGTCGCCACACGCTCGGCAAGCTCACGCCGCAGGGCGAACGCGCCAGCTGGCCGCTGCAACTGGCCCGCGCAAACCGCTGGGCGGGGCCGGGCTGGGTGCTGGCGGGTGATGCCGCCCACACAGTGCACCCGCTTTCGGGCCAGGGACTGAACTTGGGCCTGGGCGACGCCGCCGAACTGGCGCACGTGCTGCAAGCCCGCGAATACTGGCGCACGCCGGGCGACCTGAAGCTGCTGCGCCGCTACGAACGCGCCCGCAAGGCCGATGTGCTCTCCACCGGCGTGGCCACCGACAGCCTGCAACAGCTGTTTTCCCTGACAGGCAGCCCGGCGCAGGCCCTGCGCAACTGGGGCATGAGTGGCTTCGACCGCAGCGGCCCGCTCAAGCAATGGGTGGCGCGGCGCGCCATGGGCGCGAGACCGAACAATTGACACTGACGATGGACACCTGATGATGAACGCCTTGAAAACCGCGCTAGCCCTGGCCACGCTGACCCTCACCTTCGGCGCCGTTGCGCAGGAAGCGGCCATTCGCAAAAACCTCGCCGAGCGCATTCCGCAGCTCCAGAAGATCGACGAAGTGACCAAGTCCGCCATGCCCGGCCTGTACGAGGTCCGCGTCAATGGCACGGACATCCTCTACACCGACACCGAAGGCAACTTCCTGATCCAGGGCAGCCTGATCGACACCAAGCTGCGCCGCAACCTCACGGAAGAACGCGTGGAAAAGCTGACGGCTGTGGATTTCAGCACCCTGCCGGTCAAGGACGCGTTCACCATCGTGCGCGGCGACGGCAAGCGCAAACTGGCCGTGTTTGAAGATCCCAACTGCGGCTACTGCAAGCGCTTCGAGGCCGACCTGCAGAAGGTGAACAACGTCACCATCCACATGTTCCTCTACCCCATCCTGAGCAAGGATTCGGCGGACAAGTCCCGCAACATCTGGTGCGCCAAGGACAAGGCCAAGGCCTGGACCGACTGGATGCTGCGCGAGGCGTCGCCCGCCCTGGCGAGCTGCGATGCGGCCGCGCTCGCCCGCAACGTTGAATTTGGCAAGAAGCACAAGATCACCGGCACCCCGACCCTGATCTTCGTCGACGGCTCGCGCGTGCCGGGCGCCATCGGCGCCCAGCAGGTCGAGAAACTTCTGGCCGAAGCCAAGCCCTGAGCCGCGCGCCACCGAATGACGGCGAGGGGTTCCAGCCACCGCCGTCCGCCTTGCCATGCCACAAAACTCGCCCCGCCAACTCATTGACCGGCTCGGCTACGCCGGGCTGATCCCGTTCGTCGGCCTCACGCTGCTGCTGTGGCTGGTCAGCGCCGACCTGCACCCCTTCGTCGCGCTGTCATTGACGGCCTATGGCGCGGTGATCGTGTCCTTTCTCGGTGGTATCCACTGGGGCATTGGCCTGCGTTACGCCGCCACGGAAACGCCGGGCCACACCTTCCACCTGATTTGGGCCGTGGCGCCGGCGCTGATGGCCTGGATCTCGCTGCTGATGCCCGCCTACGCCGGCCTGCCGTTGCTGGGCCTGGTCATGGTGGGTTGCTATGCCGTGGATCGCAAGACCTGGGCCGATGCCGGCCTGGCGCACTGGCTGCCGCTGCGCTTTCGCCTGACGGTGGTGGCGACGCTGAGTTGCGTGCTGGGCGCCGCGGGAACCTGAGGGTCGGCTATTCTTGCCGGCACCATGTCGAAAACCATCCCGACCGCCCCCGCCCTCCACTACCTGGTGGAAGTGGCTGATCTGCACGCCCACCTGTTTCGCGTCACGTTGACGGTGCCCCAACCCGCCGCGCTGCAGCGCCTGTCGCTGCCGGTGTGGATTCCCGGCAGTTACCTGGTGCGCGAATTCGCGAAAAACCTGCAGCGTCTGCAAGCCCGCCAGGGCACCCGCTCGCTGGACGTGGCGCAACTCGACAAATGCAGCTGGGAAGTGGCCTGCCAGCCCGCGAAGCCGCTGGTGCTGCGCTACGAGGTGTATGCCAACGACGCCTCGGTGCGCACCGCCTGGCTCGACGCCACGCGCGGCTTCTTCAACGGCACCAGCCTGTGCCTGCGGGTGGACGGCCATGCCCACGCGCCCCACGCGCTGGAATTGCGCGCGCCCAGGGGCATGCCGGACTGGTCGGCCGCCACGGGTCTTGCGGCGGTCGAGGTCGATGCGAGGGGCTTCGGACGCTACCTCGCCGCCGACTACGACGAACTGGTGGACTGCCCGGTCGAAATGGGTGCCTTCTGGAGCGGCGACTTCAAGGCCTGCGGCGTGCCGCACCGCTTCGTCGTGGCGGGCGCCGCCCCCTCATTTGACGGCACCCGGTTGCTGGCCGATGCCCAGAAGATCTGCGAGACCAGCATCCGTTTCTGGCACGGCGGCAAGAAACCACCCCACAAACACTATGTGTTCATGCTCAATGCCGTGGACGACAACTACGGCGGGCTGGAGCACCGCAATTCCACGGCGCTGATCTGCGGCCGCCGCGACCTGCCGCGTCGGGGTGAAGCCAGGACCGGTGAGGGTTACACCACGCTGCTGGGTCTGATCAGCCACGAATACTTCCACACCTGGAACGTCAAGCGCCTGCGCCCGGCCGAGTTCAGCCGCTACGACTACACGCAGGAAAACTACACCGCGCTGCTGTGGTTCTTCGAAGGCTTCACCAGCTACTACGACGATCTGCTGCTGCGTCGTGCCGGCCTGCTCGACGACGCGGCCTACCTCAAGCTGCTCAACAAGACCCTCAACCAGGTGCTGCAGACGCCCGGGCGCGCGTTGCAGTCGGTGGCGCAGGCCAGCTTTGACGCCTGGGTGAAGTACTACCGGCAGGATGAAAACACCCCGAACGCCACGGTGAGCTACTACACCAAGGGCGCGCTGGTGGCGCTGTGCCTGGACCTCACGCTGCGCCAGGAGGGCCGCACCACGCTCGACGACGTGATGCGGGCGCTCTGGGCACGTTGCAAGGCCGGCCCGATGACGGAGGGGGACGTCGCGTCAGTCCTGGCTGAACTCGGCGGCCGCGACTTCGGCGCCGAATTGAAAGACTGGGTGCATGGCACCGGCGAACTGCCGCTCAAAGCCTTGCTCACAGGCCAGGGTGTCACCGTGTTGGAAGACACACCCCAACCCGCGCAGCGCCTGGGCCTGCGCGTGGCCGAGAATGGCGGCATCCAGATCAAGGTGGTGTTGCGTGGCGGCGCAGCGGAACGTGCGGGCTTTG
The DNA here is from genome assembly GCA_023259355.1 of Comamonadaceae bacterium. Taxonomy (GTDB): domain Bacteria; phylum Pseudomonadota; class Gammaproteobacteria; order Burkholderiales; family Burkholderiaceae_C; genus JAHFQI01. The sequence goes on from JAHFQI010000011.1 coordinate 10,071, forward strand.
CCGCAGGCGATGAATGGCTAGGGGTGGAGAACGTCCCTCGCAAGGGCGACGGCTGGCGGCTCCACAAACTCGACGATCTGGCGCTTTATGCCGGTCCCCAGCGCAAGCTCACCGCCTTGGTGTCGCGCGACAAGCGCCTGCTGCGGCTGCCGCTGGAGATGCCCGAAGGCGTCACGACCTGGCGACTGGCCCTGCGCGACGCCCGTATCGCCGCGCCCTGGCTCGCTGGCGCGGCCTGAGCGCAACCGGCCAGCCCGGCGAGCGGGCTGTGCGACCGGTCATTCCGGTTCGATCTTCGCGTCCTTGACGACCTTGCCCCAGCGCGGCGCTTCCGACTTGATCAACGCGGCAAATACTTCCGGCGTACCGCCGCCCAGTTCGTTGCCCTGACTCAGGATTTTTTGCCTCAGATCGGGGTCCTGCATGGCCTTGTTGGCAATGCCGTTGAGTTGCTTGATCAGGTCAGGCGACATGCCCTTGGGCCCAACCAGGCCTTGCCAGTTGAGCACTTCGACCGCCGGGAAACCCGCTTCAGCCATGGTGGGAATCTCGGGTGCCAGCGGGGAGCGGGTCTTGCTGGTGATGGCCAGCGCGCGCAGTTTGCCCCCCTGGATCGAGGGCATGGCCGCGTACATCTGTTCAAACATCAGCTGCACCTGGCCCCCCATCAAATCGGTGGCGCCCGCCGAACCGCTCTTGTAGGGCGCGTGAATCATGTCGATCCCGGCCGCGTGCTCGAACAAGGCGCCGCTCAAATGGTGCGTGCCGCCGATCCCGCCGGAAGCGTAGGCCAGCTTGCCGGGCGCCGCCTTGGCCGCCGCGACCAGGTCCTTCACCGTTTTGTAGGGCGAGTCGTTGCGCACCATCAGGATCAGCGGGCCCTTCTCGATCAGCATGATCGGCACGATGTCGGTGAAGGGATCGAAGTTGAGCTTCTTGAACAGCGCGTGGTTCACGGCCAGGGGCGCGAAGTTGCCCATGCCCAGCGTATAGCCGTCCGGCTTGGCGCGCGCAATGGCCTCGGTGCCGATGTTGCCCCCCGCGCCAGCCTTGTTGTCGATGATGATGGGTTGCCCCATGAGGCTGCTCATGACCCGCGCCACCTGGCGCGACCGGCTGTCGGCATTTCCGCCGGCCGCATAGGGGCAAATCCAGGTGATGGGTTTGCTCGGGTACTTGTCCTGGGCAAAGGCCAGGCCCGGCAGGGCGATGGCGGCCGAGCTGGCTTGCAGTAGGGTGCGGCGTTTCATGGAATTCTCCAGTGCGTGATCAAACCCTGCACCTTAAACCATGGCGCAGGCCCTGCCAATAAGCGATTACCACAGGCCGCAGCGGCACCCATGCCGCCTCCAGGGGCTAACGGCCACGCAGATCCACCACGCGCTTGGCCTTGCCCTGGCTGCGCTCCACACCACCCTCGGCCCGCAGTTCGATCTCGACGCTGCTGCCCACATAGACCTTGATCTCGTGCTGCAGCATCTTGGCGGCGGCGCGCGCCTCCAGGCTCTCGGGTGAGAGGCCGGGGCGGGTTTCCACCGCCACCTTGAGGTTGTCCATCGGCCCCTCGCGCGTGAGGAGGCACTGGTAGTGCGGCGCCAGCTCCGCGCGCTTCAAGATCAGCTCCTCGATCTGCGTGGGGAACACGTTCACGCCGCGGATGATCATCATGTCGTCGCTGCGGCCGGTGATCTTTTCCATGCGCCGCATGGTGCGCGCCGTGCCAGGCAACAGCCGCGTCAGGTCGCGCGTGCGGTAGCGGATGATGGGCAGCGCCTCCTTGGTCAGGCTGGTGAAGACCAGCTCGCCCATCTCGCCGTCGGCCACCGGTTCGCCGGTCTCGGGGTGGATGATCTCGGGATAGAAATGGTCTTCCCAGATGGTCGGGCCGTCCTTGGTCTCGGCGCATTCGCTGGCCACGCCAGGGCCCATGACTTCGCTCAGGCCGTAGATGTCCACGGCGCTGATACCCGCACGCGCCTCGATCGCCACACGCATGTCATTGGTCCACGGTTCGGCGCCAAAGATGCCGATACGCAGCGACGAATCAGCCGGATCGAGGCCCTGCCGCTCGAACTCGTCGGCAATCGCCAGCATGTAGCTGGGCGTGACCATGATGATGTCGGGCTTGAAGTCCTGGATCAGCTGCACCTGGCGCTCGGTCTGGCCGCCACCGAACGGCACCACCGTCAGGCCGAGCTTCTCAGCGCCGTAGTGCGCGCCCAGGCCGCCGGTGAACAGGCCGTAGCCGTAGCTCACATGCACCATGTCGCCGGGCCGGGCACCGGCCGCGCGGATGCTGCGCGCCACCACGCCGGCCCAGGTGTCGATGTCCTTGAGCGTGTAGCCCACCACCGTGGGCTTGCCGGTCGTGCCGCTCGACGCGTGAATGCGCGCGCAGCGCTCGCGCGGCACGGCGAACATGCCGAAAGGGTAGCTGTCGCGCAAATCCTTCTTGGTGGTGAAGGGGAATTTCGCCAGGTCCGCCAGCGTCTGGAGATCGTCAGGGTGGACGCCGGCCGCGTCGAACTTGGCCTTGTAGACCGGCGAGTTGGCGTAGGCGTGCGCCAGCGTGGACTTCAGGCGCTTGAGTTGCAGGCCGCGCAACTCGTCGATGCTGGCCTTCTCGATCGGCTCCAGTGCGAAGGCGTTCATGGCTGGTCTCCAGGGTTTGTCGTTTCGGGAATCACCGTGCCCTGAATCTGGGCGCTCTTGCCCCTGAACAAGGCAATCACCTGGCCGCGCTGGTTGCTGACCTTCATGTCGTAGATGCCGTGTCGGCCGCTCAACGTCTGCTCGACACCTTCACAGGTCAGCACGTCGCCCAGATGCCCGGGCTTGAGGAATTCAATGCTGCAGCCGGCGGCCACGGCGTTCTTGTTGTAGCTGTTGCAGGCGAAGGCAAAGGTGGAATCGGCCAGCGTGAAGATGAAACCGCCGTGGCAGATCTGGTGGCCATTGAGATGCAATTCGCGCACCGTCATGCGCATCACGGCGCGGCCGGGCTCGCAGCTCACAAGTGCCATGCCCATGGTGTCTTTCGAGGCCGTGTCCACGGCAAACATGGTTTCGCCCACGCGGCGGGCGAGATCGCGGGCCTCTTCCGGTGACGGTGCGTGGCCGTGCGCGGTCAGTGTGTGCGGACTCATCGTCATGCGCCCTTGAACTGGGCGGGGCGTTTTTCAAGGAACGCCGTCACACCTTCAATGTAGTCGTGCGTCTGGCCCATGGCGGATTGGGTGTCGCGCTCGACATCGAGTTGCTGGTTCAGCGTGCGCGTCGCGCCATCCCGTAGCAGTTGCCGGGTGGCCACCAAGGCTTTGGTGGGCATGACGGACAGCTTCCCGGCCATGGCGAGGGCCGCGGCAAGAGGGTCTTCAGCCACGTCCCAGATCATGCCCCACTCCAGCGCCCGCGCAGCGGACAGCTTGTCGCCGGTCATGGCCAACGCCGTGGCGCGCGCCAGACCCAGCCGCTCGACCAGAAACCAGCTGCCGCCCGCGTCGGGAATCAGGCCGATCTTGCTGAAGGCCTGGATGAAACTCGCGCCGGGCGCGGCAATCGCGATGTCGCAAGTCATGGCGAGCGAGGCCCCAGCGCCCGCCGCGACGCCGTTCACGGCGGCAATCGTTGGCACGCGCAAGGCCTGAAGACGGCGCACCGTCGGGTTGAAGGCCTGGTCGATCACCGGGCCGGGATCGGCGCGTTTGACCAGGTCCGGACCGGGTGCAAAGTCGAATTCGGCCAGGTCGGCCCCGGCACAGAAGCCACGCCCCGCGCCGGTGATGACCAGCGCGCGGATCTCCGGATTGGCTTCCACGCGGTCGAGCGCGGCCCACAGGTCGCGGTGCATCTGACGGGTAAAGCTGTTGAGGGCTTGCGGGCGGTTGAGGGTGGCAATGGCCACGGCGCCGCGCTCCTCATATAGAACGGTGGTTTCGGTCATGGTGTCTCCTGAGGCAGGAATTTACCATTAACCGACCGATCGGTTGGTTAATGTTTTCCCTTGGTTAGGCCCTTGGTTATAGTCAAAGGCTGCGTCAAACCATTTCAACAGGAAACCGGAGAAAGCCCATGGCTTATGAACTGATCGAGGTGCGCACCGAAGGCGAAAAAGTGGGCGTCATCACGCTGAACCGCCCCAAGGCACTGAACGCGCTCAACAGCGCCCTGATGGACGAGCTCGGCGCGGCGCTCAAGGCCTTCGACGCCGACGAGGCCATCGGCTGCATCATCATCACCGGCAGCGAAAAAGCCTTCGCCGCCGGCGCTGACATCGCCGCAATGGCGAAGTACAGCTTCTCCGACGCCTACCGCGGCGACTTCATCACCCGCAACTGGGAGACCATCCGCGCCATCCGCAAGCCGGTGATTGCGGCCGTCGCTGGCTTCGCCCTGGGCGGCGGCTGCGAGCTGGCGATGATGTGCGACTTCATCATCGCCGCCGACAACGCCCGATTCGGCCAGCCGGAAATCAAGATCGGCATCATCCCCGGCGCCGGCGGCACCCAGCGCCTGCCACGCGCCGTGGGCAAGTCCAAGGCCATGGACCTGGTGCTGACGGGCCGCATGATGGACGCCGCCGAAGCCGAGCGCGCCGGCCTGGTGAGCCGCGTGGTGCCGCTCGACAAACTCATGGACGAGGCCCTCGGTGCCGCGCTGGTGATCTGCGGCTACGGCCAACTGGCGACCATGGCCGCGAAGGAAAGCGTGAACCGCGCGTTTGAAGGCGGACTCTCCGACGGCATCATGTTCGAGCGCCGGCTGTTCCATGCCCTGTTTGCCACCGCCGACCAGAAGGAAGGCATGGATGCGTTCCTGAACAAACGCGCCCCGGGGTTCACCCACCGTTGAGAACGGTCCCAACTTTTCGCTATAATTTGAAAATCCGGTGATATAGCTCAGTCGGTTAGAGCGCAGCATTCATAATGCTGATGTCGGTGGTTCAAATCCACCTATCACCACCAGATTTTCAAGAGCCCGCACGAGCCTTCCCTCTGCGGGTTTTTGCATTTTCGGGCCGGGTGCTAGACTTTTCGCACGCATTCGGCTGGCCAGAAAAGGCCCTTTTTCACCACAGCCTCTGGACATACACCATGAACCGCTGCCTGAGATCTTTACTGAGCCCGCTGGCGCTGGCCATTCCGGCCTTTTTCCCCGCCGCAGCGCTGGTGGTCGCGCCCCATGCCGCCGCCCAGACCCTGCAGCGCACCTTCCCGGCCAAAGCCCTGCGCGGCACGCTCGTGGTGCAGGCGCCCCCCGTTGTGCTGCTGGATGGCAATGCCGACCGGCTTTCGCCCGGCGCGCGCATCCACGACGCACGGGACATGCTGGCCATGTCCGGCGCGCTGGCGGGCCAGACGCTGCTCGTGAATTACCTGCGCGACGGCGCCGGACTGATTCACGAAGTCTGGGTCCTGACCGCCGACGAAGCCGCTGAAAAGCGCTCGGGTGCCAAGACCGGTTTCAGCTTCGGTTCGAGCGCCGACAACGTCAAGCGCGACGACGGCAAGACGCCGTTCAATCAGTTGCCCGTCTTTCCGAAGCAGTAGAACGACGTGGTCTGCCACAGCCCCATGGCGGGCGCTGCGCCAGCGCAGCAGGTCCGGCTGATCCGTTGACCCGCTTTCCAGCCGGAACCCCGCGCCCAGTATCTTTCGGGCGCACCTTGATTCAACAGAGAGTTCGCCATGAGCAAAAAAGTCTTCATCAAAACCTTCGGCTGCCAGATGAACGAGTACGACTCGGACAAGATGGCCGACGTGATGAACGCCGCGCAGGGCTACGAGCCCACCCAGAACGTGGACGAGGCCGACCTGATCCTGTTCAACACCTGCTCGGTCCGTGAAAAGGCGCAGGAGAAGGTCTTCAGCGACCTGGGCCGAGTGCAGCACCTGAAGAAAAAGGGCGTGCTGATCGGTGTGGGCGGCTGCGTGGCCAGCCAGGAAGGCGCCGAGATCATCAAGCGCGCGCCCTATGTGGACGTGGTGTTCGGCCCGCAGACCCTGCACCGCCTGCCCGAATTGCTGGCCGCGCGCGAGCGGCAGGCACGTCCCCAGGTGGACATCAGCTTCCCCGAGATCGAAAAGTTCGACCACCTGCCCCCCGCCCGGGTCGAGGGCGCGTCGGCCTTCGTTTCCATCATGGAAGGCTGCTCCAAATACTGCAGCTACTGCGTGGTGCCGTACACGCGCGGCGAGGAAGTCAGCCGCCCCTTCGATGATGTGCTGGTCGAGATCGCCGGCCTGGCCGACCAGGGCGTGAAGGAGATCACGCTGCTGGGCCAGAACGTGAACGCCTACCGCGGCAGGATGGGCGATACGGCTGAGATCGCCGACTTCGCGCTGCTGATCGAGTACGTAGCCGAGATTCCCGGCATCGAGCGCATCCGCTACACCACCAGCCACCCGAACGAATTCACGCAGCGTCTGATCGACGTGTACGACAAGGTGCCCAAGCTGGTCAGCCACCTGCATCTGCCCGTGCAGCATGGCAGCGACCGCATCCTGATGGCCATGAAGCGCGGCTACACCGCCATGGAATATAAGAGCACGGTGCGCAAGCTGCGCGCCATCCGACCCGACATGGCCATGAGCAGCGACTTCATCGTGGGTTTTCCCGGCGAGACCGAGGAGGATTTCGGCAAGATGATGAAACTGATCGCCGACATTCACTTCGACAACAGCTTCAGCTTCATCTTCAGCCCGCGCCCCGGCACGCCCGCGGCCAATCTGCACGACGACACCCCGCACGAGGTTAAGCTGCGCCGGCTGCAGCAGCTCCAGGCGGTGATCGAGGCCAACATCCGCAGCATCAGCGCCACGCGCCTGGGCACGGTGCAGCGCATCCTGGTGGAAGGCCCGTCACGCAAGAATCCGGACGAACTCATGGGCCGCACCGAGTGCAACCGCGCCGTCAACTTCCCGGGCGGCCCTCATGCGGCGCGCCTGGTCGGCCGGATGATCGATGTGAAAATCACCCAGGCCATGGCGCATTCACTGCGCGGCGAGGTGCTGATGACGGCCGAAGCTTGACCGCTCAGAACGGCATCTTGGGCATGCCGCCCATGCCCTTCATGCCGCCCATGCGTTTCATCATCTTCATGAGGCCGCCGCCCTTCATCTTCTTCATCATGTCCTGCATCTGCTCGAACTCCTTGAGCAGGCGGTTCACCTCCTGAACCTGGACACCCGCGCCGGCGGCAATGCGGCGCTTGCGCGTGGCCTTGAGGAGTTCGGGCTTGCGGCGCTCCTGCGGCGTCATGCTGTGGATGATGCCCTGCTTGCGGACGATGTCCTTTTCGGCGCGTGACAGGTCGGCCTCGCTGGCCTTCGCCGCCATCTGGGTCGGCAGCTTGTCCATCAGGCTCGACAACCCGCCCATCTGCTTCATCTGCTGGATCTGCGCCAGGAAGTCGTTGAGGTCGAAGCCAGCACCACTCTTGACCTTGGCGGCCAGCTTCTGCGCCGCTTCCATGTCCACGCCGGCCGTGACCTGCTCGACCAGCGCGACGATGTCACCCATGCCCAGGATGCGGCCCGCATGGCGTTCGGCGTCGAACACTTCCAGGCCGTCGATCTTTTCGCTGACGCCGGCGAACTTGATCGGCGCGCCGGTGATCTGGCGCACCGAGAGCGCCGCACCGCCGCGCGAATCACCGTCGGTCTTGGTCAGGATGATGCCGGTGAGCGGCAACGCGTCCTTGACAGCTTTCGCGGTGTTGGCCGCGTCCTGGCCCTGCATGGCATCCACCACGAACAGGGTTTCAACCGGCTTGAGTTCGGCGTGCAGCTCCCGGATTTCCCGCATCAGCGCTTCGTCGATCGCCAGACGGCCGGCGGTATCGACCAGCAGCACGTCGAAGTAGTGCTTGCGCGCGTAGTCGATGGCGGCGCGTGCGATGTCGATCGGCTTCTGGTCGGGCGTGCTCGGAAACCATTCGGCGCCGGCTTGCGCCGTCACGGTCTTGAGCTGCTCGATGGCGGCCGGGCGGTACACGTCGCCGGACACCGTGAGCACCTTTTTTTTGCGTTTTTCGATCAGGTGTTTGGCCAGCTTGGCGGTGGTGGTGGTCTTGCCCGCGCCCTGCAGGCCGGCCATCAGGATGACAGCCGGCGGCTGGGCCGCGAGGTTGATATCGGAGACCCCTTCGCCCATCGTCGCCGCCAGCTCGCGGTTGACGATGCCCACCAGCGCCTGGCCTGGCTTGAGGGAGCCCATGACCTCCTGACCCAGGGCTTTTTCCTTGACACGGGCGATGAAGTCGCGCACCACGGGCAGGGCCACGTCGGCCTCCAGCAGGGCCATGCGCACCTCGCGCAGCATGTCGGTCACATTGGACTCGGTGATGCGGGCCTGGCCGCTGATCTGTTTGACGAGGCGGGAAAGTTTGTCGGTAAGGGCGGAGGCCATAAGAAGTGTCCCGTCGGGTGAAAACCAGCTTTCTCGCGGGCCGGAAGCCGGCGGGCGCCGGCCATGTGCAAAACGCTAAACTGTACCCATGATTTTAGCCAGTGCGTCCCCCGCCAGCATTGTGCTGGCCCTTGCCGCAGCGTCCGCCTATGCTGTGCCGGCCGCCGCCGCCTCGCGGCTCAGTGTCCAGGCAGCGCGGCTGACACTGCTGGTCGCATGGCTGCTGCATGGCCTGATGCTGGCCGCCGGACTGCTGGGGACTCCCGCGCGTTTCGGCTTTGCGCCGGCGCTGTCCATCACCGCCTGGCTGGTGCTCACGGTGTACGCGGTGGAGAGCCACGTGTTTCCCCAGTTCAAGGCCCGCTGGGCCTTGGCCGGCTTGGGCGCCGCCGCGGTCTTGATGGCGCTGCTGTTTCCCGGCACGGCGCTGCATGCCGCAGCCTCGCCCTGGCTGCCCCTGCATTGGGCGCTGGGTATTGCCTCGTACGGGCTGTTCGCCGCCGCCGTGGTGCATGCCGGACTCATGACTCGCGCGGAGAAACAGATCCGCCTGGCGGCCGACCCGCACAGCGGCATCCCGCTGCTGACGCTGGAGCGGCTCACCTTCCGCTTCGTTGCAGCGGGTTTCGTGCTGCTGACCGCGACGCTGCTCGCGGGCTGGATTTTTGGTGAACATCTTTATGGCGCGGCCGGTGCCCGCTGGAAGTGGGACCACAAGACCGTCTTCTCGGTGCTGTCGTGGCTGGCGTTTGCCACCTTGCTGATCGGACGCTCCCGGTTTGGCTGGCGCGGGCGGCGCGCCGTCCGGGTGCTTTATATCGGCGCTGGATTGCTGCTGCTCGCCTATGCGGGCTCACGCTTCGTCCTGGAAGTGGTTCTGGGGCGCGCCGCGTGAAAGCCCTGATCATCCTGCTGGCTGTGCTGGCGGGCGTCTGGCTCTGGCGCAATGGCCGCCAAAAGGCGCTGGACGCACGCAAGCCGCCGAAGGAGCGCGCCAAGCCGGACGGCGGTGTCCAAGAAATGGTCAGCTGCCCGGTCTGCGGCGTCCATTTGCCCCGTTCCGACGCCGTCGCCGGAACGCAGGGCCTTTATTGCAGCGCCGCGCACCGCCAGCAGGCCGAGGGCTGAATGACCAGCGCCCACGAAGCGGAGGCCCCTTCGTCCTGGTTTGGCGATCATGGCCTCCCGCCGGCCTACCGCATGCCGGCGATCACGGGCGAGGCCGCTTCCGGCCGCCTGTGGCACGGATTCATGACCGCCCGCGTGATGATTGCACTGGTGCTGCTGGTGCTGCAGGCGTCCGCCTACCTGCTGGGGCAGGCGGTGTCCTTCTGGCTCATGGGCTTGTGCACCTTGTACCTGGTGACCACCCTGGGGGTGCGCCTGCTGGCCAGCCCCCAGGCACCCGGTCAGACCTTTGACCCGCAGTGGGTCGCGACCATCGGCGTGGACGTGGCCGTTTTTTCCGTGCTGCATTTCCTGCACGGCGGCAACATCAACTACACGCCGCTGTTTGCCCTGCCGGTGCTGATGGCCGCGGTACTGGGTTCGCTACCGCTCGCGCTGGGCACCACGGCCGCGGTGACATTGTTGCTGCTGACTGACGCGTGGTGGATGTCGCTGCGTGCACCGGCCGAAACAACCTCGCGCTTCCTTCAGGCGGGGCTGACGGGTTCCGGCCTGTTCATCGTCGCCTTCCTGACCAACCAGCTGGCCATTCGGCTGTCCCGCGAAGAGGAAACCGCGCGACGCAACGAGCGGGAGGCACGCATCCAGACCCTGGTCAACGAACTGGTGATTGAAAGCCTGACCGACGGCGTGCTGGTGATTGACCACGACAACGTCGTGCGCGCTGCCAACCCTTCCGCGCGGCAGATGGTGGGCCGCGAGTATCCGACCCGGTACGCGCCCTTCTTGCTGGAAAGCGAGCCCGGCTGGCAACCCCTGGCCGAGCTGGCCCGCATGACCTTCGCGCAAGGCGGCACCCAGACCACGGAAATCGATCTGCACCATCCGGGCCTGCCGCGCTGCTGCCTGCAGGTGCGGACCCGGCTGACCGCCACCCTGACCGACGGGGCTGAAAGCCTGTGCGTGATGTTCCTGCAGGACCGGCGGGAGATGGAAGCCAGGGTGCGCACCGAAAAACTCGCGGCGATGGGGCGCATGTCCGCCGCCGTGGCGCACGAAATCCGCAATCCGCTGGCGGCGATCGCTCAGGCCAACGCGCTGCTCGACGAGGAATTGACGGACACAACCCAAAAACGGCTGACGCTCATGGTGCAACAAAACACCCAGCGGCTCGCGCAGATCGTGGACGAGATCCTGGATATTGCCCGCGTCGAGCACCTGGGAACAGGCTCGGCCGGCAACCGGCTGGTGCTTGACGAGGCGGTGCAGACCATGTGCAGCGACTGGCTGAAACAGGTCGGCAACAAGACCCCCCTCAGCCTGGCGCTGGCGGCAGGCACCGGCGTGGCGTGGTTCGCCGCCGACCATTTGCGGCGCGTGCTGGTGAACCTTCTCGACAACGCCCGGCGGTATTCAGGCCATGCAGCGCCGATTCACATTTCCACCAGCATGATCCACCCAGGGCAGCTCATGCTGCGCGTCTGGAGCGATGGCCCCCCACTGGAGCAGGCCGTGGAGCGGCATCTGTTCGAACCTTTTTTCTCATCGGAAAGCCGCTCCAGCGGCCTGGGGCTCTACATCTGCAGCGAGCTGTGCGAGCGCCATGGCGCGGTGATCGCCTATGAAAGAACCTCCCGCGCCCACCAAGGCAGGGACATCGGCGGCAACGAGTTCTCCGTGATTTTCAACATGGCCGGCACCCACGGTACCACCGGCACCGCAGCGCCCTTGCTCACCCACTGACCATGCCAGCCCCTGCACCTCCAACATCGCCCCTGGTTCTCGTCATCGACGACGAGCCGGATCTGAGAACACTGTACGAACTCACGCTGTTGCGCGAAGGCTATCGCGTCGAAGCCGCGGGCACGCTGGCGGAAGCCTGGCCGCTGCTGGAACAGGCCCGCTATGACGCGGTGATCACCGACATGCGCCTGCCCGATGGACTCGGACTGGACATCTTGCACAGCATGAACACACGTCAGCGCCCGGAGCGCTGCATCGTGATGACGGCCTACGGGTCGGCTGAAAATGCGGTGGAAGCCCTCAAGGCAGGAGCCTTTGACTACCTGACCAAACCTGTGGACCTGAAGCAGTTCCGCGCGGTGGTGGCCTCGGCGATCCATGACAGCCAAAGCGCCAGGGGCGCGGACAAGCCGGCTGCGTCCCAGCGCGGCCCGCGCGCCGGCCCGAGCAGCGCCCCCGAATCCGGCGCGGCCGGACCAGCCGGGCCCGCCGCGCTGAGCCGGCTGGTCGGCGAGTCGGAAGCGCTGCAATCCGTCAAGCGGCGCGTGGGGAAGGTGGCACGCAGCATGGCCCCCGTGCTGGTGCGCGGCGAATCGGGCACCGGTAAGGAGCTTGTGGCGCGCGCGGTCCATGCCTGCAGCCACCGGGCGGACGGCCCCTTCGTCGCGGTGAACTGCGGCGCCATTCCCGAAAATCTGCTCGAGGCGGAGTTCTTTGGCGCGAAGAAGGGCTCCTACACCGGCGCAGTGCATGACCGTGAGGGTTATTTCCACGCTGCGCAGGGCGGCACGCTGTTTCTGGACGAAATCGGTGACTTGCCGCTGGCGATGCAGTCCAAACTGCTGCGTTCGATCCAGGAGCGCCGGATCCGATCGCTCGGGTCCAACCAGGAAGACGTGGTCGATGTGCGGATCGTCAGCGCGACCCACAAGGACCTGGCCGGCGACGTGCAGGCGGGGCGCTTCCGGCAGGACCTGTATTACCGGCTCAATGTCATTGAAATTGTCGTGCCGCCGCTGCGTGAGCGGCGCGAAGACCTGCCGGCCCTGTGCCAGGCGCTGCTGACCCGCATCGCCCGGGAGTCAGGCACGATCACGCCCGTGATGTCCCCGCATGCCCTGCAGCTGCTCCAGAACCATCCGCTCGATGGCAACGTTCGCGAGCTCGAAAACCTGCTGCACCGCGCACTCGCCTTGAGCGATGGCGGGGAGCTGCATTTCGACGATCTGGACATGCCCTCCGCGCGCCCCACTGTGGCGAACGTGAAGGCACCAGCGCCCGATGCCCAGGGCGCAACGCCGACCGACCTGCAGGCCTGGCTCGACCAGCAGGAACGCGACATCATTACCCGTGCGCTGATTGAAACAGGCTTCAACCGGACCGCCGCCGCGGCACGCCTGGGCATCAACCTTCGTCAAATGCGCTACCGCATGTCCCGACTGGCCATCGTGGCCCCATCACCCGCCGGAAGCGAAACCGATGACCCCGTCTGAGCCCTATCCCGGGTTGTGGCGGGAGGGCTGGTACCGTTTCGCCCGCCCCCTGCTGTCGCCGAATCATGGCCCCCGCCCCACGGGCACCAGCATCGACCTGATCGTGGTGCATTCGATCAGCCTGCCGCCCGGCCAGTACGGTGGAGAAGAGGTGCAGCAACTCTTCTCCAACCAGCTGGACTGGGACGCACACCCCTGGTTTGACCAGATCCGCGGCCTGCAGGTGTCAGCCCATTTCTACATCCGGCGCCAGGGCGAACTCTGGCAGTTCGTGAGTTGCGATGACCGCGCCTGGCACGCGGGGCAGTCCTGCTACCTCGGTCGCGGCAACTGCAACGACCATTCCATCGGCATTGAACTTGAAGGCCTTGAAGGCGACAGTTTCGAGCCCGCGCAATATGAATCCCTGGCCAGCCTCTGCGCCGCCATCGCGCAGCAGTACCCCGTAGGCCATGTGGCGGGCCACGAGCATGTCGCGGCGGGGCGCAAGCAGGACCCGGGCAGCGGCTTTGACTGGCCATTGCTGCAGCGCACACTGGGCTGGCCACCCCCGTGTTTTCCCTCTGGTGTTTTGAAGCATCCGGATCAATGACCTGTCGATGAAGCGACTGGCCGGCCCCCCGCGTCCGCAAGCGCTGCAGTGGCATCCGGCCCCGCGCATCAAGGCTGCACGGGGCCCGGCAGGCCAAAACCCCTCGCAGCGCCCGATTTCTCTGGGTTCAAGCCGGCAAAGCCTTTGCCGACAAGGCTCCTCGCGGCGTGGCGGACCTTGCCCGGACCCAACCCAGTCACCGGGGCTTTTCAGGGGTTTTTTGTTGCATCGAGCCTGACCATCGCAAACCGCCGGATACACTACCGGTAGTGGCTTGAAATGCACCGAGACACCATATATAGTGCCCATCACTGCAGCAGCCCTTGACGAAATCTGCGTGGTTCCCATCTGCCGAACCCGCCCTGTCTCCCCAAAATTGTAGAAAGAGGAAGCAATGCAAATCGCTTTGAACACACCTTCGGCCCCCTCCAGCCACTTCACTGGCGCCACCGACGCCGGCATCGCCGGGCAGGCTGCCAGCCCCTCGCTGGCGAACTACCAGATCATTCGCCGCAACGGCGCGGTCGTGCCGTTTGCCCCCGACAAGATTGCGATCGCGATGATGAAGGCTTTCCTGGCCGTTCATGGCACCCAGGGCGCAGCCTCGGCCAGCGTGCGCGAGGTGGTGGACAACCTGACCCAGGCGGTGGTGCGCGCGCTGATGCGCTCGCGTCCGGGTGGCGGCACGTTCCACATCGAAGACGTGCAGGACCAGGTCGAACTCGGGCTGATGCGCGGTGGCCACCACGAGATCGCCCGCGCCTATGTGCTGTACCGCGAACGCCGCACCCAGGAACGTGCCCACCAGGCCACCACCGAGGCCGCTCGCACGCCCACGCCCACGCTACACGTGATGGATGGCGGCCAGCGTGTCGCACTCGACCTGAACCAGCTCAAGGGCTTGATCGAGTCGGCCTGCGCCGGCCTCGGCGCCGACGTCAAGCCCGACCCCATCGTTTCGGAAACCATGCGCAACCTGTATGACGGCGTGCCCATGGACGAGGTCTACAAGGCGTCAATCCTGGCCGCCCGGACACTGATTGAAAAAGACCCTGACTACACCTACGCGACCGCGCGCCTGCTGTTGCACACCATCGCCAAGGAAGTGCTCGGCGCCGACGTGATCCAGGGCGGCCTGGCCGAGCGCTACGCGGACTATTTCCCGCAGTTCATCAAGAAGGGCGTGGACAACGAGTTGCTGGACGAGAAGCTGCTGCAGTTTGACCTGCAGCGCCTGGGCGCGGCGCTCAAGGCCGACCGTGACCTGAAGTTTGACTACCTCGGTCTGCAGACGCTCTACGACCGCTACTTCCTGCACGTGCGCAAGACCCGCATTGAATTGCCTCAGGCCTTCTTCATGCGCGTGGCCATGGGCCTGTCGCTCAATGAAGTCGACCGCGAGGCGCGCGCCATCGAGTTCTACGAGGTGCTGTCGAGCTTCGACTTCATGTCCAGCACACCCACGCTGTTCAACGCCGGCACGCTGCGCTCGCAGCTGTCGTCCTGCTACCTGACCACCGTGCCCGACGACCTGGACGGCATCTATGAGTCGATCAAGGAAAACGCACTGCTGTCCAAGTTCGCCGGCGGCCTGGGCAACGACTGGACCCGTGTGCGCGCCCTGGGCTCGCACATCAAGGGCACCAACGGCGAGTCGCAGGGCGTGGTGCCGTTCCTGAAAGTGGTCAACGACACGGCCGTGGCGGTGAACCAGGGCGGCAAGCGCAAGGGTGCAGTCTGCACCTACCTCGAAACCTGGCACCTCGACATCGAGGAGTTCCTGGAGCTGCGCAAGAACACCGGCGACGACCGCCGCCGCACGCACGACATGAACACGGCCAACTGGATTCCCGACCTGTTCATGCGCCGCGTCATGGAAAAGGGCGAGTGGACGCTGTTCTCCCCGTCCAATGTGCCCGACCTGCACGACAAGTTTGGCGCCGACTTCGAGAAGGCCTACGTGGCCTACGAAGAGAAGGCGCGCCGTGGCGAGATCAAGCCCAGCAAGACGGTGCCCGCCACCGACATGTGGCGCAAGATGCTGTCGATGCTGTTTGAGACCGGCCATCCCTGGATCACCTTCAAGGATGCCTGCAACGTGCGTTCGCCGCAGCAGCATGTGGGCGTCGTGCACTCGTCCAATCTGTGCACCGAGATCACGCTCAACACCAGCGACACCGAAACCGCCGTCTGCAACCTCGGCTCGATCAACCTGCTGCAGCACATCAAGAACGGCCAGATCGACCACGCGAAGCTCCAGAAAACCGTAACCACGGCCATGCGCATGCTGGACAACGTCATCGACATCAACTACTACGCCGTCAAGAAGGCCCGCGACTCGAATCTGCGCCACCGCCCCGTGGGCCTCGGTCTCATGGGTTTCCAGGACAGCCTGTACGAACTGCACACGCCCTACGCCTCCGCTGAAGCCGTGGCGTTCGCCGACCAGTCCATGGAAGCCATCTGCTACTACGCGTACTGGGCCTCGACCGAACTGGCCCGCGAGCGCGGCAAGTACGCCAGCTACAAGGGCTCGCTGTGGGACCAGGGCATCCTGCCGCTCGACACGCTCGATCTGCTCGCGCGGGAGCGCGGCGGCTATGTCGAAGTGGACCGCAGTGCAACGCTCGACTGGGATGCGCTGCGCAAGAAGATCGCCCAGGACGGCATGCGCAACTCCAACTGCGTGGCCATCGCCCCCACCGCCACGATCTCCAACATCATCGGCGTGGACGCATCCATCGAGCCCTGCTTCGGCAACCTGTCGGTCAAGTCCAACCTGTCGGGCGAGTTCACGGTCATCAATGGCTACCTCGTGCGCGACCTCAAGCGCCTGGGCCTGTGGGACGACGTGATGGTCATGGACCTCAAGCACTTCGACGGTTCGCTGCGTCCCATCGACCGTGTGCCCCAGGAGATCAAGGCCCTCTATGCCACCGCGTTCGAGGTCGAACCGCAGTGGCTCGTGGAGGCCGCGGCACGGCGCCAGAAATGGATTGACCAGGCGCAGTCGCTCAACATCTACATGGCTGGCGCCTCCGGCAAGAAGCTCGACGACACCTACAAACTGGCCTGGGTCAGCGGGCTGAAGACCACCTACTACCTGCGCACCATGGGTGCGACCCACGCAGAGAAATCCACCGTGAAAGCAGGGCGCCTGAACGCCGTGTCATCGGGCGGCGAATCTCAAGGCGGGGTCAGTGCACTGGAAGCCGCCGCAGCGGCCGCGCAAGCCCAGATGAATGCAGCGCCCGCGACCGACATCAAGTTCTGTGCGATCGATGACCCGGGCTGCGAAGCCTGTCAGTGATTCACGATGCGATAGCGCAACAAAGCGGGCGGCGATGTGAATGAACCCTTTGCAATTCACATCGTTGCTTTCATAATTTGACCACTGGAATTTTCTATGTTGACCTGGGACGAAGAAGTCACACCGTCGTTGCAACCTGCACTGCAACCCCCCCTCATCAGCGGCAGCGCCAACCACCGCTCGCCGGAGTTCCCGTCACTGTCTCCTTCCCTGCCTTCCGCCACCCGGACGCTTGACGATGGCGCCACTGTCGCCGCGCATCCAGCCGCCGGTGAGGTGAGCCCCACGCAGGCACCGCGCCGTGTCAGGGCCGCCGACAAGCGCATCATCAACGGCCAGACCGACGTCAACCAGCTGGTGCCGTTCAAGTACAAGTGGGCTTGGGAAAAGTACCTCGCCACCTGCGCCAATCACTGGATGCCGCAGGAAGTGAACATGAACCGCGACATCGCACTCTGGAAAGACCCGAACGGTTTGACCGAAGACGAGCGTCGCATCATCAAGCGCAATCTGGGCTTCTTCGTCACCGCCGATTCGCTGGCCGCCAATAACATTGTGCTCGGCACCTACCGCCACATCACGGCGCCCGAGTGCCGCCAGTTCCTGCTGCGTCAGGCCTTTGAGGAAGCCATCCACACGCACGCCTACCAGTACATCGTGGAGTCACTCGGCCTGGATGAAGGCGAGATTTTCAACGCCTACAACGAAGTGCCGTCGATCCGCAACAAGGACCAGTTCCTGATCCCCTTCATCGAGGCGATCATGAATCCGGACTTCAAGACCGGCACGATGGAAAACGACCAGACGCTGCTCAAGTCGCTGATCGTGTTCGCCTGCCTGATGGAAGGCCTGTTCTTCTATGTCGGCTTCACGCAGATCCTGGCGCTGGGCCGGCAGAACAAGATGACGGGTGCCGCCGAGCAGTACCAGTACATCCTGCGCGACGAGTCCATGCACTGCAACTTCGGCATCGACCTGATCAACCAGCTCAAACTGGAAAACCCCCAGCTGTGGACGCCCGAGTTCAAGGCCGAGATCAAGGCCTTGTTCATGAAGGCCGTCGAGCTGGAATACCAGTACGCCGAAGACACCATGCCGCGCGGTGTTCTCGGCATGAACGCGTCCATGTTCAAGGGTTACCTGCGCTACATCGCCAACCGGCGCGCGACGCAGATCGGGCTGGAAGCCCTGTTTCCCAATGAGGAAAATCCCTTCCCGTGGATGAGCGAAATGATTGACCTGAAGAAAGAGCGCAACTTCTTCGAAACCCGGGTGCTGGAGTACCAGTCGGGTGGCGCGCTTTCATGGGATTGATGAATTGAATATGGCTTCAAGACATGCACAGAGCCCGAACCGCACCGCAGAGTGCCGGTCTGCTCTGTGTTTCCGTGTTCATGGTGTTGGGTTTGCGCCCAGCACCATGAATCGCTTTGTGCGGTCCAACAGGCACGAAGTGTTTCCCCCTGTTGATATGTCAACTTGATCAAGGAGAAAACCATGGCAACTGCGAAGAAAGCCGCCGCACCGGCGAAGAAAGCTGCACCGGCGAAGAAAGCCGCCGCACCAGCTAAGAAAGCCGCACCGGCGAAGAAGGCTGCTGCGCCAGCCAAGAAAGCTGCACCGGCGAAGAAGGCTGCTGCACCAGCTAAGAAAGCTGCACCGGCGAAGAAGGCTGCTGCACCAGCTAAGAAAGCCGCACCGGCGAAGAAGGCTGCTGCACCAGCTAAGAAAGCCGCACCGGCGAAGAAGGCTGCCCCGGCGAAGAAGGCCGCCGCCGCCAAAAAGCCCGCAGCGACCAAGCCCGCCGCCAAGAAAGCAGCCAAAAAGCCGGCTGCGAAGAAAGCCGCGAAAGCACCCGCTGCCCCTGCCGCTCCGGCCGCGCAAACCACGCTGAACCCGCAGGCCGCATGGCCATTTCCCACGGCCAGCAAGCCCTGAGCTTGAGCGTTCGATCGCGTCAAACCCGGTGTCGAAAGGCACCGGGTTTTTTCATTGGGCCACCCGTGTAGGGCGCCACGCCGTCAGTCGTTCAGGATGACGCTGTAGTTTTGGGGTCCGCGCTGGGCAATCTTGAGGGCGCCGATGCGGTTGCCCAATGCCGCGCATTCCGGCAAGGCCCATCCCAGTTCCAGCCCATACAGCAGCGCCCCCCGCCAGGCATCACCGCAACCGGTCGGATCGACCACGGCGGCCGCCTTGACCGGTGGCACATGGATCTTCTCGCCGTCCGTCCAGACTTCACAGCCCTCCGCGCCCAATGTCACCACCAGCCCGCGCGCGCGGCGCGAAATTTCCGCCAGGCTCAAGCCCGTGCGCTCGCACAGCATCTTGCCTTCGTAGTCATTGACGGTCACCCATGTCGCCTGCTCGATGAAACGTGCGAGCTCCGGTCCATCAAACATGGGCAGCCCCTGCCCGGGATCAAACACAAAGGGAATGCCTGCCGCCCGGAACTGCTCGGCATGCTGCAACATCGCATCGCGACCATCGGGAGAGATGATGCCCAGCTTGATGTCGCCGCGCGGCGCAATCTGGGTGACATGTGCCTGCATCATGGCACCGGGGTGGAACGCGGTGATCTGGTTGTTGTCGCGGTCCGTCATGATCATGGCCTGCGCCGTGTAGGTGTCAGTGACCTCGCGAACGAACTCCGTGCTGATGCCCAGGGTCTCCAGGCGCTGCCGGTAATCGGCGCCATCGTTACCCAGGGTCGCCATGGGCAGAGGGGTTCCCCCCAGGGCCTTCAGGCTGTATGCGATGTTGCCGGCGCAGCCGCCGAAGTCGCGGCGCAAGCCCGGGACGAGAAAGGACACATTGAGGATGTGTAGCTGGTCGGGCAGGATCTGCTCGGCAAACCGGCCCTCGAACGTCATGATGGTGTCAAAAGCCAGAGAGCCGCAAATCAAAGCTGCCATAAGTTGGTCGGGTTGAAATCAACCGGGTTGAAAAATCAGGGATAAAAAGCCAGCAGACGGTAACCCGAGACACGGCCGGCGCCATTGGCATCCACGCTCATGTTCAGCACCGCGTTCCATTCACCGCGGGATGCCAACGAAGGGCCGGCACCAGCCTCCTCGGGCCGGAACACCCGACGCAGCACGGGCTGATCCTGGGTGTCCGTCAGCGTGAGTTCCAGGGCCGGCGTCGCCACCTCGACGCCTGAAGTGTTCCGGATGGTGAACCCGAGACGGAACACATCGTTGCGCACCTTGTTGAAAGTCGAACTGTCGATCACCACCGACTCGATCTGTCGGGGCACGGCGATCGTGCAGCCCAACTGACCGCAAAGCCGCGCCAGCCAGGGCTTGAGCTCGGGCTCCAGCGCCGCCAGCCGGTCACGCTCATGAACCGCCACCTGCACCACCAGAACTCCCGTCAGCAGCAAGGCACACGTGGCCAGCGCGATACGGACCACCGGCCGGCGCCAGAGCGCCTTGCGCCGCGCCTCGCGGACAAACGACACATCCTCGTCCAGGATCGAGTCCGGCACCGATATCACGGCCGCGGACGCCCCATCCCTATCGCGCTGCGCTTCCAGACGACGGCGGACGTCATCGTCTGGCGAGTCGTCGCTGTATGGGGAAGAAGGCTCGAACTGGGATTCCGGGTTGACCAGCATGGCACCGGACGACACCGGCACCTCCAGGACGGGTTCGTCCGGCATCGATGCCAAAGGCGCTTCTTCGGGGACGACATCCGCATCGAGATGCACCTTCGCCAGCTCATCGACTGAACCTTCGGCCGCCACCGTGCCGGCGTCCACCTCGGCAATCTGGAGCGCCTGATCCTGTTCAACGGACGGCGGGGGTGGCGCTGGCGGCTCGCCCAGCGGACTCAAGGTCTGCAGATGACTTTGCGCATCAAACACTTCGCTGCAGTGTCCGCAGCGCACCCAGCCCTCGGAAATCCTGAGCTGATCGGGAACGACTTTGAACATCGTCCCGCAGGCAGGGCAGCGTGTGATCAGGCTCATGTACGACGGATTGTAGGGTCTGGCCAGCCGCCCAAAGGCCCCGCGCTCAGCGGGTGGCGGTCATCAGGATCCAGCCGTCTTCGCAATCACTGACATCCAGCTTGACGTAGGGCGCGTAGGCGGCCTTCAACTCGTCGGCCTGGCGCTCCAGGATGCCGGCCAGCACCAGCGAGCCCCCTTCAGCGACGTGTGCGCACAGCAGCGGCGCCAGTACCTTGAGCGGCGTCGCCAGGATGTTGGCCAGGACGGTCTGGTACAGGCCCTGAGCCTGGTCCGGCAAGCCCGCTTTCAATTGCACGCCGTTGGCCTGCGCATTCAGGCGCGTGGACACCACGGCCGCCTCGTCAATGTCCACGGCATCGATGTCGGCCGCCCCGTATTTCGCGGCGCCAATCGCCAGGATGCCGGAGCCGCAACCATAGTCCAGCACCCGGCCCAGCGGGCTGGAGTGGCGCGCGATCCAGCGCAGGCACATGCGGGTGGTGGGGTGGGTGCCGGTACCAAACGCCAGTCCAGGGTCCAGCCGGATGATCTGCCGCGCCTGCGCCGGAACCTCGTGCCAGGTGGGCACGATCCAGAACTCAGGCGTTACTTCCACCGGGGCGAACTGCGACTGCGTCAGCCGCACCCAGTCCTGGTCGGGCACTTGCGTCACACCGAGCACCTGACAGCCCGCGAAGAAGTCCTGCGCGGCCAGCAGGGTCGCCGCCTCGCGCGCGGCCCCGTCCGTCGGGAACAGCGCCAGCATGCGTGAGCGCTGCCAGCCGTCCTTGGGCGGCGGCATGCCGGGTTCGCCAAACAGCGCCTGCTCGGCATCGGTCTGGGCGTCGGCATCCTCCACCGAGACGCTCAACGCATCCAGCGCGTCCAGTGCATCACTGACCGCTTCGACGCGGTCTTCCGGGCACATGAGGCAAAGCTCAAACATGAGGGGAACTCCCGTCGGCACGCCGTTGCGCGCCGGACCAGCCGTCAATGCCCGGCCGGCACGATCCGACCACCCCGATGGACGCCCGCATCATCGGGCGCGGTGGCTCAACCACTCTTCCAGATAATGGATGTTGGTGCCGCCGGTCATGAACTTGGCGTCCACCATCAGCTCGCGGTGCAGCGGGATGTTGGTGTTGATGCCTTCGACCACGGTCTCCAGCAACGCCGTCTGCATGCGCGCCAGCGCCTGTTCGCGCGTGTCGCCATGGACAATGATCTTGCCGATCATCGAGTCGTAGTTGGGCGGCACGAAATAGTTGGTGTACACATGGGAGTCCACACGCACGCCGGGACCACCCGGCGGATGCCACATGGTGATGCGGCCGGGCGAAGGAACGAACTTCCACGGGTCCTCGGCGTTCACCCGGCATTCGATGGCGTGGCCCCGAATTTCAATCTGGCGCTGGGTGAACGGCAGCTTTTCGCCGGCAGCGACCATGATCTGCGTGCGCACGACGTCCACGCCGGTAATCAACTCCGTGACCGGATGCTCCACCTGCACGCGGGTGTTCATCTCGATGAAGTAGAACTCGCCGTTTTCGTAGAGGAACTCAAACGTTCCCGCGCCGCGATAACCGATTTTCTTGACCGCGGCCACGCAGCGCTCGCCAATTTTCTCGATCAGTTTGCGCGGGATACCCGGCGCCGGCGCTTCCTCGATGACCTTCTGGTGGCGGCGCTGCATGGAACAGTCACGCTCGCCCAGATAGACCGCGTTCTTGTACTTGTCCGCCAGGATCTGGATTTCGATGTGCCGCGGGTTCTGGAGAAATTTCTCCATGTACACCGCCGGATTGCCAAACGCCGCACCGGCCTCGGCCTTGGTCATCTGCACCGCATTGATCAGCGCCGCCTCGGTGTGCACCACGCGCATGCCGCGGCCACCGCCGCCGCCGGCCGCCTTGATGATCACCGGATAGCCGACCGTCTTGGCAATGCGGCGGATCTGCACCGGATCATCGGGCAGTTCGCCTTCCGAGCCCGGCACGCAGGGCACGCCCGCGCGGATCATGGCCTGCTTGGCCGAAACCTTGTCACCCATGATCCGGATGGACTCGGGTGTCGGGCCGATGAACTGGAATCCGCTTTTCTCCACCCGTTCGGCAAAGTCGGCATTTTCGCTGAGGAAACCATAACCCGGGTGAATCGCCTCGGCGTCAGTCACTTCCGCCGCCGAAATGATGGCCGGCATATTGAGGTAGCTCAGCGGCGACGCCGCCGGACCAATGCAGACGGCCTCTTCGGCGAGTTTGACGTACTTGGCATCCCGATCGGCTTCGGAATAGACCATCACCGCCTTGATGCCCAGTTCGCGGCAGGCGCGCTGGATTCGCAGGGCGATCTCCCCCCGGTTGGCGACAAGTATTTTCTTGAACATGCTGTGCGGTGAAGTATTGGCAGGTCGATCGGGAATTATTCGATCATGAAAAGCGGCTGACCATATTCAACCGCCTGGCCGTTTTCACCCAGAATCTGGGTGACCGTGCCGGACTTGTCGGCCTCAATCTCATTGAGGATCTTCATCGCTTCAATGATGCAGATGGTTTCGCCTTCCTTGACCTGGCTGCCAATCTCCACAAAGGCCTTGGCCCCGGGGCTGGCGGCACGGTAGAAAGTGCCTACCATCGGCGACTTGACCACGTGGCCCGTGGCAACCGGCTCGGCGGCCACGACAGGCTGCGCCACGGCGGCTGGCGCTGCAACGGCCGGGGCCGCCATGACCATGGGAGCGGCCACCGCCTGCATCAAGGCACCGCCGCCTTTGACAATACGGACCTTGCCTTCGGCTTCCGTAATTTCGAGTTCCGAAACGTTCGATTCAGACACGAGATCGATCAAGGTCTTGAGTTTGCGCAAATCCATGGGGTCTCCAGCAAGGGAAAACGGGGAATGTGCGAATTTACCTTAAATTCACACAACTTCCGTCAAGTTCACTTTATTTTGTATTAATTTCACCCAGCCCACAGCCCATCCCGGCTTGAAAGAAGAGGTGCCGGCCGGTAGTGCAGTTACCTCAGTGACGCCCAAAGCGTCAGGTCGGCGGCTGAAACACGGCCCATTTTACGGTGCAACACGGCGCCCTGCGAACCCAGCACCACGGAAAACGGCAAGCCGCCGCCCTGATTGCCGAGGGATCGGCCCAGCTCCGTGCCACCGAGCCCGGCCATGCCAACGGGAAAGCTCAATGGGATTTTCTGCAAAAAGCTGCGCACCGCACTCGGCTGATCAATCGCCAGACCGACAACTTGCCAGCCTTTGGCGGAATTTTCACGGTAGAAGCGATCCAGTAGCGGCAACTCTTCCACACACGGCGGGCACCAGGTCGCCCAGAAGTTGAGCAGCAAGGGCTTGCCTTGCAGCGACCGCATCACCAGCGCGCCACCACCTGGTTTTTCGAACGTCTGCGACCACAGCGTCCCCGCATCGCCCAAAGTCCCGGTCGCCACCTCGCGAGGCTCGAACTTCCGCCAAGCCAGCCCCGCGCCGCCCAAGGCCGCCACGGCGGCCACGCCCGCAACCAGCGCGCGGCGTCGAACCACCGCGCCGGCGGGGGGCGCAGAACCCGGAATTTCAGGCGGAATCTCGTTCATGCCGGCATCATGCCCCAATCAGGGCCCGAACGGCGGCCAAGTCACCTCGGGGAGAACGGCCTTTGGTGTCAGGACGCAACGCGCCCCGCAGGTCGTCGTGGTCATAAACCATCAGGTGCACCCCAATGGTTTCGCCAAGCTCGGGGCATTTGCTGCGCAGGCTCAAGGCCTCCACGGCGTCCCCGTGCAAACCGGACATGGTGCGGGGTTCGTAATCCACATCGTGGTCAATCAGCGCAATTTCAGCCGATTTGGAATCATCACAGAACAACTGGATATAGATGTCGGAAAGCCGGGTCGCCGTGCCATGCCACACCGCACCGCCGAGATGAGGGCGAAAAACGGACAAGCGCTCCATCCACGTCAGCGCCAGCTTGCGCAGCGCCGCCAGTTCAGCGGGCTGCGTGTCGGCGCAAAACAGCTCGATGTAGTCGATGACGGCCTCTTCCACCTCGTCGTTGCCCGGCAGCGCAGTCCGCGCGGGCAAGCCCATCTGTTTGACCGCGCGGCGCTTGGCCGGCCCGTATTCCAGGCCTTCCTCCACCACCATGCGCGCCGCAGCAGCGGCGATTTCCGACTTCAGACTGTCCATGCGAGACATTTTCCATGGATTGCCGGTGCACCTGCCCCGGCTGTGCGGAAAACCACGCGGAGGCCGCTTTCCGGCCTGACGCCAAGCGGTGCCCAGCGACATTATTTCGCTACGTTTTCAATAGCAATCAACAGCCATCCCGCTGCGCGACAGGCCGGAAAGCCCCTGAAACCTCCCTAAAATCGCCGCATGCACATTCATATTCTGGGTATTTGCGGCACCTTCATGGGCGGCCTTGCCGCGCTCGCGCGCGAAGCAGGTCACAAAGTCACAGGTTGCGACGCCGGCGTGTACCCACCCATGAGCGACCAGTTGCGCGCGCTCGGCATCGAACTGATCGAGGGCTTTGGCGCCGACCAGATGGCGCTGCGCCCAGACATGTTCGTGATCGGCAACGTGGTCAGCCGCGCCCATCTGCCCGACGGCACGCCCAAATTTCCGCTCATGGAAGCCATTCTGGACGCGGGCGCGCCCTACACCAGCGGCCCGCAGTGGCTTGCCGAGCATGTGCTGCAGGGCCGGCATGTGCTGGCCGTGGCCGGCACCCATGGCAAAACCACGACCACGTCCATGCTGGCCTGGATTCTGGAATGCGCCGGGCTGCAGCCCGGCTTTCTGGTCGGCGGCGTGCCGGTGAATTTCGGCGTGTCCGCACGACTGGGTTCGCCCGTGCGCCCTGAGAGCACCGACGGCGCAGCGGGGCGCTCGCTGTTCGTGATCGAGGCCGACGAGTACGACACGGCATTCTTCGACAAACGCAGCAAGTTCGTCCACTACCGGCCCCGCACCGCCATTTTGAACAACCTGGAGTTCGATCACGCCGACATTTTTGACGATCTGGCGGCCATCGAACGGCAGTTCCACCACCTGGTTCGCACCGTGCCGCGCGCCGGCCGGGTGGTTGTCAACGGGCTGGAGGAAAGCCTGACCCGCGTCCTCCATGCGGGCTGCTGGAGCGAGGTGCGCAGTTTTGGCGCGACCGTGAGCGACTTCAGCGCCGTGGGCGAGCCCGACCGTTTCGACGTGCTGCAGCATGGGCAACAGGTGGCCTGCGTGGACTGGCGTCTCGGTGGCGTGCACAACCAACTGAACGCACTGGCGGCCCTTGCGGCGGCGGACCATGTGGGCGTGCCGCCGGCCATCGCGGCGCAGGCGCTGGCCGGCTTCCAGAACGTCAAGCGCCGCATGGAAGTGCGCGGCAGCGTGAACGGCATCACAGTCTATGACGACTTCGCCCACCACCCCACGGCGATCCGTACCACGGTGGACGGGCTGCGGCGGCAGACCGGCAAAGGCGCCCGCATCCTCGCCGTGTTCGAGCCACGCAGCAACACCATGAAACTCGGCACCATGAAAGCCCAGTTGCCCTGGAGCTTGGACGACGCGGACCTGGCCTTCTGCCATGCCGGCGGCCTGGACTGGGATGCGCGGGCGGCACTGGCGCCCATGGGCGCGCGCGCGCAGGTGGCCGATGACATTGACACGCTGGTCGGGCAAGTCACGGCCGCGGCCAAGCCGGGCGACCACATCCTCTGCATGAGCAATGGCGGCTTTGGCGGTGTGCACGCCAAGCTGCTGCAATCACTGCAAACCCTGTAGCTGACGGAGCCCTGCTCGCCCACATTTGCCAGGGTTGGCGCTCAGCCGCAAGGATAGTCCCGCAACACGCGGTAGCCGCCCTGTGGTCCGAGCGTGGATTCCATGAGTGCGTAACCCGTCACAGGCCAACGCAAGGTGGGCTCTGCCACAGGCGGCACAGCCCCTGCCGCCCGCCGCGCCAGCGTCACATGCGGATGAAATGCCCGTGGATCACAGGGCAGTTCCTGGCGCCGCAGCGCTCCGCCCAGCGCCTGATGCAGGTGCACAAGACCGGGACATGAGCGCCTGGGGGACAACACCGCAACGCCATGCGGCCAGAGCACGGGGACGCCCATTTCCAGATCGAAAGGATCGAAGGGGACTTGCAGATCCGGCTCCAAAAGCGGCAACCGGGCACGAGAGACAGGGCCGATGAAGCGCAGCGTCAAATGCAACTGCGCCGTTCGAACCACCGATGCACCCGCGTTCCAGCGCCAGGCGTCACGGTGGCGCGCCAGCGAGGCACGCACGCCGGCATCGGGCCACAACGCCAGAAACAGGCGTGCAGAACCCGTTGCCGTTTCGGCGGCATCACGGTGGGCATCGCCTGACCGAGTCACGCTCGGATTCCCAGATTTCCCTCGGGAATCGGCCGAAAATCAGTAGGACACACTCATGGTCGTGACGTCCACGGCAATCACGGGCTTGGCCAGGGCGGCGCTGGCGGCCCGGGCAAACTCGCCGCCCCAAGCCGGATCACCCAGCAACCTGGCACCGGCCGCCTGCGCCACCACCAACACTTTGTCGGCGAGCAGCACCTTGCCGCTGGCGCGCAGCGGTTCGCAATCGAGCGCGGTGAACTGCTGGTCCAGCCACTGGCGGGCCGCCTCGTGCGGCATGGGCTGCACCTCCTCCAGGTCAAAACTGAACTCCTGATTCCCGTCAATCAACACCCTGACTGCGCTGTGCATGGTTCACCTCTGAAGCTGTGTTCGGTCCATTATCCCGCCACTTTCAACCGCCTCGACACTGCCTCAAAGGCTGCGGCGCACCTTCACCGCATCGGCCAGCACCTGCAGCACGGTCAAGGAGTCGTCCCAGCCGATGCAGGCATCGGTGATGCTCTTGCCGTATTCGAGCTTGCTGACATCGTCCTTGCCGGGGGTGAACTTTTGCGCGCCCCCGTTGATGTGGCTTTCCACCATCAGACCAAAAATGTGGCGCGACCCCCCTGAGAGTTGTGCGGCAATGTCCCGCGCCACATCGACTTGCCGTTCATGCTGCTTGGAACTGTTGGCGTGGCTGCAGTCCACCATCAGGGTGGCGGGCAGCTTGGCCGCTTCGAGTTCCTTGCAGGCCGCGGCCACGCTGGCCGCGTCGTAATTGGGGGCCTTGCCGCCGCGCAGGATGACGTGGCAATCCTTGTTGCCATTGGTCTGCACGATGGCGACCTGGCCGTTCTTGTGCACCGACAGGAAGTGGTGGCCGCGCGCGGCCGCCTGGATCGCGTCGGTGGCGATCTTGATGTTGCCGTCGGTGCCGTTCTTGAAGCCGATCGGCGCCGACAGGCCCGAAGCCAGCTCGCGGTGCACCTGGCTTTCCGTGGTGCGCGCGCCGATCGCGCCCCAGGCGATCAGGTCGCCGATGTACTGCGGCGAGATCACGTCGAGGAACTCGCTGCCCGCCGGCAGGCCCAGGCGGTTGATCTCGATGAGCAGTTGGCGCGCGATGCGCAGGCCCTCGTCGATGCGGTAGCTCTCGTCGAGGTAGGGGTCGTTGATCAGGCCCTTC
The DNA here is from genome assembly GCA_023259355.1 of Comamonadaceae bacterium. Lineage (GTDB taxonomy): Bacteria > Pseudomonadota > Gammaproteobacteria > Burkholderiales > Burkholderiaceae_C > JAHFQI01. The sequence goes on from JAHFQI010000011.1 coordinate 38,261, forward strand.
CAGCCCACCGTGGTGCGCGGCTTTTCGAAGTAGACGCGCATCACGATCTCCAGCGTGTCGGCGTACCGGTCGCGCAGCGGCTTGAGGCGCCGGGCGTAGTCGAGCGCGGCCGCAGGGTCATGGATCGAGCACGGGCCGATCACCACGAGCAGGCGGTCGTCCTTGCCGGCCATGATGTTGTGAATCGCCTTGCGGGTGCCGTTGATCAGCGATTCAACAGGGGTTCCGCTGATCGGGAAGAACCGGATCAAATGTTCGGGAGGGGGCAACACGGTGATGTCCTTGATGCGTTGGTCGTCGGTCTGGCTGGTTTTGTCGACGGGACGCTGGTACCAGGCATCGCTGGCTTGGGTGGATTTCGTGTTCATCGTGGGCTCCTTGGAAAGTTGATCGGGACTGTCAGGGCATAAAAAAACCGCCGGGCTGTGAGGCTCCGGCGGTTTTCAGTGAGGGGTTCGGGTGCTTACACGCTCGCCTCTCGTCCGCCGGGGACTGAGAACCAAAAGTAAAAGTAAAAAGCGATGCGCGTTTGCATAGAAGCGGAATGTAGCACAGGTTCCGTGACGGGCCGCTTACGCCGTGCCCCCAACCGTCAGCCCTTCGATGCGCAAGGTCGGCTGGCCCACGCCCACGGGCACGCTCTGGCCTTCCTTGCCACAGGTGCCGACGCCGCTGTCGAGCCGCATGTCGTTGCCGATCATCGTGACCTTCTTGAGCGACTCGGGGCCGCTGCCAACGATGGTGGCGCCCTTCACCGGGTACTGGATCTTGCCGTTTTCCACCCAGAAGGCCTCGCTCGCGCTGAAGACGAATTTGCCTGAGGTGATGTCCACCTGGCCGCCACCGAAGTTGGTGGCGTAAAGCCCCTTCTTGATGCTGGCCACGATGTCCTGCGGGTCCTGGCTGCCGCCCAGCATGTAGGTGTTGGTCATGCGCGGCATGGGCACATGGGCATAACTTTCACGCCGGCCGTTGCCGGTGGGTTTGACGCCCATGAGGCGGGCGTTCATCGAATCCTGGAGGTAGCCCTTCAAGATGCCGTCCTCGATCAGCACGTTGCGCTGCGACGCATGGCCTTCGTCGTCCACGTTGAGCGAGCCGCGGCGGTCGGCAATGGTGCCGTCGTCAAGCACGGTGACGCCCTTGGCCGCCACGCGCTGGCCGATGCGCCCGCTGAAGGCGCTGGAGCCCTTGCGGTTGAAGTCGCCCTCAAGCCCGTGGCCGATGGCCTCGTGCAGCAGGATGCCGGGCCAGCCGGGGCCGAGCACCACGGTCATCTCGCCGGCCGGGGCCGGGCGGGCTTCGAGGTTGGTGAGCGCGGCCTTCACGGCATCATTCACGTACTCGGCAATTTTTGCGTCGTCAAAATACGCCAGGCCAAAGCGGCCACCGCCACCGCCCGAGCCCATCTCGCGGCGACCCTTGTCCTCGGCGATCACCGTAACCGACAGGCGCACCAGCGGCCGCACATCGGCGGCCAGCGTGCCATCGGCGCGCGCCACCATGACCACGTCGTACTCGCTGGCCAGGCCCGCCATCACCTGCGCGATGCGCGGGTCCCGGGCGCGGGCCATTTTTTCGACCCGCCCCAGCAGATCCACCTTGGCCGTGCTGTCCAGCGTGGCGATTGGGTCCAGGCCGCCGTACAGCGAGCGGCTGGTGGCAATTTTTCGGGTCGGCGTCTTCACGCGCCGGCTCTGCGCCGCAGCGGATATCGAGCGCACGGTGCGCGCCGCGTCCATCAGCGAATCCAGTGAAATGTCGTCCGAGTAGGCAAACGCCGTCTTCTCGCCGGCCACCGCGCGCACGCCCACGCCCTGGTCGATGCTGAAGCTGCCGGTCTTGACGATGCCCTCTTCCAGGCTCCAGCCCTCGGAGCGGGTGTACTGGAAATACAGGTCGGCGTCGTCCACCTGGTGCGCCGTGATTTCGGCCAGCGCGCGCGACAAGTGCGACTCGGTCAGGCCGAAAGGCGCGAGCAGCAGGGATTGGGCCGTGGCCAGGCGTTCAAGGGTGGGTTCGCGGGAGATCATGGATGGATTGTAGGCAGCACACGCGGCAAAGACCGCCACATGGCTTTTGCCACCAATTCAGGCGC
>JAHFQI010000154.1 GCA_023259355.1 Comamonadaceae bacterium
TCTGGTAGCCGGGATGCCAGCGCAGCCAGTAGCGCTCCAGCCCCTTGGCAAACACGTCGGCCAGCTTGCCCAGCAGCGCGTAGAGCAGGATGCCCACGAGCACGATGTCGGTCTGCAGGAATTCACGCGCGTTCATGGTCAGGTAACCGATGCCGGCCTGGGCCGAAATGGTCTCGGCCACGATCAGGATCACCCACATCAGGCCCAGCGAAAACCGCAGGCCGACCAGGATGGACGACAGCGCGCCAGGCAGGATGATTTCGCGGTAGAGCTGCCAACGCGACAGCCCGTAGGTGCGCCCCATCTCGATCAGCCCCGGGTCCACGTTGCGGATGCCGTGGAAGGTGTTGAGGTAGATCGGGAAGAACACCGACACCGAGATCAGGAACAGCTTGGCCGTCTCGTCGATGCCGAACCACAGGATCACCAGCGGGATCAGCGCCAGCGCCGGGATGTTGCGCACCATCTGGATGGTCGAGTCCAGCAGGGTTTCGAAAAATCGCACCGACCCCGTCAACAGCCCGAGCAGCAGGCCCAGCCCGCCGCCAATGGCCAGTCCGGCCAGCGCGCGCCCGGCACTGACCTTGACGTGAACCCAGAGGTCACCCGACACAGCGAGCGCGACGGCCGCCTTGATGACCTCCAGCGGCGCCGGCAACACGCGGGTGGACAGCCAGCCCAGCGAGGACGCGATCTGCCAGACCACGATCAGGCCGACCGGCACGACCCAGGGCAGCAAGCGCTGCAGCGTGCGCTGAAGGGCCACTCCCACGGCATGCCAGGGCAGCGGCACGCCGTCCTGCAACAGCAGCCAGGGTTGTTCGGGATGCACCGCGGATGCGGCCAGCCCGGTCTGTATTTCCCGGGATGAAATATTGCTCATACAGTCCACACTCCTGTTGGTTCGGGTTCGATGAATTCAAGACGGTTGCCGGCAGGGTCGTACACATAGAAGCGTCGATGCCCCGCAAGCGGCCTGACCTCGTCCAGGGGCAGCCCGGCATTCAGCAAGGCGTGCCTCAACTCGGGCAGGTTCAGCACTTCGAAGGCGATGTGCGCCTGGGGTGACAAGGGCTGCGGTGGGTCAAATGGCAACAGGTCAATTTTTTGGGTCCCAGCCGCATAGCGGGGACTGTCCGAGGAGGGATGGCTGATTTCGGTCAGGCCCAGCAGCACCCCGTAGAAATGGCGAACGGCTTTCGCCTGCGCCGGACGGTACGGCAGCTGCACGTGATGGACGCTAAGAACTCCCATGGCGCCGGCCCCTTCAACTCTGTGCCGCGCGCAGGGAAGTTGGCACGTGCGTATTGCCGACCACTTCGCCAAACGGGCTGACCAGGTTGGCGCCCTGCGCCTTGGCCGACGCCTGCACCCCGATGTGCGGAAACACCAGCTCGGCGAAACGGTAGGCTTCTTCGAGGTGCGGGTAGCCCGACAGCACGAAGGTCTCTGCGCCCAGCGCTTCGTATTCCTTCAGGCGCCGCGCAATTGTTTCGCCGTCCCCCACCAGGGCCGTGCCGGCGCCGCCGCGCGCCAGGCCCACGCCCGCCCACAAATTGGGGCTGATCTCCAGATTGGCCCGGCTGCCGCCGTGCAGCGCGCGCATGCGGCGCTGGCCTTCGGAGTCCATGTTCGAGAACGCGGCCTGCGCCTTGGCGATGGTGGCATCGTCGAGGTACTTGATCAGGTCGTCGGCCGCGGCCCAGGCTTCATCGTTGGTTTCGCGCGGGATCACATGCAGGCGCACGCCAAACTTCACCTTGCGACCGAGCTTGGCAGCGCGTTTTCGGACGTCGTCGAACTTCTTTTCGACTTCGGCGGGCGGCTCGCCCCAGGTCAGGTACAGCTCGACCTTCTCGGCGGCCAGGTCGTGCGCCGCGTCGGAGGAGCCGCCGAAGTACAGCGGCGGATGCGGCCGCTGTACCGGTGGAAACAGGTGACGGGCCCCCTTGACCTTGACGTGCTTGCCTTCGTAGGTGACTTCCTCGCCGGCCAGCAGGCGCGTCCAGACGTCCAGGAACTCCCGGGTGTGTTCATAACGTTCGTCGTGCGAAAGGAAGGTGCCGTCGCCCTCCAGATCGCCGGCGTCACCGCCCGCAACGATATTCACCAGCAGGCGCCCTTCGCTCAGGCGGTCCAGCGTGGCGGCCTGGCGCGCCGACACGGTGGGTGAAATGGTGCTGGGCCGCAAGGCCACGAGGAATTTGAGCCGGCGCGTCACGGGAATCAGGCTGGCCGCGGCTATCCACGGGTCCTCGCAGGAGCGCCCGGTCGGCAGCAACACCCCGCCGTACCCCAGTTCGTCCGCGGCCTGGGCGATCTGCTTGAGGTAGTGGTGGTCCACGGCGCGCGCGCCATGCTGGGTGCCGAGGTAGCGCCCATCGCCGTGGAGCGGAAGAAACCAGAAAACGTTCATGATGAAAATCCTTTTATTGAGTTATTGGCTTGAAACCTGGGCGAGTTGCGCCGCCGCCGGCCGCCACACGATGTCGGCCACCTTGACGGGCCTGGGAATCAGCGCCAGCCGGGCGAAGGCATCGGCCACGCGCTGCTGGTCAGCCACCGTGGCATCGGTCAGCAAGCCCACTGGCGAGCGCGGCCGGCGCTGCAGAAAAAGGCTGACCACCCCGGCGTCCAGCCCGCTGAAGTCCGACACCAGCTTGATCGCCTCGGGCCGGCGCTCCTGCGCAAAGCGGTCGGCTTGCGTGAGCGCGTCGAACAGCGCGCCGATGGCCTCGGGGTGCCGGGTCGCAAAGGGGCGGGACGCCAGGTAGAACGAGTTGTTGCCCGACAGCCCCCGCCCGGTGGTCAGCACGCGCGGCTGGATGGCCAGCTCGGTGGCGGCGTAGAACGGGTCCCAGATGACCCAGGCGTCCACGCTCCTGCGCTCGAAAGCGGCACGTGCATCGGCCGGCGTGAGGTAGACCGGCTGGATGTCGGACCATTGCAGGCCCGCCTTGTCCACGGCACGCACCAGCAGGTAATGCGCACTGGAGCCTTTCTGGAGTGCGATTTTTCGGCCCTTGAGGTCTGCCAGGGTGCGAATGGGCGAATCCTTGAGCACCAGAATGGCGGAGCTGTCGGGTTTGGAGGGTTCGGCACCCGCGTAAACCAGGTCCTTGCCGGCGGCCTGGGCAAACACCGGGGGCGAATCGCCGGTCAAGCCGAATTCCAGGGCGCCCACCGCGAGGGCCTCCAGCAACTGCGGCCCGGCCGGAAACTCGATCCAGCTGACCTTGGTCTGCGGGAAGCGTTTTTCCAGTACGCCTTGCTGCTTGACGATGACCAGGTTGACGGCGGACTTCTGGTAGCCGATGCGCAGCAACTCCGGCGCCTTGCCCGCCGTGCCGCCCCGCGCCCAGGCGCTGCGCGAGGTGATCGGCCCCGACAGGCCCCACACGCCCGCCGTGATGGCCAGGAATCGGAGGAACTCGCGCCGCGCTCCGGGCGCGGGAGAATGCAATTGAGTCATGTCGATGCTCCTGAAAAGGCGTTCAGCCCAGATCCACCGGCGCGGCGTGCAGCAGGTTCAGCTTCTTCGGAATCAGCTTGAGTTCGAAGAAGGTGTCGGCAATCACCTGCTGTTCAGCCAGGATTTCGCGCGTCACGGGTGCAGTGCCGTAGGCGGCGCGGCTCAGGTAAAGCTCGGTGATGCTCTTGTCCAGGCCCAGCACGGCAGACAGCTCGCTGGCGGCGGCCACCTTGTTCTTTGCGGCCCAGCTGTCGATGACGTTGATTTCCTCGATGGCGATCTTCAGCACGTCCGTGTTCTTCGTTGCAAAGTCACGCGATGTGAAGTAGTAGCCCCGGTTGTTCACCACGCCGGTGGCGTCGGCGAGCAAGCGCGCATCCAGCGTCTTTTGGGCGGCGGCGAGGAACGGGTCCCAGATGATCCAGGCATCGACCGCGCCCTTCTGGAAGGCAGCGCGCGCATCGGCCGGCGGCAGGAAGACGGACTGCACGTCGCCGTATTTCAGGCCGTTTTTCTCCAGCAGCTTGACCAGGAAATACTGGACATTGGAGCCCTTGTTGAAGGCGATCTTCTTGCCCTTGAGGTCGGCCACGGTCTTGATGGACGAGTCCTTGGGCACGATCACGGCTTCCAGCCTGGGGCGCGGCACAGTGGCACCGGCATAGACCAGCGGCGCACCGGCCGCCTGGGCGAAGATGGGCGGCGCTTCGCCCACATCGCCAAAGTCGATGGCGCCCACATTCAGGGCTTCGAGTTGCACCGGGCCGGCGTTGAACTCGGTCCAGGTGATGCCCACGCCCAGCGGGGCCAGGCGCTTTTCCAGTGTGCCGCGAGCCTTCAGGATGGACAGCCAGCCCTTCTGGTGGCCGATGCGCAGCACACGCGAGGCGGGCTTCTGGGCCAGCGCGGCGACGCCCGCCCCCAGGGAGGCAATGGCTGCGCCGGTGGCGATGAATTGGCGGCGACGAATGTGGAGCGGTGAAGTCATGGCAGAGGCTTTCTTCATTCAGGTTGGCGCAGGCAAGGCTCCGCCCTTGCCGCGTGCGCGGATTCTTCAAAACGAGGGTGACCAGGCCGTCGCGGAATGCGGCGGCGACAAGGGGTTGGGCGTCGTCAGACGCTACATCGCACCTGGGAGAAGTGAACCGGGGCGAAACGGCCCGCGACGGCCGGGTTCTGCTTCAGGGCCTCGGCCACCAGCGTGTTCACACCTTCGTCGAGCCGGGTGGCGATGTCTTCATGGACGTGATAGCCGCCCTCGGGCAGCACCGTGACCTGGGCATCGGTCGCGTAAATGCCGGGCAGGATGTGGCGCGCACTCAGCGACTGCAACACCGGCCGCAAGGCATAGTCCAGCGCCAGCATGTGGTGGGGGCTGCCGCCGGTGGCCAGCGGCAGGACATGTTTATCCTTCAGCGCGGTCTGGGGCAGCAGGTCCAGAAAGACCTTGAGCACGCCGCTGTAGGCCGCCTTGTAAACGGGGGTGGCCACCACGATGGCGCGGGCCTCGGCCACCTGTTTGATGGCGCGCAGGACACTGGGGTGGTTGAAATCGGCCAGCAGCAGCGCCTGAGGCGACAGATCGCGGATGTGGAGCCGCTCGACATGCACCCCGCGCCATTGCAGCCGCTGCTGGACGGCATCCAGCAGCGCCGCCGATCGCGATTTCTCCGACGGGCTTCCCGCCACGAGCAAAACAGTCATTCTTTTTCTCCCTGGTTGCAGGATGTGTGACAGCGTCGGACTTACTTCTTCAGGTAAATCTGGTCGAACGAGGCGCCATCGGCAAAGTGGTCCTTGTCCGCCTTGGTCCAGCCGCCGAAGGCCTGGTCAACGGTGAACAGGTTCAGCTTGGGGAACTGTTTCGCGTATTTCGCCTTGGCTTTCTCGGATACGGCGGGTCGGTAGAAGTTCTTGCCGGCGATGTCCTGGCCTTCTTCCGAATAGAGGTACTTCAGGTACTCCTCGGCCACCACGCGGGTGCCTTTCTTGTCCACGTTCTTGTCCACCACGGCCACGGCCGGTTCGGCCAGGATGCTCAGCGCGGGGGCGACCACGTCGAATTTGGCGCTGAATTCCTTGTCCAGCAGGTAGGCCTCGTTCTCCCAGGCAATCAGCACATCGCCCTGGCCGCGCTGGGCAAAGGTGATGGTCGATCCGCGCGCGCCGGTATCGAGAACGGGCACGTTGCCATACAGCTTGGCGACGAACTCCTTGGCCTTGGCGTCGCCGCCGTATTTGCGCTTGGCGAATTCCCAGGCCGCCAGGTAATTCCACCTCGCGCCACCGGAGGTCTTGGGGTTGGGCGTGATCACGCTGATGCCGGGCTTGACCAGGTCATCCCAGTCCTTGATGCCCTTGGGATTGCCCTCCCGCACGACCAGCACGATCGTGGACGTGTAGGGCGACGCATTGTGCGGCAGGCGTTTCTGCCAGTCGGGGGCCAGCCACCCACCGTGTTTCACCAGCGCATCGGTGTCGCCCGCCAGGGCCAGGGTGGCCACGTCGGCGTCCAGCCCGTCAATGACGGAACGAGCCTGCTTGCCCGATCCACCATGCGACTGCTTGATGGTGACGGTCTGGCCGGTCTTGGCCTTCCAGTACTTGGCGAAGGCGACATTGAACTCGGCATAGAGCTCACGCGTCGGGTCGTAGGACACATTGAGCAGCGTCACGGGCTGTTGGGCATGGCTGACAGAGGTCAGCAAACCCAACCCCGCGAATGCGGCGGCCAATGAAAGGTTGATAAAGTGGCGGCGTTGCGTCATGACTTGCTTCCTGTGTCAAAAATTGCGATGAAATGGATTCTGGAAGCAAGTCTTTAAAACTGGAACTACTGAGTTTTCAGTTTCTTATATCCAAATCATCTCAAGACTTCATCTAAAGGCCCCCTCATGGCACGCATGGTTAACTGCATCAAGCTCGGCAAGGAAGCCGAAGGCCTGGACTTCCCGCCCTACCCCGGCGAACTCGGCAAGCGCATCTGGGAAAGCGTCAGCAAGGAAGCCTGGGCCGGCTGGCTCAAGCACCAGACCATGCTGGTCAATGAAAACCGCCTGAACCTGGCCGACGCCCGCGCCCGCCAGTACCTGGCCCGCCAGATGGAAAACCACTTCTTCGGCGCCGGCGCCGATGCCGCCCAGGGCTACGTGCCGCCCACGGCCTGACCCATCCTCTGAATTAGCCGAACTTCGGCCGCCTGCTCATGACCATGGACTCGGCGCACGGGCTGCTGCGCGGCACGGGCCTGCCTGCCGCCTGGGCCGACCAGCGGCAGTGGCGCGTGCTGGAAACGGCGTTGGGCGACGGACGCCATTTCCTGGCGCTCTGGGCCGCCTGGCTGCAGGACCCGAACCGGCCCGCGCTGCTGCACCACGTCGCGCTCACCGCGCAGCCGCCCGATGCTGCGCTGCTGGTGGAGGCCATCGCGCGGGAGCCGTCGCTCGCGCCACTGCGGCCGGATGCGGACACCCTGCGCGAGGCCTGGCAGGGCCTGTTGCCGGGCTTTCACCGACTGAACTTTGCAGGCGATCGCGTGCAGCTGACGCTGTGCGTCGCCCCCAACCCCCATGCAGGGCCGCGCAACGACCTTCGAGATCAACTGCGCGAGCTGGCCTTCGAGGCAGACACGGTCTGGTTCAACCATCCCACGGCGGAGACAGCCGCGCCGGATCGGGGCCTCACGCCAGCCGTGGCGCCTGTCGAACCACCGGGCCAGGAAGCGGCTTTCGATACCGGGCTCATCAAGGCGTTGCCGTCCCTGTGCCACCGGGGCACGCACCTGGCCACATCGCCGGTGACCGCCACCGTGCGCGAAGCCCTGAGGGCGGCACTGCGGACCTGCGGCTTCGAGCCGACACCCGCGGCGGAAGAGACCGAAGCCGTCGCCGGCCTGCAGGCCCTTTTCACCCCCCGTTGGACACCCCGCAAGGCCGCCAACGCCATCATCCCCGTGAAGGTTCCCGGTCACTGCTTCGTCATCGGCGGCGGCCTGGCCGGCGCTGCCACCGCCTTCAGCCTGGCCCGGCGCGGCTGGCAAGTCACCGTCCTGGACCGGGGCGCCGAGCCCGCGGCAGGCGCTTCCGGCTTGCCCGCCGGACTGGTTGCACCGCATGTCTCCGCCGACGACCGGGCGCTTTCGCGCCTCACCCGCAGCGGCGTGCGCGCCACGCTCGACCGCGCCCGGGCCCTGTTGCGCGAGGGCATGGACTGGCAACGCTCCGGCGTGCTGGAGCACCGCGTGAAAGACAGCCGCGACCTGCCACCCGATTGGTTGGATTCCGAATCACCAGGGCAGGCCTGGTCCCGCCCGGCGACACCCGATCAACTCGCGCAAGCCGGCCTGCCCACCGACCGCCCCGCCCACTGGCACGCCCGGGCGGGCTGGGTCCGCCCCGCCGCACTGGTGCGCGCCATGCTCGCGCAACCCGGCATCACCTGGCACGGTGGCCAGGCCGTGGCCCGTCTCGAACGCACGGCCACCGGCTGGCGCGCACTCGATGCCCAAGGCGCCACACTGGCGCAGGCGGAGCTGGCGGTGGTTGCGGCCGGCTACGACACCCGCGCCTTGCTGGAAGACTTAGGCGCCCCGACCCTGCCCATCAATGCGCTGCGCGGCCAGATCGCCTGGGCGCCCGTGCCGGACGGTGCGGCGCCGCTGCCGCCCTTCCCCGTCAACGGTTCGGGCAGCCTGATCAGCGGACTGGGCCTGGAAGGCCAGCCGGCGTGGATTTTCGGCTCCACTTTCGAGCGTGGCTGTGCCGAGGCCCTCCTGCGCCCCGAAGACACGCAGGCCAATTTCGACAAGCTCGCCACCCTGCTGCCGGCCACCGCTGAAACGCTGCGCCCGCAGTTCGACGCCGGACAGACCCGCGCCTGGGCCGCCGTGCGCTGCACCACGCCCGAGCGCGTGCCCATCGTCGGCCCCGTGGACCCCGACGCCCTGCCCGGCCTCTGGGCCTGCACCGCCATGGGCGCGCGCGGCATCACGCTGGGCGTGTTGTGCGGTGAACTGCTCGCGGCGCAGCTGCATGGCGAGCCGCTCGCGGTGCCGGTCAAGCAGGCACGGGCGCTGTCGCCGCAGCGGTGGCCCAGGGTGGCGTGATCACCCGGTGACGCGCGACGCTACCTGGCGCCCCTGGCCGCGTCCGACTGGCGCTGGTATTCCTCATAAGACGTGCTGGTGCTGGCCATGCAGCGGTTGCGCTCCTGCGCATCCAGCAGTTTGTTGCATTCCTGTTTCTGCCACGCCTGGCCTGTGCTGTAGACCTGCTGCCAAGAACAGGCCTGCAATGCACAGAGGATCAAGGCCGTTTGTGTGAACAGGCCCCTGCGTAAAACGGGCCCCTCTTGCCGCTCTCGGTCGCACAGGAACATGGCGCTGTCTCCCCGCATGAAATGGACCATTCTCGCAGCCTTGCCTTGAGGCTCTTCCGCCAACCAACGCTCAAAAGCCGCGAACGCCCCGGTATGCTCGGGGCCATGTACGCGCAACATTTTGGTCTGACGCAAGACCCGTTTTCCATCGCACCCGATCCGCGCTACCTCTTCATGAGCGAGCGGCACCGGGAGGCCTTGGCGCACCTGCTTTACGGCGTGGCGGGTCCGGACAGCGCCGCAGGTGGCGCGGGCGGCGGGTTTGTGCTGCTCACGGGCGACATCGGCACCGGCAAGACCACCGTCTGCCGCTGCTTCCTGGAGCAGATTCCCGCAGGCTGCCACGTCGCCTACATCTTCAACCCCAAACTCACCGTCGCCGAGC
>JAHFQI010000155.1 GCA_023259355.1 Comamonadaceae bacterium
CCAGCAGCAGGTGATCCAACTCCGTGACGTGGGCTTCCCAGCCGGGTTCGATGACCGTGGTGGTGTTGGTCTCGGCGACGATCGCCGGGCCGGGAATCACGTCGCCCGGGCGCAGATCCTCGCGCACCACCAGGGCGGCGGCGTGCCACTGGCCCCCCGAGTACATGCGCACCCCGTCTTTCACATCCGGCCGCCGCGGCACCTCGCGGCGCGGGTGCAGGGGGTGGCGTGGCTCGGCTGGCGCATCACCGGCCAGCACGGCTTCGACCGACACCGCCTCCACCATCAGGCCCTTGCCTTGCATGAGGAAGGCGAAACGCTGGCGGTACGCGGCCTCGAAGCCCGCGGTGAGGTCCGCCAGAACGTTTCCGGTCGCGGGTGACGGCTCACCCACCGGGACGACCGGATACCAGACCATCAGCGCCGAATCGCTGCCTTCGTAGCGCACATGCACGCGCCGGTGGGTCGTGATGGCGCACTCGCCAACCTGCCGGCGTGCCAGCTCAGCCTCGGCGGCAGCGGCCAGCGCGTCGAGCTTCGCGGCGATCTCCGGCAAGGCGTCTGGCGTCAGCTTGAGTTCCACCGCCTGCTCGCGGATCACGTTCTGGTCGGCCAGGCCCATGCCGTAGGCCGAGAGCACGCCGGCCAGCGGATGCACCAACACGCGCGTCATGCCCAGGGCGTCGGCCACCAGGCAGGCGTGCTGGCCACCGGCGCCGCCGAAGCACTGCAGGGTGTAGCGCGTCACGTCGTAGCCGCGCGCGATCGAAATCTTCTTGATGGCGTTGGCCATCTGCTGCACCGCGATCTGGATGAAACCCTCGGCCACCTCTTCCGCCGCGCGGCCGGTCTGGCCGGCCAGCGCCGCGAACTTGCGCCGCACGATGTCACCATCCAGGGCCTCATCGGCACCATGGCCGAACACTCTGGGAAAGTACGCAGGCTGGATCTTGCCCACCATCAGGTTGGCGTCGGTCACCGCCAGCGGACCGCCGCGACGGTAGCTGGCCGGGCCGGGGTTGGCGCCGGCGCTTTCGGGGCCGACGCGAAAGCGCGCCCCGTCAAACGCCAGGATCGAGCCGCCACCGGCCGCGACGGTGTGGATGCCCATCATCGGCGCCCGCATGCGCACGCCGGCCACCTGCGTTTCAAACTCGCGCTCGAACTCACCAGCGAAGTGCGACACGTCGGTGGAGGTGCCGCCCATGTCGAAGCCGATCACGCGATCATGCCCCGCCAGCGCCGCGGTCCGGGCCATGCCCACGATGCCGCCGGCCGGGCCGGACAGAATGGCGTCCTTGCCCTGGAAGGCGTGCGCGTCGCTCAGCCCCCCCGAGGACTGCATGAAAAACAGCCTGACCCCTGGCATCTCGGCCGCCACCTGCTCCACGTAGCGGCGCAGGATCGGCGACAGGTAGGCATCAACGACCGTGGTGTCGCCCCGGCTGACGAATTTCATCATCGGGCTGGTTTCGTGCGACGCGCTGACCTGGGTGAATCCGACCTCGCGCGCGATGCGTGCCGCCGCCTGCTCGTGCGCGGTGTAACGGTAGCCGTGCATGAACACGATCGCCACGCTGCGCAGGCCGGCATCAAACGCGGCCCACAGCCGCTCGCGCAGATGCGCCTCGTCCAGCGCGTCCACCACCTCGCCGTGCGCGCCCATGCGCTCCTGCGCTTCGATCACCCGGCTGTAGAGCAGCTCGGGCAGCACGATGTGCCGATCGAACAGGCGCGGGCGGTTCTGGTAGGCGATGCGCAGCGCGTCGCGGAAGCCGCGCGTGGTCACCAGCAGCGTGGGCTCGCCCTTGCGTTCCAGCAGCGCATTGGTGGCCACGGTGGTGCCCATCTTGACGCACTCGACCCGCGCCGGCGCGATCGGCTCGCCCGGCCGCAGCCCCAGCAGGTGGCGGATGCCGGCCACTGCCGCGTCGCGGTACTGATCGGGGTTGTCGCTCAGCAGCTTGTGCGTGACCAGCCGGCCATCGGGGCGTCTTCCCACCACATCGGTGAAGGTGCCGCCGCGATCGATCCAGAATTGCCAGCGGCGCACGGATGCACCGTCGGCGCCAGGTTGAATGCGGGCATCAAGAGAGGTCATGGCGTGTCCATCACAGGAAGACCGCTGCCCTGGCGAGCGGGTGCCGCAGGATCGCGCGCCGCAGCGGCTACAGTCATGGCTGGATTGTCACTTCAATTTCTGGAACTTTCATGCTGCAAGTGATCGCCATCTGCCTGGGTGCCTCGATCGGTGCGCTGGCCCGCTGGGGCCTCGGCCTGTGGCTCAACACGTCCACGGCCCTGCTGCCCTGGGGCACCCTGGCCGCCAACCTGATCGGTGGCTACCTGGTGGGTGTCTGCGTCGCGGTGTTCAACAACCTGCCCCAGCTCGACCCGGTCTGGCGGCTCGCGCTGGTGACCGGCTTCCTGGGCGCACTGACGACTTTTTCCAGCTTCAGCGCCGAGGTGGTGGGCATGCTGAACCTCCATCGCTACGCCCTGGCGCTGGGCACGGCGGCCCTGCACCTGCTGGGCTCGCTGGCGCTGACCGTGCTGGGCCTCAAGACGGCCATGATCCTCATGGGCAAGTAAGGGCTTTCGGCGCGCGAAACTCGCATCCGCCACCCGCCCATCCACTAAGATGCGTCCCCGCCTCGCGCCAGCGCGGCCGGGCTTTTACCCCACTCAAATTCCCCAAGGAAACCTGTGTTCAAGAACGTTATCGTGTACCGCATCGGACCCGACTGGTCCGCCACGGTCGATCAAATGGAAGAAGCCCTCGCCCCGGCGCGTTTTGTCGAATGCGGCGCCACGCAGGAAAAATCGATCGGCTGGGTCGAACCGCGCGGCGAGAAACACGGCGCACTGGTGGAGTCGGTGGGCGGCCAGCGCATCCTCAAGCTCCAGATCGAGAGCAAGGTGGTGCCCGGTTCCGTGGTCCGGCGCAAGGCCGAGGAGCAGATCGAGCAGATTGAAGCCACCACCGGCCGCAAGCCCGGCAAGAAGGAAACGAAGGAAATCCGCGAGGATGCGCTGCTCAGCCTGTTGCCGATGGCCTTCGCCAAGCAGTCCTCGGTGCTGGTCTGGATCGACCTGGCGGCGCGGCTGCTGGTGACCGATGCCGGCAGCCAGGCCAAGGCGGACGAGGTGGTCACGGCCCTGGTGAGCGCACTCGCCGGCCTGCCGCTCTCCCTGGTGCAGACGGCGGTATCGCCCCAGGTCGCGATGACCCAGTGGCTGACAGCGCAAACCCCCGAGGAATGGCCACCGCACCTGAGCGTGGAGCGCGAATGCGAACTCAAGTCCAGCGACGAGGAAAAATCGGTGGTGAAGTTCACGCGCCACAACCTGCTCAACGACGAGGTGCGCCAGCACATCGCCCAGGGCAAGCTGCCCACCAAGCTGGCACTGAGCTGGGATGGCCGCGTCGGCTTCGTGCTGACCGAAGCGCTGCAACTCAAGAAAATCAGCTTTCTGGAAGGCGTTTTCGAGGGCGGCCCGACTGACAAGGAAGGTGGCTTTGACGCCGATGTGGCGATTGCCACGGGCGAACTGGGCAAGCTGATCCCGGACCTGATCGAGGCGCTGGGCGGCGAGGCCCCGCTGTCGGGCAGTGCTCCGGAACAACCGGTTGCGTGAAATCAGCCGCCGCCGCGGTGCATGTACAAGTCAAAACGCTTCATGAAGGCGTAGCGCTGTGCGTCGCTGAGCCCGGTGAATTGAAAACGCACCAGCAGGCGCGGGATGCGGGCCAGCGCAATCACGCGGGGTTCGGCCACCTGCCATGACAAGGCCAGCGTGCCGGCGCCGATCTGCACGCTGGCGGATGCACCGTCCCGCCGCCAGACGTGCGCACCGATGGCCTTGGGCAGCCAGCCGAGCCATTCGGCCTCGGTACAGCCCATGTCCCGGTCAAAGTGCGCCGGGTAGGACGATTGCACGGGGACTTACCCCCCCGCGATCGGCGGCCAGATGGCCAGCACATCACCTTCGCGCAGGGTGTGCGTGAGGCGCTTCTCCGGCTCGATGTAGGTGCCATTGACCAGCACCAGATGCACCATTTTTGACGGCAGGCCGAAGGGTTCGATGATCTGGCTGATGGACGCGCCGGGCGCCACATCCAGTTGAATGAGGTTGCTGTCCCTCGCCTGCGGCGGCAGGTAGTCGGTCAGCGAGGCAAACAGCTTGAAAGTGATCCGCATGCGCCGACTTTACCTGCGCCGCCCGTCCGCCGCGCCGCTCCACTGCCCCTGGCCCTGCGCGCTCGCCAGATAAGCGTCCATCAGCCGGGTCGGGTCGGCCTTGAGCGTTTCCTTCCAGGCCCCCAGCTTGACCTGCCCCTCCACCAGCCCGCGCATCACCCCGACATGCTCGGTCCATCCCACGCTGTTGCAGCCCACCAGCACATCGTTCTTGAACTGCAGGCTCAGGTGGCGGCCCGCAGCCTTGTCGGTCAATTCCACATGCTCGCCGCCAGGCACGCCCTGCCAGTTGCCAAAGCTCGCAGAGATCAGCCCCAGCGTGTCGAGCACGTTGATCTGCGTGACGCCCTTGAGTTCGGCTTTCTGGCCCACCATGTTGAGCGCGGCCACGCGCGCCTGCTCGGCGGCGTTGGGCTGGATGGCGCTGACGATGGTCTGGCCGCTGACCTTGTCGAAGGCCTCGGCACAGTCACCTGCGGCATAGACGCCGGGCACGTTGGTCTGCATGTGCTCGTCGGTCAACACGCCCTGCAGGCAGGTGATCCCGGATTTCTCGAGGAAACCGATGGCCGGCTTGACGCCCGCCGCGCTGATGACCAGGTCGGCCTCCAGCGTCTGGCCCGTGGAGAGGCGGACCGACATCGCATCAGCGGACTTGTCACCGCCCAGACCCACGGCGGATGCGATCTTGCCCAGCAGGCCGGCGGCGCCGGCCGGCGTGATGGACTCGACGCGCGCACCGGTGTAGACCTTGACGCCCTTGGCTTCGCACCAGTCGCGGATCATGCCGCCCGCCGTCGGGCCCATCATGCGCGGCACCATGCGGTCGCCCATTTCGACCACGCTCAACTGCACCCCGCGCGCGGCCAGCGCCTCCATGATGATGCAGCCGATGAAGCCGGCACCCAGCTGCAGCACACGCGCGCCCTGGGTGGCCCGCGCCATGATGGCGCGCGCATCGTCCAGCGTCCAGCAATGGTGCACGCCGGGGCTGTCGATGCCGGGAACCGGCGGGTTCACGGGGCGCGAGCCCGTGGCGATGAGCAGGGTGTCGAACGCCAGGCTCTGGCCGTTGTCCAGCGTCACCGATTTCCCGGCGGCGTCGACCTTGAGCGCGCGGGCCTGAACCAGGTTCACCCTGAGATCGGCGAAATGCGTGGCCCCCTTGCGCAGGTGGGTGCCGCGTTCGTCGATGTTCCCGATCAGCAAGTAGGGAATGGCCATGCGTGAGTACGGCGCCTCCTTCTCATCGCCGATCACCGTGATGGTGTCGGCTGGCGCATGCTTGCGAATCGTTTCGGCTGCGATGACGCCGGCCGGGCCGGCGCCGAGGATGACATGGTGCGTCATGGTGAATCTCCAGAAATGGAAAAGGGAGCGAACTTGCGCCCGCCCCCTGTGCCAGTGTTGTGCATGGGTCCGTCCGGCCCTCACCCGCCGGATGAGGGCACCGGCTTACAGTCCCAGACGCGCCTTGGTCGCGGCGGTCGGGCGTCCTTCGCTGTCCCAGCCGCGCGCCTCGTAGTACTTGGGCAGCATCTGCGGCAGCATGTTGACCTTGCCCTTGGCAGGGCCGGTCTTGGCCGCCTCGGTCAGCAGGCGCTTTGGCAGGCTGTCATCGGCCTTGGTGAAACCGGCGGCATTGTTGAACTCGCGTTCCATGTTCCAGATGCGCTCGCCAATCTTTTCCAGTTCCTCGGTGGTGTACTGCTCGCCGATCGCGGCCTGCAGCTGCGGCGCCAGATCAGCCAGGCCCCAGGCGAAGGTGGTGAAAATGCACAGGCCCGACGAGTCAAATGCCGCCGTGGCGTCCTGGAAGGCCTTGACCAGTTCCGGCTTGCCCTCGTGCTCCAGCGGGTCGGTCTTGACGGGGATGCCCAGCACTTCCGAGGCAATGGTGTAGCCGCGCAGGTGGCAGCCGCCGCGGTTGCTGGTGGCGTAGGCCAGGCCAATGCCCTGGATGCTGCGGCCGTCATAGGCCGGGAACTCCTGGCCCTTGCTGGACATGCTGAGATCGGGATGGCCGTACTTGGCGGTCAGGCGCTTGGAGCCCTGGCCGATTTCCTTGCCGAAACCCCGGCCATTGACGGTTTCTTCCGCCAGGAAAGCCAGCGCCTGCGCCGAACCGAACTTCGCTTCGATACCCACCTGTTCCTTGGTCAGCACGCCCATTTCGTACAGCTCCATGACCGCGCCCACCGTGGCACCGAAGCTGATGGGGTCGATGCCCTCCTCGTTGCACAGCATGGATGCGTACTGCAGCGCTTCCAGGTCGTTCACACCGTTCGCCGCACCAAGGGCCCAGGCGGCTTCGTATTCGAGACCACCCGACGCGCCCCAGTACTGCGGCTTGTTGGCCACGGTGAAATGGCTTTCATCCATCTTGCTGATGCGGCCGCAGGCAATGGTGCAGCCGAAGCACGCCTGGTTGGTCACCAGGTGCTTCTTGCCGTCAGTCTTGCGCGGCGTGGCCATGGCTTCGGCGGAAATGTCCTTGGCGCCTTCGAACTGCACATCCTGGTGGTTGCGGGTGGGCAGCGCACCCACCTCGTTGATCACGTTCATCAGCACCTGGGTGCCGTAGGTGGGCAGGCCCTGGCCCGTGACCCCGTTGTCAGCCAGGATCTTTTTCTTTTCGGCAATCGCCTTCATGAAGGCTTTGGGGTCGCGGATGTTGCCCACGCCCTTGGTGCCGCGCACCGCGATGGCCTTGAGGTTCTTGCTGCCCATCACCGTGCCCACGCCCGAGCGGCCGGCTGCGCGGTGCAGGTCGTTGACCACGGCCGCGAACAGCACGCCGTTTTCACCGGCCTTGCCGATGCTCGATACGCGGATGAGCGGGTCCTGCAAGCCTTTCTTGATGATTTCCTCGGTCTGCCAGATGCTCTGACCCCACAGGTGGGCGGCGTCGCGCAGCTCGGCGACGTCGTCGTTGATGTACAGGTAGACCGGCTTCGGGCTCTTGCCTTCGAAAATCACCATGTCCCAGCCGGCCATCTTCAACTCGGCGCCCCAGTAACCGCCCGAGTTGGAACAGGCGATGGCGCCGGTCAGCGGGCTCTTGGTGATGACGGTGTACCGGCCACCGGTGGAGGCCATGGTGCCCGTCAGCGGCCCGGTGGCCCAGATGATCTTGTTGTCGGGCGACAGGGGATCGACCTTCGGATCCACCTCTGCGGTGAGGTACTTGGAGCCCAGGCCACGCGAGCCCAGGTAGGCCTGCGCCCATTCCATGTTGAGGGGTTCCGATTTGACGGTGCCAGCGGTCAGATCGACGCGGAGAAGTTTTCCAGCCCAAGACATGATGTTTCTCCTTAAGCAGCGGAAGCTTGGTTGCCGAGCTTGTCGGCCCACTGGGCCATCTTGCCCAGGCCCGTCCAGTTGGCGTCGATGTAGGTGATGGCGCCGGTGGGGCAGGCCTCCGCACAGGCTGGCTCGCCACCGCAGAGGTCGCACTTTTGAACCTTGCCGGTCTCCTGAACATAGTTGACGGTGCCGAACGGGCAGGCAATGGTGCAGACCTTGCACCCCACGCAGGTGGTTTCGTTCACCACCTTGGCACCGGTCGCCTTGTCCACGGTGATCGCCTCGACCGGGCAGGCATGCAGGCACCAGGCTTCGTCGCACTGGGTGCAGGTGTAGGGCACTTTCTTGCCGGTGTGATGGAAGTCGAACACCTTGATGCGCGACTTGGCGGTGGCGAACGTGCCGTAGTTCTCGAAGGAACAGGCCATTTCGCACTGCAGACAGCCGGTGCACTTGTCCGCGTTGATGTGCAACACCTTTTGCATGTGTCTCTCCTTGGGGTAGCGGCGCCTATGAAGCGTCTTGCCTATGAATGTGGATGCATAGCCATTGTTGTAAGGCGGCCGCAGGCCAGTCCTAGTATTAACCCTAGAAAACCTCGCCCGAACCCAGATATTCTCAAAGTGCGACAGTGGCGGGCGCGGCGGCATTGCCGATGCAAAGGAGCAGCGCGCGGCCAAATGCATGACAATGCAAGACCTCCCACCGGCCCAGACCATGCCCGCCTCGCCTCATCCGTCGCCCGCCCCGCGCGAAGACCGGCTCGCAGCGATCGAGGGTGCGCGCCGCGCCATATTGACGGATGCCGCCCCGGCTCCGGCCACTGGGGTGGAACCCTGGATCGAGCGTTCCTGGCGACGCTGCCTGGCCAACGGGCAGCAGCCAGACCAGCGGGTCGCCTTCGACGTGATTTCCGCGCACGAACTGCGGCGCACCACCGAGGCCAACCGCGATCTGATCGAAGCCGCACGCCCCGTGCTCGACACCCTGGGCCGCGCCATTGCCAACACCCGCTATTTCGCGATCCTGACCAACGCCCACGGCGTGGTCATCGACGTGAACGGGCCGATCGACCGCAGCGACCGGCGTGCCGATCTGATCACCCGCATCGGCGTGAATTTGTCCGAACCCTCGGTGGGCACCACGGCCATCGGCGCGGCGCTGATCGAGCAGCAGCCCGTGTGGCTGCATCGCGGCGAACACTTCTTCTCCGACACCTCGGTCTACAGTTGCGCGGGCGCGCCCCTGTTCGGCCCTGACGGGCGATGTGTCGGCATGCTGGACCTGACCGGGATCGAAACCACCGAACGCCCGGAACTCAGGCACCTCGTGGTGCAGTCGGCGCGAAGCATCGAAAACGCGCTGACACTGCGCCAGCCGCACAGCCTGCTGGTGCGGCTGAACTGGCCCGGCCGCACGTTGGGCGACGAGGCCGACGGCCTGGTCTGCCTGGACGCCGATGGCTGGGTCACCGCGGCCAACCCCATCGCCCGCCAGATGGTGTCGCAGCTCGGCGCGGCCGCCCGAGGACGCGTCCATGGGAGCGAGGTGTTTGCGATGCCTTTCGAAATGTTGTTTGACGCCAGCCGCCAGCCTGGCGAAGCCATGGAATTGCCACTGTGGTCGGGCCTGCGCC
>JAHFQI010000156.1 GCA_023259355.1 Comamonadaceae bacterium
TCCGGGCCTGCTGGCGGGCGGGCTGTTTGCCGGGGAGTTCGCCTGCATCTATATCGGGCTGCAGCACACCTCGGCCTCGCGGCTCACGGTGTTTCTCTACACCTCGCCGTTCTGGGTCGCGGGCCTGCTGCCGCTGCTGGTGCACACCGAGCGGCTGCGTGCGCTGCAGTGGGCGGGCCTGGCCTGCGCTTTCGCGGCCGTGGTGTTCGCGCTGCGCGAGGGTTTTCTGGGTCAGGGCGCGGGCCTGACCTGGCGCGGCGATCTGCTGGGTCTGGCGGCGGGCGCACTCTGGGGGCTGACCACGGTCACCATCCGCGCGACCGGGCTGGGCCATGTGTCGCCGGAAAAAATGCTTTTCTACCAGGTGGCCGTGAGCACCGTCACGCTGCCGTTCCTCTCGGCGGGCCTGGGCGAGCGCTGGTCGCTGGGCTTCAGCGCCTTTGCCGCCGTGTCGCTGCTGGTCCAGACCGTGGTCGGCGCCTTCGCGAGTTACCTCGCCTGGATGTGGATGCTGGGGCGTTACCCGGCGACGAAGATTTCCGTGTTCGTGTTCCTCACGCCGCTGTTCGCGCTGCTGTTTGGCGCGCTCTGGCTGCACGAGCCGGTCACGCCCAGCCTGCTGGCCGCGCTGGTGCTGGTGGCGGCCGGCATCGTGCTGGTGAACCGCAAGCCGGGGTAGTCGGGCGATGGGCGACAACAGGGCTTGGTTCGTGGCCCTCAGTCCGCTTTGGCGCCCGTTGCTTTGACAACGGCCCCCCACTTCCCCGACTCGCTCCGGATCCAGGCCTCGAACTGGCCTGGGGTGCTGGCGATGACCTCGAACTCCATCTCGCGCAAACGCGCGGCAATGTCGGGCATGTGAAGAATCTTCACGAACTCGCGGTGAAGCCGATCCATGATCGGCTTCGGCGTCCCTGCCGGGGCAAGGAACCCCACCCAGCCGGTTGCTTCGAGGTCGCGATAGCCCAGTTCGATCAGTGTCGGGACGTCGGGCGTGCTCGGGAACCGCTTTTCCCCCGTCGTGGCTAGCAGCCGCAGGCGGCCTTGCTTCACGAACTGCTGCACATTACCTGGAACCATGAAGGCCACGTGCACGTTTCCGGCCAGGAGATCCGTCACCGCAGGCGTGGCGCCGCGGTAGGGAATGTGCGTGACGTAAATGCCCGCCGCCCGTTTCAGCATCTCCATCGTGAGATGCGATGCACTCCCCACCGCCACGGATGCATACGAATACTTGCCCGGCTGGGCCTTGGCCTTCGCGATGAAATCCTTCACGTTGCTGAAGTCGGCGGCCGGACCGGCCACGAGGTACTGCGGTGACTTCACCGCCAGCGTGATCGGGGCCAGACTCTTTTGTGGATCGAACGACATCTTCTCGAACAGCGTCGGGTTGATCGCCAACGGCCCGTTGTAGCCGACCAGGAGCGTATGCCCGTCCGGCGGTGACTTCGCGACCGACTCGGCCCCGATGTTGCCGCCCGCACCAGGCTTGTTTTCCACGATGACGGGCTGGCCGAGTGCCTCCTGGAGTTTGGGGGCAATCAAACGTGCCAGCGCATCGTTGGTGCTTCCGACGATGGGCACAACGATCTTGATCGGCTTCGTCGGAGACCACTCCTGCGCATGGGCCGCGAGGCCCAAGACGGCCGCAGCCAGGAACAGGACCTTGGACTTGAAACTCACAATCGGGTGAACCATTCTCTTTACTCCTTGGTATCGGGTATCGGCCAACTATTTCGTCGGCGCAGGGATCTTCGCGACGACCGTCGCCCATTTCTTCGATTCCTTCGCGATGAAGTCACCGAAGGCGGCCGAATCCAGGTAATTCGGTTCAGCGACGAGGCGCAGGATTTGCTCCTGAATCTCGGGCTTGGCCATGAGGGTCTTGATCGACTGCGCGAGGCGCGTCTTCAGTGCCGCGGGCATCTGCGCCGGCGCGAACAGGCCCATCCAGGCGGGGGCGGAATAGCCAGGGACGCCCTCTTCGGCGATCGTGGGGATTTCGGGTGCGACCTTGCTGCGCGTCGGGCTTGTCACGCCCAGCGCGACCAGCTTGCCGGCCTTGATGTGCGAATAGGCGGACGTCAGATCCACGACCGCGGCCGGCAACATTCCGCCCAGCAGATCGGTGACCGCAGGACCGCTGCCGCGGTAGGGAACCGCCTGCATCTGGATGGTTGTCATCGCGGCCAGCAATTCCCCTGCCAGGTGTTGCGATGTGTACTGACCGGCGGTGCCAAAGCTGAGACCGCCAGGCGTCGCGCGGGACTTCTTGAGGAACGCCTGCAAATTGCCCAAACCCGAATTGGCGCCCGTCACGAACACCAGCGGGATGTCCGCGAGCTTCGCGATCGGCGCGAGGTCCTTCTGCGGCTGGAGGGGTGGCGCGTCCGGAAGATGCGGATTGACGGCAATCGCGCCGGTCGCACCCAAGCCGATCGTGTAGCCGTCCGGGGCCGCCTTCGCCACCGCGATCAGGCCGAGCGCACCGCCCGCGCCCGGCTTGTTGTCCACCACGACGGGCTGGCCAAGTGCCGCGCTCAGTTCCTTGCCCACGATGCGCGCGATGCCGTCTGCGGAGGCGCCAGGCGCAAATGGCACGATCAGGGTAATGGGTTTGGTCGGGTAGGCCTGCGCCTGCACGGCACCGGCCAGTAGCGCGAACGCTGCGCCCGCGAAACGCTGCGAGAAGGTCTTGAACATGGTGTCTCCAGTCGTGGCTGAGGCTGCTTACTCGGGCTTGATGCCCGCCGTCTTCGCGACACCGGACCATCGCGCGATGTCGCCCGAGATACGGCGCGCCAGCGCAGCCGAGTCCGCATCACCCGGGTCCAGGCCCAGGCCCTGCATCTTTTCGACGGTGTCTTTCTCCTTGAGGATCTCGGCGACGGCGGCACGCAGCTTGACCAGAACGGGCTCGGGCGTCCCCTTCGGGGCCAACAGCGCGGTCCAGATCGGGATGTCATAGCCCGGATGGCCGGACTCCGCGATGGTCGGCACATCGGGCAGCGCCGCCGACCGTTTTCCGGTCGTCACCGCCAGCGCCTTCAGCTTGCCCGCCTTGACTTGGGCGATGACGGCGGGGCTGTCGAGCACGCCGACCTGGACTTCGCCGCCGAGCAATCCGGACACCACAGGCCCCGACCCCTTGTAGAGGATGTGGTTGAACTTGACGCCTGCGGCAGCCGTCAGCGTTTCAGCCGCCAGCACGAACGACGTCGTTGGCGTTCCGTGATCGAGCTTGCCCTCCTTGGCGGTCTTCGAGAATTGCACCAGCTCGGCGAAGCTCTTGACCGGCAAGGACGCTGGCACGGTCACGACCAGCGGATACGAGCCCAGCAGTGCGATCGGTTCATAGTCCTTGACCGGGTCGTACGGCAAGTTCTTCATGAGGACCGGATTCGCCGTCAAGCCGCCGCTGGACGAGACGAGCAGGGTGTAGCCATCCGCCTTGGACCTGGCGACAAAGTCATTGCCGATCGCGGAGTTCGCACCGGGCTTGTTGTCGACGATGAACCCCTGCTTCAGCTTGTCCTGGAGCTTCGCGGCAATGAGCCGGGCGAGGATGTCGTTCGTTCCGCCGGGCGCAAATCCAACCACGATCTTGACGGACTTGTCAGGATAAGTCCGCGCCGCGGCTTGCGGGGCATGGAAGGCCAGTGACGCCATGGCGATGGCGGCCCCGCCGCAAACAACGCGCAAGGCTTGCCGGCGGAGGAGGGAATGAGAGAGCGGCATGCGGATGACTCCAACAAATTGACGAAAGGATCAAAGGGATCCGCCATGTCCATACAGCGGATTGCAAGTCCATTTTACGGACTGTCTCTGATCTATGTCAACTTTTTGGATTCTTTGTCCGCATGGCGGACATTTTTGTGCTAAGTGCCCTTCTGGAGGCGTGCGCTGAAGCCGAGCGCTTCCGACAGCCTTGCCGCCTCTTCGAGCAGCAGCTTTGCGATTTCCTTCTGCCGCGCTGCGTCCAGTCGAACCTCTGGTCCGAACACACCGATGGAGCCCGCCACCCGTCCGTGCCTGTCGAAGAAAGGGACCGCGACCGCGGCCGCGCCGGAGATCAACTCGTTGCGACTCGTGGAGTACCCGCGTTCGCGGGTGGCGGCGAGTTCCGCCTCAAGATCCTTGAGATTCACCGACGTGTCCTTGAGGTACGTCCGAAGCTGCTCGGGCGTTGGCTCCAGGTAGGCCAGGATGGCGCGGCCTGTCGCTCCGCGCACGATGCGCTCGGTGTAACCCACACCGCGCTTGAAGTTCAGCGGCTGGGGGCTCGGGAGTTCCGCCACGCACAGGCGCATGTTGCCTTGCGGCACGAAGAGCGCAACGGTTTCTTCGGTCGCCTCCCACAAGCGGCGCAGGATCGGCTCCGCCACGGTGCTCAGTTCGAGCGTGGACTTCCAGACGTGCGCGATCCGTGCCACGGCCGGTCCGAGACGGAAGCGCTGAGGTTCCCCGACGGACACCAGAAAACCGCTTTCCTGCAACGTGTAGATCAGCCGGTACAGCGTGGGACGGGAGAGGTCCACACGCTTGAGCAGCTCGCCTGCGGAAAGCTCCGGGTCTTCCTCGGTAAACGCAAGAAGGATTTCCAGCGCGCGCCCCACAGCGCGCACGTTGTCGTTCTTATCGGGAGTGGTCATGAATACCCTTCAAAGTTATTCGGCAATTATGTCCGCTGAGTGGACAGCTTGACCTGAAACAAGAGTTGTCCATACAATGGATTTAATGTCCACTTGACGGATATACAAAAGGAGATTCACGTGAGTCAGCCCACCATCCCCGTGACCTTGCTGTTTGCCGATGGCGTGTCGCACCGCCTGTCCGTCCCTTGCGGCGGCAGGCTGATCGACGCCGCGACCGAATCCGGCCTCAACCTGCTGACGGACTGCTCGAACGGCCAGTGCGGCACCTGCACGGCCCAGCTCGTGTCAGGCACTGTCGATCTGGACGACTACGACCCCGCGGTCCTCCCCGACGAAGACCGCGCCTGCGGCACCGTGCTGCCCTGCGTGTGCCGCGTGAACAGCGCCTGCGCGATCGAGCTTCCCTACGACTCGACCGAGGCCCTGAGCGAGGAGCCCGCACCCGTTTTCGCGGAAGTGACCGCCGTCGAGCAGGTGGCGAGCGAAACCTTCCGTCTCGAAGTGAAGGTGCCCGAAGCCGTGGCTTTCGAACCGGGCCAGTACGTCCGCATCACGCCCGCGGGCGCCGAATTCCATCGCTCGTATTCGATGGCGAACGTGCCGGGCACGGACCGGCTTCAGTTCTTCATCCGCCTCGTGCCTGGCGGCACGTTTTCCGGATGGCTGAGCCAGGCACAGGCGGGCGACAAGGTCGAACTCAGCGCGCCGCACGGCACCTTCTTCCTGCGTCAGGAAGACCGTCCTCGCCTGTTCGTGGCCGGCGGCACCGGCGTGGCCCCCTTTCTTTCCATGCTGCGCGCCATGGTGGATCACCCTCCGGCGCACCGCACCACGTTCCTGATCGGCGCACGAACGCCCGGCCACCTGTTTGCACTGGACGAACTCAAACGGCTCGAAGAACAACTGGAGGGCATGGACCTTCAGATCGCCGTCGAGCAGGACGCCCAGCCGGATTGCCACGCGGGCTACGCCACCGACCTGATTCCACGGCTCGGGCTCGACCCCTCGACCCGCGTCTACCTGTGCGGCCCACCCCCGATGGTGGAAGCCGGCCGCCGCGCTGCGGAGGCTGCGGGACTGAAGCGCGCCGACGTCCTCTGCGAACGATTTGCCTGATGAAACCCCTGATCCAAGAGAGAAAAGCATGATCCCGATCACCACCGAATCCCGCTACAACACCATGGTCAAGCTCCGCGAGGGGACGATCAGCCGCGAAATCTTTTCCGACAAGGAGATCTTCGAAGAGGAGCTCGAAAAGGTCTTCACCCGCGCCTGGCTGTTCGTGGGCCACGAGAGCCAGATCCCCAATCCGGGCGACTTCTTCACGTCCCGCATGGGCGGCGAGTCCGTGATCCTTGCGCGCGACAAAAAGAAAAAGGTGCACGTCTTCCTGAACTCCTGCCGCCACCGTGGCATGAAGGTGTGCCAATACGACCACGGCAACACCCAGCTCTTTACCTGCCCGTACCACAGCTGGAGCTACACAACCGACGGCAAGCTGTTCGGCGTGCCGCAGTTCAAGCAGCTGTACGAAGGCTGCATGGAGAAGGAAGCGTGGTCGTTGGTCGAAGTCCCCAAGATGGAAATCTACAAAGGCACCGTGTGGGCCAGCTGGGACCCGGACGCACCCGACTTCCTCACCTACCTCGGCGACGCGAAAGCCCACCTCGACCTGGCGCTGGACTGCCGAGACGGCCGCGAGGGCGGCTCCGAAGTGCTGTTCGGCGTGCACAAGTGGATCATCCCGTGCAACTGGAAGTTCGCCGCCGAGAACTTCCTGGGTGACACGTACCACAACGTCAGCCACCGTTCCGTGGACCTGATCGGCATCGGCCCGAGCGCCGAAGCGGGTATCAAGGGCCGGCGCGACAACGAGATGGAGAAAGCACAGCACGTCTGGGCCAACTTCCCCGCGGGCCACGGCGTGCACAGCGCGCTCATGCCGGAGGACTGGGAGTTCCTGAACACCTACCAGAACAACCCGGTCGTGGCCGAATACTTCCGCGAGGCCCATGCGAAGCGCAAGGAGCGCATGGGTGCCGAGCGCCACCGCCTGATCCCCTTTGTCGGAACGATCTACCCGAACGTGTCCTTCCATGGCAACCAGCCGCGCAACCTGTGCGTGTGGCACCCGCACGGCCCCGAGTCGACGGAAGCCTGGCGCTTCTTCCTCGTGGATGCCGACGCGCCGCAGGAAGTGAAGGACTTCCTGCGCACCTACTACATGCGCTACTCCGGCCCCGCCGGCATGACGGAGCAGGACGACATGGAGAACTGGAACTACGCCACGGCCGGCAGCCGGGGCGTGATCGCGAAACGCCACCCCTACAACTACCAGCAGTCGCTGGGCAAGGTGGCGGCGAACGGGCCGGTGGCCGGCAACGTGAGCCTGCAGGTGAGCGAAGAGAACCCGAGGCAGTTCTATCGCCGCTGGCGCGACTACATGAACAGCGCCGACTGGGACACGCTGCTGGGCCGCAAGGACACGGGGGCGGCGAGTTTCGCCGAGTAAGGCCATGTCCGTTGTCATCGTCACTGGCGGGACCTTCGGGCTCGGCCAGTCGATCACCGTCGAGCTCGCGCGCCGCGGCCACCAGGTGGTGGCGTTCGGCCTCGCGCAGGCGCAGGTCTCCAGCACCGCCCAAGGCATCGAGTCGGTTCAGAAGGAGCTTGCACAAGCCGGCTGCACCGCCGATGTGCTGGAGGCGGACGTCTCCAACGTGGCCGACGTGCAACGCGTCGTGGACCACGCCGTCTCGCGCTACGGCGCGATCCACGGCCTGGTCAACAACGCGGCGATCGGCCCGCTCGGCACCGTGCTCACGACCGAGGAGCCGGTTTTCGAGAAGATCTTCGACGTCAATGTGAAGGGCACGTACCTGATGAGCCGCGCGGCCTTGCCCCACATGGTTCGCGCCGGCGGCGGCGCGATCGTGAACATCGGCTCGGGCGCCGGCTACGGCAAGCCCAACATGGCCGCCTACGCGGCCAGCAAGGGCGCCATCGTGGCGCTCAGCATGGCGATGGCCTATGACCACTTCCATGACCATGTGCGCGTGAACGTCGCCATCCCCGGCGGTGGCGGGATCGTGTCGGGCATGAGCGTGGGGCGCATGGGGGGCGACGTCGATGCCTTCGTGCGCAAGCCCGTGCCCGGCACTGCAGCGGGCCGGCCTGCCACGGGCCGCGACCTCGCCAACGCCGTTGCCTTTCTTTTGTCGGAAGAAGCCGCCGCGATCTCCGGCACCGTGATCGACGTCGGCTGTTTCGCGCACCAGGGCGGACCGATTCCAACCAAGACTTGACACTCATTTCAGGAGAAAAACATGTCCGAAATCGCCGAAGCCACGGCACCCGTCACCCCCGCCGCCAAGCGCCTGCCGCGCGATGCACGCTATTACGAGACCAAGCGCGAGATCGAGGAATTCCTCTACGACGAGGCCAACCTGCTGGACGAACGCTGCTTCAGGGAATGGCTGGCCACGCTCGCCGATGACCTCCGGTATTTCATGCCCATGGAATCCAACGTGAAGTTCGGAGAACATGCCACGCGCGAACTCACAAAACGCGAGCAGCACATGAGCTGGTTCAACGAAGGCAAATGGTCGCTGGGCAAACGCGCCGAGCAGATCCTCACCGGCGTGCACTGGGCCGAAGAGCCGCTGTCGCGCGTGTGTCGCCTCGTGAGCAATGTCCAGCTCAAGGCCATCGAGACCAACGCCGCCGGCGAAATCGAAGTGGACGTCTCCAGCCGTTTCCTGATTTACCAGAACCGCTGCGAATACGAGGTGTATCTCTTCGTGGGTGACCGCCTCGATCGCATCCGCCGAACGGCCGACGGCTGGAAGCTCGCCCGGCGCGAGATCCGCATCCACCAGAACGTGCTGCTCGCCAAGAACCTGTCCATCTTCTTCTAGGAGCCCATCATGCTGAACCTGCTTACGGTCGAACCCGGACAAGTGATCCGCCTCAAGAACGGCACGACCGCCGAGGTGGTGGAAAACGTCGGCGACGGCATCTGGCTGAACGCCCGCCTGCCCAGTGGGGAGGAGGAACTCGTGTTCTGCGAGGACATCGCCGGGCTCGAGGAACCCCGTGCCCAATGAGATCGGACCATGCAAACCGAATCACAACTTCGCACGGAGCTGGCCGCCTGCTACCGGCTCTTCGACTGGATGGGCTGGACCGAGCTGATCTTCAACCACATCACCGTGCGCCTGCCGTCGCGCGGCACCGGCAAGGCCGAGTACCTGATCAATCCCTTTGGCCTGCACTACTCGGAGGTCACTGCGGACAACCTGGTGCGCATTACCGTCGATGGGGAGGTGACCGACGGCAGCACGGCACAGGTCAATCGCGCGGGCTTCGTGATCCACAGCGCGATCCATGCGGCACGGCAGGATGCCCACTGCATCATGCACATCCACACCACG
>JAHFQI010000157.1 GCA_023259355.1 Comamonadaceae bacterium
CCTGGCAGGCGTCCTCGAACGCCATCGGCGTGCCGTCCGCGTCCAGCAACTGCGCGTGCCCCAGCAACACCGTCCGCCGTGCAAATTCCACGTCGCACGGCACGTCGTCGCCCGGCTCATGGCTGGTGCCGTCGTAAAACGCCGACACGGACACTCGTACTGTGGTCATCACGCCCCTCCCATCATGGTCAAAAAATCCGCCAGCGGCATCGTTTCCTCGGTCTCGATGACCTCCACCGGCGCCTGGCCTGGCTGTCTGTCGCCATCGAACTTCTCCAGCTTCAGGTGGACCGTCACGGTCGGCCCAAGTGCTTCTGCTGCCATCAGGTGCTTCTCCTATGCAAAGGTGGTTACGGAAGGCCCGACCATCAGTATCCCCTTCGCAATGGCGATGGGATACAGGGTGATGGGCTCGGTCACAAACAGGTCATAGACCCCCGCCGAGAACGTCCACGCACCGATCAAGCTGCCAGGAATCTCGATGTCCAGGTAGCCGTTGCCGGGCGTCAGGTGGTCGGTGTGAAGGGCGGTAAACAGCGCGGTAAGGTCGGTGTGATCTGCGCGAACTTGAAGCTTGGCGCCGTAGCCGATCAGGTTCACCGGTAACTTGTTCTCGTCCAGCACGTTCAGGCGCTGGCGAAATGTGCTCCATCGGTACAGGGCCAGATTGACGGTATCGACGACTGCCACTACCACACCCTCCGCATCTTCACGGACAAGTCGTTGTCGGTGAATCCGACCTCGTTCTTGGCGTCGCTGATCTCGCGCTCGAAGAATCGGCGCTTCTTCTCGGCTTCGCCCGGATCGTACCAGGGCTGCACGCGCATGTTCAGCAGTCGGTACAGCGCGCCGTAGATGAAGGCGTCGCGGTAGCGGTCGCCAATCTCGTCGGATACGGTGTCATCGGTTGGCGTCAGGGCCGCCGTCACGACGATCGTCTGGCCGCCGGCCGTCACCTTCGGGTACATGGCCACCTTGAGCGTCGACAGCGCCACTACGCCCTGCACCGTCGGCCCGGTCGATTCCCGCCAGGTCGGATTACGCGCATCAAGCCCGACTTCCTCGTACAGCCCGGCGTTCTGACCATCCACCGTGCAGCGCAGAAGCGATACAACCCGAGCCCCACTCGGCGGCGCAAGGTCATATTCGTTCTCGGCCAGGTTGGCGATTGTGATGATGGCGTCAAGAGGCCCGCGCCACTGTCGCGTTCGCCGGCAGAACTCGGCCGCGGCTTCGCGCAACTTGGCCTCGGCAAGGAATGTCGGGCAGTTGGGCGCCTCTACCATCACGTCGCCCGCGAGAGTGGTCAGGTCCATTGGCTATTCCTTTGACTTGCGCATGAGCACGTTGGCCCATTCAGGGATCAGGCTCACAGGCTTTACTTCGTGTCTGAAATACACGCCATCGGTGTCCAGCTCCATGACGACCTCAAGGTCGGGACGCTCTGACAGCAGGCACGGGGCATCGGAATTCACGTCCAGCACCCACTGGTCAGCCCCATCGTGGTACAGGCAGACCATGTGGCCGATTTTCTTGCCGGAATCCAGCCGAAGGCACCAGCCAAGACGTGCATGGCCTGGCAACCCTTCGAGTCGCGCCATGGCGTCGATGGCAAAGTCCTCACAGTCGCCTGCGCCGGATGCCTTCAACTCGGCAGGCGTCTGCCAGCGATCACGGCCAGCAGGTTCCCGCTGGTACTTGGCGCAGGCGTTGCTGGCGGCAAGAATGTCGGCCAGAATTTTTTCGTCACTCAACTTGAGCCGCCTGCTGCGCGCGTGGTGCCCGCGAGAACGACCGATCCTCGCCCTTGGCCTTCAGGCCCAGCACGCCCATGAACAGGTTGTAGTAGCCGGCCGCCTTGCCAACATCGGCGCCGGGCGTCTCCTTCGAGTGGGCACGGGCCAGGACGAAGTAATAGAGCGCCGTGGCGTAGATGTCGTCGATCGTGATGGCGTTGCCGATCGCCGCCACATCGACCGGTGTTGCCGAGTACACGGCCTCGATCTTGCCTGGGGTCGATGGCTGCGGCGGCGTCACATAAAAGGTCTTCGGGTCACGCGGGTCGAACAGGTAATGCCGGACCTCGTTATTGGCGGTGTCGGCGTGCCAGTCTGGTCGCATGCGGTCCAGTGTTTCCATACTGGCCGGCGTGATGGCCCGCCCTGGCGTGGCGCCATCCAGCCCCATGTTCCTGACCACCTTGAGCAGCTGTACGCCAGGAACCGATTGTTTCGTGCCCTCTACCAACGTCAGGACGGCATTGACCGAATTCGCGTCAGGTTTGATCGCCACCAGCTCACGCTGGCCGTCGTTCAGGTGTCCCAGCAGCTCGGATACCGACCAGCGTACGTTCGTGTCGTCGAACAGCGTGGCCTCGGCCTTGTCGATGATGCTCTGGGCGGTGATGGTGCCCATTCAGGATCAGCCCAGCGCCAACGCTTCGGCCTTGAGTGCGGCCAGCGATTTGCGGCGGTCGATGTCCTTGTCGAAGTGCTTGAGAACCAGCGCCTCGACCTGATCCTTGGTGCTGGCAGCCTCGATCAGCTGCTGAAAGGTCTTCGGCTGCTCATCGTCGGTGGTGCCCGTGGTGGTGCCCGTGGTGGTGGTTTCGGTGGAACCATCAACCGATCCCTCGCCCGGCGGCTCCACCGAACTCTTGGCGGGTTTGCCGGCCGGCTTCTCGGGCTTCTGTGGCTCGACCAAGCCCAGAAGCTCATTGGCCTCGCTGTCTTTCAACGGACGCATGCCGTCCATCTTTTCCAGCAGGTCGGTGCTGACGAAGACGATGCCGGTGCTGATTTGCTGAATGTACTTGCCCATTTCCTGCTCCATGAAAAAAGCGGCCCCGCGATTGGGGCCGCCGACCATCAGGTCATGTCGATAATCAGCGCAGCGAGGCGCACCTTCGCGGCGGACAACGTGCCGCTGACCACCAGGTCAAGCGTGTCTGCCACGGTGAACAGCTTGCCGAAAGTGTAGCCGGTCAGGACGATCGGATCACCGGCGGCACCCGTGCCACCCAGCGTCGCCGCCTGAGCCGGCTTCGTCATGCCCAGCGCGTTCAGGTTGGCCGCCGTCAGGAAGCCCGTCGGGGTAACGCCATCGCCCACGTTGGCGGTTCGCGCTGCACCTTCGACCGTCAGCACTTCGAGAAGCACCGTTTCGACGAACCAGCCCGGATACACGTTCAGCATCTGGATCACGTCGCTGGCAGCGGCGTTGTTGATCGAGAAATCGACGATTTGCTCGACAACGAACGCAGTACGCTGGCCGGCGTGGTTGTTTTTCGTCTCGCCTGCAGTCAGGTTTTGAGTCGCCATATCAGAATCCTCAGTTCAGAAAAAGCGGGAGGGACGATTCCCTCCCGCCACCGATCACTTGTAGACGTACCCGCTGGCCAGGTACTTGCCCTCGATCACCTTGAACCCGTAGACGTTCAGACCGCGAACGATCTGACCGAAGTCGTTGGGGTTCTTCAGATCCTCCATCTGCGTCATCTGCGACGCAAAGGTCAGGCCCGCACTGTGACCCGCCATCACGCGGGTCGGCTTGGTGGCGCCGTCAGTCACCACTGCCAGGTTGTTGCTCGAATACACCATGAACCGGTCGATCATGCCGATCCGACCATTGCGCATGATGCTCGTGGCGTCACCCGACACGTAGGTGTTGCCAAGCGGCGACAGCTTGATGAGCGTCGACAGCCAGGGCGGAATGACAATCCATCGCCCGGTCGCGGGCAAGTTCTGCTCATCCAGCACCTGCCCCATGCCCAGGATGAAGTCCATCACCGTTGACGCCGTGAGCTGCCGCGGGGAGCCCGTCGCGCCAAGATTGACGCTGTGGGAATTCACGCCCGCGGTCGTCCCCTGATTGTCTGCCGACACGTCGGCGTAGATTTGCCCCAGCACGTCCTTGTCGATGACGATCTTCATCTGCTCGCCAGCGGCCTCGGACCACTTGTCCATCAGCGCGATGTCGGACTGATGCCGGTCGATGTCATTGAGCGCAAACGCGAACGACTTGGCCTTGTCGATGTTCAACGTGACTTTCGCCGACGTTGGGTTGTCATACGTCAAGCCGCCGCCGACCACGTAATCCTTGATTGCGATGGTCGGAACCGTGCGAATCTCGATCTTGTCCCCGTAGGCGGTGATTTCGCCCTCGTAGTCCGTCGACGCGATGTCGGCGAACACGGTGGCACCGTAAAATTTCTCGACCAGCCGCCCCGACCAAAGGGCCGGAATGAAACCGCTGGTGGAGGTGGAAGAAATGTCGGGGTAGCCCCCGGCGCGAGTCGGACCTGCCATTGTGAAATCCTCGTTGGATTCCGCGGCAGACGGGGTCGACTTACCTTATGCGACCCTCGGCAACTGCCGCAGAGATGTCTGCTTCAATGGCACGCCACTCCTGATCCCGTCCCTGATAGAAGCCTCGCCGTTTCTGTTCATACAGAACCCTGATCTCGTCGTTCGAGTAGGTCCGCTTCTGACCAGAAGCCGGCGGTTCGCCATCGCCGCGATGAGTCCCTGGGAACTCTCGTTCCTTTGGGTCGCGCTGGGCACGGGCAGGCGGCGTGCCGCCCGGCAGTTCCTTGAACGCATTGAAGAAGGCTGCGACACGTTCAATGTCGCGCGAAGCGGCGGCGTGGTGAATCAGCGTGGTGCGCGGCTGGCCACTAAAGTCGTCGACTTCGTTCAGCCAGGCGATGAACCGGGGGTCTTCGTTGATGACCTTCCAGTCCTTCACCCTGCGCGTCAGGCCGTCCTCGAACCGTTCCCGCTCGGTTTCTGCCGATCGTTCTGCGATCGACTCGACTTTCTGACGGGTCGGCGCGAGTTCTCGCTCCACCATTTGCTTGGCAACGCGCTCGATGATGTCGGCCAGGTCGCCGTATTCCTCGCGCTCCTCATCGCTGAGGAACCCCGACTGAGCCGGCGCCTTGTCGCGCTGGCCCTCCATCGAATCTTTCAGCGTGGAAACTTCGCCCCGAAGGGCGGCGTTCTCCTGCCGAAGCTGGTGGATGGTCTCGTCCGTGCCCGCCTTGTAGTTGCGGTAACGAAGTTCCCAATTTTCGGGCTTGGCCTCTACCGGCGCTGTTTGCGGATCGGTTTCGACCTTTTGAGGTTCGGGGATCTGGTCGGCCGGCGGCGGCTCGGGTGTTTCCACCCTCTCCGGGTCGCCATTGCGCTGCTCGAATAGCCGTTGCGCTTCGTCTGCCTGCTTCTTGACTGCTCTTGGAACTGCCATGAAATCTCCTTTCCGAGCCGGGCCGAACACCGATCCATCGCTGGGGGCGTCGCCGGGAGTCGGGCGTAAAAAAAGCCCTTTCGGGCCTGGGGTCCGGGCCACCCTTGCGGGCGGGGTCCGGGGGATTACCGCTTGAGCAACGCGTCGGCAGAGCCGGCGATCTCAAGCACACGTTCAAGGCACAGGGACTCGCCCTGGGCACGGATAAGGGGCTCGCCGCTCAGGCGGCGCATCTTCTGGTCTTGGTCGGCCAGGCTGTCGCTGAACCACTCCATGACGATCGTGAAACGGTTGTCGTACCGCAGCCCCGCCATCGCCTTGAGCAATCGTTCGTCGACGGGTGTCATGCGACCTGCTTCGGTTTCGCTGCATTCGCCTGCATTCGGCGCGACAGGTCTTCAAGCCGGCCCTTGAGCAATGCCATTTCGACTTCATGCTCTTGCTCGTCGTCCTGCAAGGCCGTCTCGTGCTGTTGGCGCGCGGCCTCGATCTGGGCGTCCTGCTGCACCGCTTGGGCACTGATCTGGAGCTTGGCCTTCTCCAGCTCCTGCGCCACGACTTCCGGCGGTGGCGGCTGGTTCTTCGCCTGCTCACGCAGTTCGTAGGCTTCCGGCACGATCGGTTCCGGCAGGTCCAGTGTCTCGGCCTGCGCGCGCAACACCACCGCCCGGCCCTCCCGTCCGATGATGCTCATGTCGATCGGGTTGGCTGTCTGCGCCAGGAACTGTTCGCGCCGCTGCTGCTGCTGATCCTTGGCAATCAGCGCCGTCGCGCCGCGGGCACGGACCTTGGCGTCGCCCTTGATGGTCGGGTCGGGGTCATACAGCATGTTGAACGTGTACAGCTGCTCGATGGCCGGCACGACAACGCCCAGGTCGATCTGCATCACGACTTCCTTGATGCCCTTGGCGACCGAGTTGAGCAATAGCTGCAGGCCGCCCATGGTGGCACCCGCGCCCCCCACGCGCTCGTTGCCGTAGGCATAGCGCGGAATCTGCGTGGCATCGTCGGCCCGCCGCTCGAACTGTTCGTAGACGGCCAGCAACTCGGCCGAAATCGAATTCGGCTGGAAGAAACTGATCGCGCGGTTGTTGCTGCCGCCCAAATCATCCTTCATCTGCCAAATCTTCCACGGGTACATGCTGGTCACGTTCTGGCCGTCGGCCAGCCGGTTCATGTACACCTCGACCTGCGGGCCGCTGGCGATCGCCTGGTTGTTCACCAGAGCCCGCGCCGTGGAATTGCAGACCTGCTCGATGTCGGCCATCAACTCCGGCGGCGACAAGCCCCAGAACGCGCCCGGCAACTGGTGGAAGCTCGACTTGTAGTACGGCCGGCGCATCAGCGGGTCATCGTTGAGCCGCACCCGTATGACATGGCGCCCGATCAGGATCGCCTCGATCTCATACTCGGCCAGCACGTCCGGCACCAACTCGGCCGGCAATCCCCACTCCAGCAGCAGCAGCCCTTGGGCGCTGCCCCAGAAATGCAGTCCATCAATGGTGTTGGGGTCGTTCATTTCGGCCGTCGATCCACGTCCTTCCAGCCGCGCCCGGTCGTAGTCCCGCCACAGCCACTGGCGCAGACCGCCGCGGCCGTATTCCTCCAATACTTCGCGGATGTTCTCGGCGCTGTAGCCGGGGATTCCCTGCGCCTGGTACAGGCTCCTGCGAGACAGGCGCACGCGCTCGATGAAGTCCCCTTCCTGCGGCGTCGTGGCATACGGCGATGGGTAGGCGTCATACGGGCTCACGCGCTCGAACTCGACGCGCAGCTCGTTGGCCTGGATCGGCTCGAAATTCGGCCCCCACTTGAGCGTCGGCCGGTTGCGCACCACTGGCCCCTTGAGGATCGCGGACGGGAACGTCACCAGGTCGTCGATGAACGCTTCCATCGCCGTCACCCAGCCGCCCTCGACGAGCTGGTCTTCCATGCGCCTTGACATGCGCTCCATGGACTCCTCGGCCTGCTTTTCCATCGCCCGCCGCGCCGCTTCCTGGGCCTGCTGCATCATCACGAGCCAGGTCTGTTGGTCGGCCTGCACTTCGCCGTTGGCCATCTGCTCGCGGTACTTCGCGGTCGCCGCTTCCTGCACCTTCTGCGCTTGCTCGGGTGGCAGGTCCGGGATCGGCGTCGGCTCCAGCGACCAGGCCCGGTCGCCGGTCGGCACTTCGATGTCGGTGATCCAAGACTTCGCCGCCCGGCACTTGGTCGCGGTCAGCATCATGTAAATCTCTGAGCCGCCCTGCTTGCGAATCTCTTGCAGGGTTTCGGCGTCGTACTCGCCATTTCGTTGGCGCATGCACTTGAGCATGCGGTCCTGCACGTTCTCCTTGGCTCGACGGTTGCGCTCCCACACCTTGCGGATGTGGGCCGCAAGCTGCGACTCGAACGCTTCACGATCACCGCCCGCCTTGTCCTGCTGCTCCTGCTCCTCGCGGATCAGGTCGGCGTTGTTCTTGGTGATGATGAGCCCGGACGCCATCAGTGGACTTCCGACGATGCGGTCAGGTAGATCGCGGTCTGCGCCTGCCGATTACGGCGCGCATTCTCGACCATCAGCGACAGATCACGCACGATTCCGCCCAAGTACCCCTCCGGGTCGCGCATGAATGCCGACACGTCGACCTCGAACTCGACGAGGAAGCTGTCAAGGTGCATGAAGCGGAACTGCACCTTGCCCGCCTTGCCGGCCTCGCCGATCCTGACCTCGACGTTGTCGCGGCGCGGCCGAATATCCGGATGCGGGATGGCCGCCGGCCCCACGATACGGCAAACCACGTCCGCGATCGGCCCGAAATCGACTTCGACTTGCTGTGTCATGTCCATCCTTTCGCTGATGTTTGCACCACGGGCTGCGCTCGAACTGTCACCGTCTTGGCGTCGCCGATGGCGCCATGCCGGAATGCGTCGGCCCCGTGGCAGGCCCAATTGTGCAGCGGCTGATTTCTGTACGTCCCAAGCGACTCGTTCCACTCACGCTGGTAGGACTCCAGGCACTTGATGCCCTGATCGCACTTTTCCTCGTCGAACCAGGCGATCGGCAGCAGGTTGCGCACGGCCTGAATGCCGTCGGCCTGCGAAATACTGCCCGGACCGGGCGCCACCGTGAAGTTGATGCCCAGCCGGCGCGCGGTTTCCTTGCGGGTGATGCCCTCTCCTTCCCCGCCGCCCAGCTCGTGGACTTCCAGGTCGTGCGGGCCGACGTGCGCACCGTACAGGTAGCCCCGGTCCTGCAGCACCTTGGCGTAGTGGGCCATGCCCTCGCCGTTGTTCTCGTAGTAGTCGATGACGTGCAGTTCTCGGCCGATCCGCTGCACGAACCAGATCGCCATCATGTCGTGAATGCCCAAATCCCACCAGGTATGAACCAGCGCGCCGGGCTGGTATGGCACCTTGGTGATGCGGCCGGCCTTGCGGGCGTCACGAATCTCGCGGGCGTAGTACGCGCCTTGAATCGAGACGAGGAACGCCTCATCCGGGGTGCTCGGGTACTCCCTCAGCATGTCGTCGCCCAGGATTGACGCCTTGCCGACGTACCACAGGCGCCGCGCCAGGGGCAGCGGCTCGCCGATCACCTTTTCAAGCTCGTCGAAATACGCCGTCCGCTCGGCCGTGATGACGGCGCTTTCGCGCGACCGGTACTCAGGGTGCCGCCACCACGGGAAGAAGAAGAACCGGCGCTCCTGCTCGCCGGGCTCCTTGCCCGCGTCCTGCAGCGCCCGCGAGCCCTGGCAGTAGTCGTAGAAATAGCCCTC
>JAHFQI010000158.1:0-2596 GCA_023259355.1 Comamonadaceae bacterium
TGGGGACCGCCGCCTTGCCGCGCCTGGCGGGCCAGTTTGCCTCGTACACCGAAAGCCATCTCAAGCTGTTCAACCAGCGCGAGCGCACCAACGACAACGCCGTGATGCATTCCATCGTCGCCAGGATGACGCCGCTCGAAATGGCCGCGGTCGCCGAGTACCTCAGCGGCAAGTGACGGCGCTGCCTCGGTCTTCAGTTGCCTTGGCTTCGGTTTCGACGGCATGTTGATGACGGTCAAGTCACCGAGAGTGCCGGCAGTTGTTGCCGCGTCAGTTCCGGTGCGGTCACGGTGTATTTGATGAATGAGTCAGGAAGGATGAATGAAATACATTGAAGCGGTTCTGCGAAGGGCCGGATGGGCGTGGAGGGTCTTTCTGCTGGCTTTGTCGCCGCTGCACCCGGCGCTGGCACAGGAAGCGCCGGTCATGAAGGCGGTTCAGGTGTCGCCGTCGGCCTGGTACGTGGAAGGGTTCTCCGCTTTAGGCTCCAGCGCGAACCAGAACTTCATCTCCAACGCGGCCTTCGTGGTCACCCCCGCGGGGGTGGTGGTGGTCGATGCGCTGGGCTCGCCGGCGCTGGCGCAGCGGCTCTTGGCCGAGATCCGGAAGGTGACGCCCCAGCCCGTGACGCACGTGATCGTCACGCACTACCACGCGGACCACATCTACGGCCTGCAGGCGTTCAAGCAGCAGGGCGCGCACATCATTGCGCACCGCGCGGCGTTGGACTACCTCAACTCCGAGACCGCTCGGCAGCGGCTCGAAACTTCCCGGAAAGACCTGGCCCCCTGGGTGGACGACCAGACCCGGCTCGTGCCCGCCGACGAATGGCTTGACGGCGACAAAGCCCTCACGGTGGGCGGCGTGCGTCTCCTGCTGAAGCATGTGGGCCCCTCCCACACCGTGGAAGACCTCGTGGTCTATCTGCCGCAGGAGAAGGTGTTGTTCGCGGGCGACCTGGTGTTCCGCAGCCGCATCCCGTTCGTGGGGCAGGCCGACAGCGGTCACTGGATTCAGGCGCTGGACATGCTGCTGGCGTTTGACGCGACCACGGTCGTGCCCGGACATGGACCGATCTCCACGGAGGCGCGCAAGGACATACAGCTCACACGCGACTACCTGGCCTACCTGCGCAAGTCGATGGGCGAGGCCGCGCGCAACATGGAGCCGTTCGAGGACGCTTACCGGGCCACCGACTGGAGCCCGTTCGAGCACTTGCCGCTGTTTCGGGCGGCCAACCGCATGAATGCCTACAACACCTACCTGCTGATGGAGCGCGACGCCAAATGATTGATCGGCCTGCTTCGCGGCCAGCCGCCTCGTTCTCGCGACGCCGGCGCCAGGTGCTCGTGGCCGCCGGCCTGGGCGCCTTGTGGCCTGTGGCCCAGGCAGCGTCCGCGCAGCTGCCGGTAGCGGCCTTGCTGGCGGATGAACTCGCGCGGGCGCTGCGCCACGGCGAGCCGCTGGTGGTCATGGTCAGCTTGGACGGTTGCCCGTTTTGCCACGTGGCGCGCAACAATTACCTTGCACCCCTGCATGCCGAAAGCCGGCTCGACATCGTGCAGGTGGACATGTGGACCGCCCGACCGCTCAGGGATTTTCAGGGGCAGGCCTTGACCCACGACCGGATGGTCCGCCGCTGGGCCATCAAGGTGGCGCCCACCGTGCTGTTCTTCGGGCCTGGCGGCGTGGAAGTGGCTGAGCGGCTGGTGGGCGGCTACCTGCCCGATTTCTACGGGGCCTACCTGGACGAGCGGCTGCAACAGGCCCGGCGCGCCACGCGGGTCTGATGTCCCGGCTTTGAAGCTGGGCACAATCGGGACATCCCATCGTTCACTTATTTCGCTCAGTCCCAAAGGAATCTCGCCATGCCGCTCGTCGTTTTCAACCAGAAGGGTGGGGTTGGCAAATCCACCATCACCTGCAACCTCGCCGCCATCAGCGCCAGCCAGGGGCTGCGCACCCTCGTGATCGACCTGGACCAGCAGGGCAACTCCAGCAGCTACCTGCTGGGCGACAGCGCAGCCGACGACCAGCCCAACGTGGCGGGCTTTTTCGAAAACACCTTGAGCTACAGCCTGCGCAGCGTGGCCCCCGGCGAATACATCGTGGAAACCCCGCACGAAGGGCTGCACCTGATGCCCTCCAGCGCGGCGCTGGATGAGCTGCAAGGCAAGCTGGAATCGCGCCACAAGCTCTACAAGCTGCGCGAGGCCCTGCAGAAGCTGGGCGAGTCCTACGACCGCATCTACATCGACACGCCGCCGGCGCTGAACTTCTACACCCGCTCGGCCCTGATCGCCGCGCGCGGCTGCCTGATTCCGTTCGACTGCGACGAGTTCTCGCGCAAGGCGCTCTACACGCTCATGGAAAACGTGCAGGAAATCCGGGCCGACCACAACCCCGATCTGGCCGTCGAAGGCATCGTGGTCAACCAGTTCCAGCCCAGAGCCAACCTGCCCCAGCGCATGGTGCAGGAGTTGATCGATGAAGGCCTGCCGGTGCTGCA
This sequence comes from Comamonadaceae bacterium, assembly GCA_023259355.1. GTDB lineage: Bacteria > Pseudomonadota > Gammaproteobacteria > Burkholderiales > Burkholderiaceae_C > JAHFQI01. The sequence goes on from JAHFQI010000158.1 coordinate 2,510, forward strand.
GCCCTACCTGTCGTCATCGGTCAAGATCCGCGAGTCCCACGAGCAGTCGCTGCCCATGATTTACCTGGACCCCAATCACAAGCTGAC
>JAHFQI010000158.1:2696-8984 GCA_023259355.1 Comamonadaceae bacterium
TTGGTAATATTAGAAATAGATGAATGAATCAAGGAGCTGGCGTGAAGCAACAAGACATCCACTCTGGAAGGGTGCAGAAGGCGCCTGAAAACTTCCTGAGCAAGGACGGCATCAAGACCGTGTGGGCCGAGGGCCGGCAGGGCCGTCGCGACTTCATTCGCGGCGCCTTTGCCGCGGCTGCGGCCGGCGCGGCCGTCCCCATGGCGATGGCGCAAGGCAACCCGGTGCCCACGGAGGGCGGCGACCCCAACATCCTGAATCTGCCGGAGCACAGCAAGGCGCTCGGGCAGGGGGTCGCCAGTGACGGCGGCTACGGCAAGCCATCGAAGTTCGAGGCCAACATCCAGCGCCGGCGGAGCCCAGGCCTGACGCAGACCACCCAGGCCTCGGTGTCCTTCGCGCCGCTGCAGTCCCTGTTCGGCATCGTCACACCCAGCGGCTTGCATTTCGAGCGGCACCACCAGGGCTGGTGGGACATCGACCCCTCCAAGCACCGCTTCATGGTCAATGGCATGGTCAAGACACCCAAGGTGTTCACCGTGGACGAGATCATGCGTCTGCCGTCCGTGTCGCGTTTTCACTTCATCGAGTGCGGCGCCAACACCGCCGCCGAATGGGGCAACGTGGCTGTGCCCACGGTGCAATACACGCACGGCATGATTTCCTGCAGCGAATTCACCGGTGTGCCGCTGATCACGCTGCTGGAGCTCGCAGGCGCGGACCTCAGGAACGGGAAGTTCGTGCTGGCCGAAGGCGGAGACGGTTCGTCCATGACGCGCACCATCCCCATGAGCCTGATCCTGTCGGGCGAGGTGATCGTCGCCTACGGCCAGAACGGCGAAATGCTGCGGCCCGAGAACGGCTACCCCCTTCGCCTGGTGGTGCCGGGCGTGCAGGGCGTGAGCTGGGTGAAATACCTGCGGCGCGTGGAGGTGGGCGACAAGCCGTATGCGGCAAAAGACGAAGCCATCCACTACATGGACCTTCAGCCGGACGGCACGCACCGCCAGTACACCAACCTCCAGGAATGCAAGAGCGTGGTGACCACGCCGTCCGGCGGCCAGGTGCTGCTGGACAAGGGCTTCTACAACGTCACCGGCCTGGCCTGGTCGGGCAAGGGCAAGATCAAAAAGGTGGATGTGTCGGTGGACGGCGGGCGCAACTGGCGCCAGGCGCGCCTGGAGACCCCGGTGCTGTCCAAGGCGTTGACCCGGTTCAACATCGACTGGGTCTGGGACGGCAAGGCCGCGATCATCCAGAGCCGCGCCACCGACGACACCGGCTTTGTGCAGCCGACCTACCAGCAGCTGCGCGCCGTGCGCGGCACGCGCTCGATCTACCACAACAACGCGATCCAGTCGTGGCTGGTCCAGGAAAACGGAGAGATCAAGAATGTCCAGCTTTCATAAAGCCGTACTGACGATCGCCCTGATGGCCGTGGCCGGCCTGGCCGGCGCGCAGGGCGCCGGCAAGTACCCGGGCGTGGGGCGGGACGCGACGCAGAAAGAAGTCGCGGCGTGGGACATCGATGTGCGCCCGGACTTCAAGGGCCTGCCGCCGGGTGCCGGCACCGTCGCCAAGGGGCAGGAGGTCTGGGAAACCCAGTGCGCTCATTGCCACGGGGTGTTCGGCGAATCCAACGAGGTGTTCAATCCGTTGATCGGCGGCACCACCGCCGACGATATCAAGACCGGCCGCGTGGCCAAGCTGCAGGATCCCACGGGCGGACGCACGACGTTCATGAAGGTGGCCACGCTGTCCACCGTGTGGGACTACATCAACCGTGCCATGCCCTGGACCGCACCGAAGTCGCTGACGACCGAGGAGGTCTACGCCGTGACGGCGTTCCTGCTGAACCTCTCCGGCGTGGTGCCGGAGAACTTCACGCTGTCCGACAAGAACATCGCCGAGGTGCAGGCCCGCATGCCGAACCGCAATGGCATGCAGACGAAACACGCCATGTGGCCGGGCCAGGAGTTTGGCGGCACGAAGAAGGCGGACACGGCCAATGTCGCCTGCATGAAGCACTGTGCAACCGAGCCCACTGTGGCTTCGTTCCTGCCCGAGTTCGCCCGCAACGCCCACGGCAACCTGATGGAGCAGAACCGCGCCGTGGGCCCCCAACGCGGTGCCGACACCAGCCAGCCGGAACGCCGGACCAGCGGCCCCGCTCCCATGGCGACCGCCCCCCAGGCGCTGGCGCAGGCGGTGCCCGCTGGCCAGCCGGCGGCGAAAGCCGACAGCGTCGGGCCGGACAACAAGGCGGCCATCGCCTTGACCGTCAAGAACAGCTGCACGGCCTGCCACGGCATGAGCAACAAGATCGTCGGCCCGGCCTTTGCCGACGTCGCAAAAAAACACCCGGGCAAGGCGGACTACCTGGCCGGAAAGATCAAGTCCGGCGGCTCGGGCGTGTGGGGGCCCATCCCCATGCCGCCGCAGCCCTTGAGCGATGCCGATGCCAAAACCATTGCGGCGTGGCTGGCATCGGGCGCGGGCAAGTAGGGCCGGGAATTCACGGTTACCCTCACCCCCAATTTTTATTAGCATGCACTTAACAAGGAGATTTGATATGCAGACTCGTCGCGAGACACTCAGGCAAAGCGCCGTGGTGGCCGGTCTTCTGGCTTCCACGGGGCTGTTTCCCCAATACGCCCACGCGGCCTACAACAAGACGGCTTTCGAAGCCAAGAGCCTGCCCGAAGCCTTGAAGGCGCTGGGCGCCGGCGCGCCGGTCGAAAGCAAGGACGTCACCATCACCGGCCCGGACATCGCCGAAAACGGGGCCGTGGTGCCGGTGGGCGCCAGCACGGCGCTGGCCGGCGTCAAGCAGATCCTGGTTCTGGTGGAAAAGAACCCGGCGGCCCTGGTGGCCGTGTTCCACCTGACCGACAGCGTGGAGCCGAACTTCGCGACACGAACCAAGATGGGCCAGTCGTCCGATGTGTTCGCCGTTGCCGTCATGGCCGACGGCAGGGCGCTGTACGCGAAGAAGGAAGTCAAGGTCACCCTGGGTGGCTGCGGCGGCTGAGCCGGGCACGCATCCCCCCAAATTCTTGAATGACTGATTAGGAGAAAGACATGGCAGATCCGATGCGCATCCGCGCCCAGGCAGCAGGCGACAAAACCACCGTCCGCATATTGATGAGCCACGAGATGGAGTCCGGCCAGCGCAAGGACGCCGCCGGCAAAACCGTTCCCGCCTGGTACATCCAAGAGGTGGAGGCCAGGCACAACGGCAAATCCGTCATGACGGCGGAGTGGGGTCCCTCCGTGTCCAAGAACCCTTTCCTGCAGTTCACCGTCAAGGGTGCGAAGGCGGGCGACAAGATCGCCGTGACCTGGAAAGACAACAAGGGCGACACACGCAGCGACGAGGCCACTGTGTCCTGATTGGCGCGGCGGATTCAAGAAAGGGTGGGGCTTGCTTCACCCTTTTTTTCTCGCTGCTTGTTTCCAATAACCATACGAGGCCACCATGAGGATGACGAGATTGATTTCGCTGCTGGCGTTGGGGTGCCTGGCCGCCACGGGCGCTTTCGCGCAGAAGTCGGCGGTCCAGAGCATCGAGGAATACCGCGCCATGCTGCAGGACGGCAACCCGGCGGACCTCTACGAGGCCAAGGGCGAAGACCTGTGGAAGCAAAAACGCGGGCCGAAGAGCGCGTCGCTCGAAAAATGCGACCTGGGCAAGGGCCCCGGCGTGGTGAAAGGGGCGTTTGTGGAACTGCCGCGCTACTTTGCCGACACCCGACGGATGCAGGACCTGGAGTCGCGCCTCTTGACCTGCATGGAAACCCTGCAGGGGTTCAACGCCGCCGAGATCGCGAAGACGCCGTTTGGCCAAGGTGAGCAGAACAACCTGACGGCGCTGGCCACCTGGGTCTCGGCCGAGTCCAAGGGCATGAAGTTCAACCTCTCGCAAGTCCATCCGCAGGAGAAGGTGTTTTACGAAGTCGGCAAGCGCCTGTTCTTCCAGCGTGGCGGGCCTCATGACTTCGCCTGCGCGTCGTGCCACGGGCAGGACAACACCCGCATCCGCCTGCAGGACCTGCCCAACCTCACCAGGAACCCGGGCGACGGCGTTGGTTTCGCCGCATGGCCGGCCTACCGCGTCTCCAACGGCCAGATGTGGGCCATGCAGCAGCGGCTGAATGATTGCTACCGGCAGCAGCGTTTCCCGTACCCGGGCTTTGGCAGCGACGCCACCGTCGCCCTCGGGGTGTACCTGGGCGTCAACAGCCAGGGTTCCGCGTCGGTGGCGCCGGCCATCAAGCGTTGATCGATCAGGAGGCCCACTCATGAAAAAGCAACACAAGATCCCCCTCTCGCTGCTGGCGTCCGCCGCCATCGTGGCCGGCTGTGCCACGGCCTCCGGCCCGGTCGATCTGGACAAATTGACGGGCGACATCGTCAAGGCTTCCTTTCGCGATGAGGGCATCGTCAAGGTGGCCGTGCTCGACACCGACGAGACGCTCAAGGCCTGCAGCGCCGCCGACGTGGCGGGCAAGCCGCTCGACGAGGCTACCGCCAAGGCCCTGGAAGCCGCCAACCTCAAGACCGTGAAATGGCCTTCCGACGGCAAGTTCCTGGGTGACTGGAAAGAGGGCGAAAAGATCGCCCAGAGTGGGCGCGGCCTGACCTGGACCGACGACGACAAGACGCCCAACGGCGGCAACTGCTACAACTGCCACCAGATCGACAAGAAGGAAATCTCCTTCGGCACCATCGGGCCCAGCCTCTCCAACTACGGCAAGCTCCGCGGCGTGACCGATCCGTCCAGCGCAGCGGCCAGGCCCATCGTCGAATACACCTGGGGCAAGATCTGGAACGCCAAGGCCTTCAACGCCTGCTCCAACATGCCGCGCGCGGGCCACATGGGCATCCTCAGCGAGGCGCAGGTGCGCGACCTCGTTGCGCTGCTGCTCGACCCGAAATCGCCGGTGAACCAGTAACCGGCAACCCCACCCCGAACCCGGCTGGCCCGGGTTTTTTGGGCTTTCAAATATCAGCAATCACTTAATATTTTGCGAGACAGGCCAAAGCCATGAATCTAACCAAACGCGAATTTTTCCAGGTCATGGGCGCGGGCACCATGGCCGGCATGGGGCTGGGTGCCTACGCCGAGGCCGATGCGGCCACGGCCGCCAATGGCCTGTATGACATTCCCAGATTCGGCAACGTCTCGTTCCTGCACATGACCGACTGTCACGCGCAGCTCAAGCCGATCTATTTCCGCGAGCCCAGCATCAACATGGGCGTCGGCGCCATGGCCGGCAAGCTGCCGCACCTGGTCGGCGAGCACCTGCTCAAAGTGGCCGGGGTGCGCCCCGGCACCGCGGAGGCTTATGCCCTGAGCAGCCTGGACTACGAAAAGGCCGCGCGCCGCTATGGCAAGGTCGGCGGCTTCGCGCACCTGGCCACGCTGGTCAAGCGCATGAAGGCCAGCCGCCCCGGTGCCTTGCTGCTGGACGGTGGCGACACCTGGCAGGGTTCGGGTACGGCGCTGTGGACCAACGGCCAGGACATGGTCGATGCGTGCAAGCTGCTCGGCGTGGACCTGATGACCGGCCACTGGGAGTTCACCCTGGGGCAGGACCGCGTCAAGGACATTGTCGAGAAGGACTTTGCCGGCAAGATTGAGTTCATCGCGCAGAACATCAAGACCAACGACTTCGGCGACCCGGTGTTCAAGCCCTACGTCATGCGCGAGATCAACGGCGTGCCCTGCGCCATCATCGGCCAGGCCTTCCCCTACACGCCGATCGCGAACCCGCGCTACATGGTGGCTGACTGGGGCTTCGGCATCCAGGAAGAAACCATGCAGAAGACCGTGGATGAAGCACGCGCCAAGGGCGCCCAGGTCGTGGTGCTGCTGTCGCACAACGGCATGGACGTGGACCTCAAGATGGCCGGCCGCATCAGCGGCATCGATGCCATCCTGGGCGGCCACACGCACGACGGCATGCCCGTGGCCTCCATCGTGAGCAACAAGGGTGGCCAGACCATCGTTACCAATGCCGGCTCCAACAGCAAGTTCCTCGGCGTGCTGGACTTCGACGTCAAGGACAAGAAGGTGGCGGACTTCCGCTACAAGCTGCTGCCGGTGTTCGCCAACATGCTGCCGGCCGACCGCGAGATGGACGCGCTGATCACCAAGGTCCGCGCGCCTTATGAGGCCAGGCTGGCCGAGAAACTCGCCATCACCGAAGGCGCGCTGTACCGCCGAGGCAACTTCAACGGCACGGGCGACCAGCTGCTGGTCGATGCACTGATGGAGGTGCAGGG
>JAHFQI010000159.1 GCA_023259355.1 Comamonadaceae bacterium
GCCCTGCGTGGAAGACGCCGACGCCGGCGCGGTGCTGGCGACCCTGGGCAAGCGCTGAGCGTCACCGGCCATCGCCAGCGCGGCCCTCACAGCTGCGCTTCGGCCAGGCGGAACGTGCGGGCCAGCGCGAGCAGCGTGCGAAGGCGCTCGCCCAGCGAGGCGCGGACCGTGAAGTAGGCATCGGCCGCGGCCAGGGCCTCGCCGTCGGGGTGGCCGGCCAGGTCGATCCAGGAAGGGGCATGAAAGAAGCCCACGGGCTGGTGGCTGAACAGCACCTGCCAGTCGCGCCGCAGGGCATACCACTGCGCCGTCCCGCGGGGCCGGATGCCGAACCAGTGGCGGCGTCCCTGCGCCACGTCGAGCAGCGCGCCATAGCGCCCCTGCAGCCAGCCCGCCAGGCCGGCGTGCAGCGCCCCGTCCCGCAGCCAGGTGCGCTGCAACCAGCCGTTTTCCTCGTTGCGGCCGGTCACGACATCGATGGACCGCCAGCCGGCGGGCCGGCGCCGCAGCCACTGCGAGAGGGCCACCGCGACCAACGCCGGCGCGAGCAACAGGGCCAGCAGGGCCGCCAGCAGCCGCCCGCTCCAGTCGGCGCGCGGCGCGGCCTTCGGCGCGAGCGTGCCCAGCACGCCATCACGCTGCGGCAGCGTCGTGCGCGCGGACCACGTGAGGTCCTGCACCACGTTGCCCTGCACCACCGCGTGGTCCAGCGTCACGCTGCCGCTCACATAGGTGTTGGGCAGGATCAGCGCATCGCGCACCACGGCGCCGCCGGAAACGAGCACGTCGCGGCTCAACACCACGCCGGGCCCGACACGCGCGTCGCGGTCCACCATGCAGCGCGGGCCGACCAGCACCGGCCCCTGGATCGCCGCCTGCGGGTGCACGCTGGCATCCGGGCTCATCGCCCCCCAGGGAAAGCGCAGCCAGGTCGCGGGCACATGCAGGCCCGATTCGTCGCGCAGCGCCAGCTCCTGCGCCTGCAGCAGTTCCAGCGCCGTGCCGCCCCAGGCGAATTCACCGCGCGGCACCATCAGGCACTGGCGCGACTGCAGGCTCACCGCCACCTCGGCCAGCGCGGCGTAATCGGCATGGGGCGAAATGGCATTCAGGAAAAGGCTGTCCATGCTGACCCAGCCGGTCCAGGCCACCGCCGGCCCCACACGCACGGCGGCGCGGTCGGCTTCAGCCAGGGCGCGCACCACACTGTCGGCCACCCAGCGGTGACCGTGGCCGATCAACACACGCTGGCCCGGCGCGAACCCCATGGCGTGCAGCAGGCCGTAGGGCGTGGCCGATTCCTTGGCCAGGTGCCAGTTGAGCTTCACACCCCAGCGCCAGCCGTCGCCGAGCTGCTTGCGCAGTTTCTCGGGCTGCTCGCTCACGACCAGGTCAATCTCGGTCAGGCCGGCGCGGGCGCAGCTGTCGAGCACGCGCTCGGCGAAGGTGGCGCTGCCGAACGGCAGCAGGCTGGCGGGCAGCGGCCCGCTGACGGGGACGTCGCCGGCGCTGGGCGCCGTCATGAACAGGACCACGCGCGGCGGCGTGCAGGCATCGGCGGATTCGTTGGATTGCATGGGGGACTCGGTATCAAAGTTGGGAAAGAGGGCTGGGCTATGCCGCGGTTCAATACGCGCCGCGGCCGCGCACCACGGCGGGCAGGGTCTGGGCGAGCAGCCTGAGGTCGGTGCCGAAGGAGCGCTGCTGGATGTAGGCGATGTCCATCTGCACCTGCTGCTCGAACGGAATCTCCGATCGGCCGTTGACCTGCCAGATGCACGTCAGGCCCGGCTTGACGCTCAGGCGGTGGCGGTCCAGCAGGCTGTAGCGGGCCACTTCGGCCGGCAGCGGCGGCCGCGGCCCGACCAGCGTCATGCCGCCCGCCAGCACGCACCACAGCTGCGGCAGCTCGTCGATGCTGAAGCGGCGGATGAAGCGGCCCACGGGCGTGATGCGCGGATCGCGCTTCATCTTGAACGTGACGCCGTCCTGGCCGTGCTGGTTCTGTGCCTCGATACGTGCGCGCACCGCCTCGGCATCCACGCACATCGAGCGGAACTTCGGGAACGCCATCTCGCGGCCATTCAGTCCGACGCGCTTCTGCCAGAACAGCACCGGGCCGCCATCGTGCAGACGAATCGCCAGGGCGACGAGCGCGAACAACGGCGCGAGCACGACCAGCGCGGGCAGGACCACGGCGATGTCGAGCGCGCGCTTGGCCACGGCCAGGCTGCGCGTCACAGCGCGCCAGCGCAGGCGCTGCGTCGCGGCCATGAGGCGGTTGATGCGCGGGTCGCGAATGCGGGGCTGGGAAACGTCGTTCATATCGGGTCCTCGGTGCGGTGTTCTCGTTGCTGAGCGCAATTACAGCCCGTTGCGGCCGGTCACTTGTGACCACTTTGTGAACCTCTTGGTACGATGCCGGGAAACCCCACCCGGCCGGAAAGCACGCCTTACGCCCATGAATGCCCAGCCCCCCGCACCCGAAGCGCCCCGGGCCGAACCCCCATTGACCGTGCTCGTGGCCGATGACATCAAGGCCTCGCTGAATGCCCTCGCGCAGCTGGTGGAATCGCTCGGCCACCGGACCGTGCGGGCCGGCAGCGGCGCCGAGGCGCTGCAGTGCGTCGCCACGCAGCGGCCCGACATCATCCTGCTGGACCTGCTGATGCCCGACCTCGACGGTTTTGAAGTCACCCGCCTGGTGCGCGAGCAGGTGAGCGACCGCTGGCTGCCGGTCATCGTCACGTCGTCGCTGCGCGGCGAACAGCACTTCATCCATGCGTTGTCGCGCGGCGCGGACGACTACCTGCCGCGGCCGGTCAACCCGCCGCTGCTGGAGGCCAAGCTGCGCCACTACCAGCGCGTGCTGGGCCTGCAGGCGCGGCTGGCGGGGCTGGCGCAGCGCCAGCAGGCGATCCACGAATCCATTGCCGACGCGGTCATCACGGTCGACGCCGACGGCCGCATCAGCGAGGCCAACCGCACGGCCCGGCAGCTGCTGGCCACGACCGAGCCGGTGGGAGAAACCCTGCACAGCGTGATCGGCCTGGACCTGGCTGACCTGCCGGGCACACGCCAGATCGAGTTGACGGACCGTCATGGCCAACGGCTGCCGCTGAGCGTGTCGGTCGGCAACTGGTCCATCGGGCCCCAGACCTACACCACCATCGCGCTGCACGACCTTAGCGAACAACGCCGCGTGGAACGCATGAAGGACGAATTCCTCGCCACCGTGAGCCACGAGCTGCGCACGCCGCTGACCTCGGTGATCGGCGCCCTGGGCCTGCTGACCGCCGGCGTGGCCGGCCCGCTGCCTGCCGGGGCCCAGGAGCTGGCCGCCGTGGCCCGGCGCAACGGCGACCGGCTGAGCCGCCTGATCGACGACGTGCTGGACCTGACCAAGCTCGAGGGCAACCGTATGGCGCTGCAGACGCGGGCCTCGGCGCTGGACACCCTGATGGCCGAGGCGATCGCGGCCAACGACGGGTATGCGCAGCGCGGCGGCGTCATCCTGCAATGGTCCGGCACGGCCGCGTCGCCACGGGCCTTCGTGGACCCCGACCGCTTCCTGCAGATCATGGCCAACCTGCTGTCCAACGCCATCAAGCACTCCCGCGCCGGCCAGACCGTGCGCGTGGCCCTGTACGGCGTGCCGCAGGGCTGGCGCATCGACGTGATCGACGAGGGCCCCGGCATCGATCCGGCCTTCCGCGCGCGCCTGTTCGACAAGTTCGCGCAGGCCGACAGCTCGGACCGGCGCGCCGTCGGCGGCACCGGGCTGGGCCTGTACATCAGCCGCCTGCTGGTCGAGCGCATGGGCGGGCGCATCTTCGCCGAGTCCACGCCGGGCCAGGGCTCGACGTTCAGCCTGGTGCTGCCCGCGCACCAGACGGGCGCCCACTGGCTGCTGTGCCTGGCGCGCGACCGCCAGCGCCTGGACCGCCTGGCCCAATGGCTGGCGCCGCTGTCGCGCGTGGAGACGGCCGCCGATGCGGCACAAGCGCGGGCGCTGGTGGCGCGCCACGGCCCGCCCGCGGCCCTGGTGGCCGACCCGCAAGGCCAGGAGCGCGCCGACCACTTCTGCGCGGAACTGTGCAGCCTGGCACCCCGGCAGGCCATCGTGCTGACCGGCGATTCGATCGACGCCGGCTTCGCCGCCGCGCAGCGCCTGGCCTGGGTGCCGGGCATGGACGGCGGCCCGCAGCCGCTCGTCGAGCGGGTGCGTGAACAACTGGCAAACACCTCAAGGAGATGACATGGACGGACCGACCCGCGTGATGTGCGTGGAAGACGATCCCGATATCCGCATGATTCTGGACTTCAGCCTGCAGCGGCTCGGCGGTTATGAACTCTGCCTGTGCGCGAGCGGCCACGAGGCCCTGGCGCGCGTGGCCGACTTTGCCCCGGAGTTCGTCCTGCTCGACGTGATGATGCCCGGCCTGAGCGGCCCGCAGACCCTGGCGCAGCTGCGCGAGTTGCCGGCCATGCGCGGCGTGCCCGTGGTGTTCCTCACCGCCAAGGCCATGCTGGACGAGGTGGAAGCCCTGCTCGAACACGGCGCCACCGGCATCATCGTGAAACCCTTCGATCCGGTGACGCTGCCCAATGACATCCGCATCTACTGGCAACATGGCCGCGGACCCACCGCCTGAGCCGCCGCAAGCGCTGGCCCCCGGGCTGGCCGCGCAGTTCGAACAGATTCGCCGCCAGTTCGTTGCGGGCCTGCCGCGGCGCGAGCGCGAGATCGACGACGCCCCCGACGCCCAGGCGCTTCATGCGGCGCTGCACCGCCTGGCCGGCGCCGCCGGCGGCTTTGGCTACCCGGCACTGGGCGAATTCGCGCGCCAGGCCATGCAGGCGTGTGCCGCCGGCGACGCCGACAGGCCCACGGCAGCGCTGGCCCGGCTGAAAGCCGAGATGCGCCGCCTCGCCGAGCCCTGACAGGCGCCCGCCACACTTTGATGACACTTGCGGGGCGCGTCACGGGTTTAATTCAATCCACACTGACACTCAGACCCCGAAATCAAGGAGAACTCGATGGAATTGCTGGATCGCACGAAAGAAAACGGCGTGCTCGTCATCGAATGCCGTGAGGACAACCTCGACGCAAGCAACGTGCGCGACTTCCGCGACGCGATGAAGAAACTCATGAAGGACCACACCCGGGTGGTGCTGGACATGTCGGCCATGAAGTTCGTTGACAGCTCGGGCCTGGGCGCGCTGATCGCCTGCCTGCGGGACGCGAACAGCCGCCAGGGCGACCTGCGCCTGTGCGCCATGTCCCGTTCGGTGCGCGCGCTGTTCGAACTCATGCGCATGCACCGCGTCTTCTGCATCCACGAGACGGTCGAAACCGCCGTGGCCTCGTTCGACTGACACCACCGCCCGCCGGAACGTCGCCATGCAGCTCGCCGATTACCTTGACAACGTGGTGGTGCTCGATGCAGCGCCATCGGACAACGCACCGGTGCAGCGTCGCCTACGGCAATGCGGCCTGGCCCCGTGGTCGCTCGACCTCGGCACCAATGGCGCCTGGCGCGAGACCCTGCGCCGCGCGCTCGACCAGGCCCGCGGCCGCGGTGCGCCCGGCGTGCTGGTGCTGCTGTCCGACCAGGGCCACGACGCGGCGTTCTGGCGCAGCCAGGATGCCGTGGTGGAACACCTTGCCGCGCGCCGCTGGGACATCGTCTACCTGGGCCACGGCCCAAGCGGCTCGGCGCTGGGTGACGACAACCGCCCCGGCCTGGTGCACTGCGACATGCCGCCCAGCGACGTGAGCGCGATCGCCGTGCGCTGCGAGGTGCTGGACCTGATCGTGCAGACCATGCCCGACCACGGCGTTGACGGCCCGTTGTCTCCCGCCGACTGGCTGGCGATCGCCTGCTGGCTGGCAACGGACCGCGTGCGATCCGGCAGCGGCTGGGCCGTCTGGCCCCCGTTGATGCACGCCGGCCACGCGCTGCACTAAGGCCCCGCCCCGACTCAAATTCCCGTGAACGCAGGCGCTCCACGCGCCTGCGAACGGCCCCCCTTTGCCCAACGAACCCGACAACGCGCCATGACCGACTTCTACCGCCCTGTCCACTGCCTGCTCGGCCTGCCCTTCGATGCGGTGAGCCTCAGCCAGGCGGCCCGTCGCCTGGAGCGCGCACGGGCCCGCGAAACCCGCTGCTTTCTCTCGACCCCCAACCTCAACTTCCTCGTCGCGGCCCAGCGCGACGGTGAATTCCGCGATTCCGTGTGCCGCAGCGACCTGAGCGTCGCCGACGGCATGCCACTGGTCTGGCTGGCCCGGCTGCTCGGCCTGCCCGTGCGCGAGCGCGTGAGCGGCTCGGGCCTGTTCGACTTCCTGCGCCAGCAATCGCCCGAGCGCTGGAAGGTGTTCTTTTTCGGCGGGCCGGAAGGCGTGGGCCAGCAGGCCTGCGAGGCCCTCGCGGACGGCGCGGCGGCCATGCGTGCGGCCGGCCACCTCTATCCCGGCTTCGGCGACGTGCAACAGATGAGCCGCGCCGACTGGATCAAACGCATCAACGGCAGCGGTGCGGACTTCCTCGTCGTCTCGCTCGGCTCGGCCAAGGGCCAGGCCTGGATTTCGCGCAACCTCGACCAGCTGCATGCGCCCGTGGTGAGCCACCTGGGTGCCGTGGTGAACTTCGTCGCCGGCACCGTGGCGCGGGCGCCGCGCTGGATGCAGCGCACCGGACTCGAATGGCTCTGGCGCATCAAGGAAGAGCCCCGGCTGTGGCAACGCTATGCGCGCGACGGCTTCGCGCTGCTGCGCCTGGTCGCCACGCGCGTGCTGCCATTGGCACTGCTGCAGCGTCTGCAGGCACCGGCGCAGGCCGAGTTTGCCAAGGCCCGCGTGACACGTCCGCACGGCTCCGGCGTGGCGCACGCCCGGCTGCACGGCGCCTGGCGGGAGGCGAACCTGGCGCCCGTTCGGGCGGTGTTCGGCCAATTGCTGGGGGTTGGCGGCGACGTGACGCTGGACCTCAGCCACACCACGGGGGTCGACAGCGCCTTCGCCGGCCTGCTGCTGCTGCTCGACACCGCGCTGCGCGACCGTGGCGACCGGCTGAATCTGGTCAACGTGAAGCCGGCCGTGCATCGCCTGCTGGCGCTGCAAGGCGCCGTGCCGTCGGAGCCCAAGCCATGAACCCCCAACTGCAATCGCTGCGCGGGCTGGCCTGCCTGCTGCTGGTGCTCTACCACGTGGTGGGCGCCGACCCCGGCCGCGGCCTGCGCGTGGGCGACGGCGCCCTGCGTCTGCTGGTCGACACCCTGGCCGCCGTGCGCATGCCGCTGTTCGCGCTGCTGGCCGGCGCCCTCTACGGCCTGCGCCCGAAAGCCGGCGGCGCAGCCCTCGCCGACAAGTTCCGGCGGCTGGTCGTCCCGGCCCTGACTGTGGGCACCGCGTTCGCCGCCGTGCAGGCCCTGGTGCCGGGCACCAACCAGCAGGTGATCGACTGGCATCTGCTGCACATCGTCCCGGTGGCGCACTTCTGGTTTCTCGAATCGCTGTTCCTGGTGTTCGCGGTGGTCATGCTGGCCGAGCGCGGCGGATGGCTGCAGCGCCCGCGCGGCTTCGCACTGGTTTTTGCCGCTGCCGCCGCCGCATACCTCGCCCATCCCGGCTTCATCTGGTTCGGCGTCGCGGGCATGGTCTATCTGCTGCCCTACTTCCTGGCCGGCATGGCCCTCGTGCGCTACGGCGGGCAGCAGCGGCTGCGCAGCCCCTGGGCCATGCCGGCCTTGCTGGCAGGCGGAGCCCTGGTCCTGGCCCTCTGGGCGCCGCCGGCGCACGACCAGAACCGCTACAGTCTGGCCATGCTCGCCGCCGGCCTGATGCTGAGCACCGGCCTGTGGCTGCGGCCCGTGAAATCCGCCTGGCTGGGCCGTGTGGGCGATGTCTCCTACACCGTCTTCCTGTTCCACGCCTTCTTCACGGCGGCCACGCGCATCGGCCTTGAACGTCTCGGCGTGCAGGCCCTGGCACCGCAGGTCCTGGCCGGGCTGGTCATCGGCGTGGCCGGGCCGATGCTGCTGCACCGGGCGCTGATGCGTTCAGCGCTGCTGCGCGCCTGGGTCCTCGGCCTGCCCGAACGCGCCGCCACCGCACCAAAGGCCACCGCCAGCGCGCTGGCAATGCCGGCCCTGCCGCAACGCTGACCCTTGCGCAGCCCGGCACCCCATCACCGGCCCGATGCTGAAAACACAAAGAAAAAACCATGTTTGACCACATCCGCGCCGACTTTGCCGCCCATGGCCGTGACTGGGGCGCCCAGGGCTTCTGGGCCCTGCTCGTGTACCGCTTCGGGCGCTGGCGCTACGGCGTTCGCCCCGCGCTGCTGCGCAAGCCGCTGTCGCTGCTCTACAAGCTGCTCTACAAGTTCGTGCAGATCATCACCGGCATCGAGCTGCCCTGCGAGGTGCCGGTGGGCAAGGGCTTCGTCATCGAGCATTCGGGCGGCATCGTGGTCAGCGGCTTCGCGCGCTTCGGCGACCACTGCCGCATCCGCAACGGCGTGGTCATCGGCCTGGCGCGCGTGGAAGACCCGTGCGCGCCACAACTCGGGGACGACGTGGACGTGGGCGCCGGCGCCAAGCTGCTGGGCAACATCCGCATCGGCAACCATGTGCGCATCGGCGCCAACGCGGTGGTGGTGTGCGACGTGCCCGACAACTGCATCGCCGTCGGCGTGCCCGCCGTGATCAAGCCGCGCAAGCGTTAAGGACCTGTCCAGGCCGCGCACGCGGCGGCGCCCTACTCCGAGTTGCGCTTGGTGCGCACCCAGCCCGAACGCCGGCGCAGCGCATAGGCCAGGTACACCGGCAGCTTCCACAGCGCATACAGCGGCGTGGCCAGCAACTCTCTCGCGCTGAGCAAATGGCGGCCGTAGCGCCACCAGGCCAGGCCCACGGCCAGCACCAGCGCACC
>JAHFQI010000012.1 GCA_023259355.1 Comamonadaceae bacterium
GCAGCACCTCGTCCTTGTCGTCCAGATCCACGGTCAGGCGACCGCCTTCCGTCAACCGGCCAAACAGCAGTTCGTCGGCCAGCGCCCGGCGGATCGTGTCCTGGATGAGACGCTGCATCGGGCGGGCGCCCATCAGCGGATCGAAGCCCTTCTTCGCCAAGTGCTTGCGCAGCTTGTCGGTGAACGTGACATCGACCTTCTTCTCGGCCAGTTGCGTTTCCAGCTGCAGCAGGAACTTGTCGACCACCCGCATGATGACCACCTCATCGAGTGCCTTGAAGCTCACCATCGCATCCAGCCGGTTGCGGAACTCCGGCGTGAACAGGCGCTTGATGTCGCCCATTTCATCCCCGGACTGGCGCGGGTTGGTGAAACCGATGGTCGCCTTGTTCATGGTTTCGGCGCCGGCGTTGGTCGTCATGATGATGATGACGTTGCGGAAGTCGGCCTTGCGTCCGTTGTTGTCCGTCAGCGTGCCGTGGTCCATGACCTGCAGCAAGACGTTGAAGATGTCCGGGTGCGCCTTCTCGATCTCGTCGAGCAGCAGCACGGCGTGCGGCTTCTTGGTGATCGCCTCGGTCAGCAGGCCGCCCTGGTCGAAGCCCACGTAGCCCGGGGGCGCGCCGATCAGGCGGCTCACTGCATGGCGCTCCATGTACTCCGACATGTCGAAGCGGATCAACTCGATGCCCATGATGTAGGCCAACTGCTTGGCCGCCTCGGTCTTGCCGACGCCGGTCGGGCCGGAGAACAGGAACGAGCCGATCGGCTTGTCGCCCTTGCCCAGACCCGAACGCGCCATCTTGACGGCGCTGGCAAGCACTTCCAGTGCCTTGTCCTGGCCGAACACCACGCTCTTGAGATCGCGCTCCAGCGTCTGCAGCTTGCCGCGGTCGTCGTTCGACACATTGGCCGGCGGAATGCGGGCGATCTTGGCGACGATGTCCTCGATCTCGGACTTGCCAATGGTCTTCTTGCGCTTGGAGGGCACCAGAATCCGCTGGGCGGCCCCCGCCTCATCGATCACATCGATGGCCTTGTCGGGCAGGTGGCGGTCATTGATGTACTTGGCGCTCAATTCGGCCGCCGCCTGCAGCGCCGCGTTGGCATATTTGACGCTGTGGTGCTCTTCAAAACGCGACTTCAGGCCCTTGAGGATTTCGACCGTCTCCTGCACGGTCGGCTCCACCACGTCCACTTTCTGGAAGCGGCGCGAAAGCGCGGCGTCTTTCTCGAAAATGCCACGGTACTCGGTGAATGTCGTCGCGCCGATGCACTTGAGCGCACCGGAACTGAGTGCGGGTTTGAGCAGGTTGGACGCATCCAGCGTACCGCCCGAGGCCGCACCCGCACCAATCAAGGTGTGGATTTCGTCAATGAACAGGATCGCGTTCGGCTTGTCCTTGAGCGACTTGAGCACACCTTTGAGGCGCTGCTCAAAGTCGCCGCGGTACTTGGTGCCCGCCAGCAGCGCACCCATGTCCAGCGAAAACACCTGCGATTCAGCCAGGATTTCCGGCACGTCTTTCTGCGTGATGCGCCAGGCCAGGCCCTCGGCAATCGCCGTCTTGCCCACGCCGGCCTCACCCACCAGCAGCGGGTTGTTCTTGCGGCGGCGGCACAGGATCTGGATCACGCGCTCGACCTCGTACTCGCGGCCGATCAGCGGGTCGATCTTGCCGTCTTTCGCCAGCTGGTTCAGGTTCTGGGTGAACTGCTCCAGTGGCGAGGCTTTTTCATTCTTCTCGCCGCCCCCCTCTTCGCCTTCACTTCCGGACGAGGGCTCACTGCCCTTGGCGGGCTCGGGCGGATCACTCTTCTTGATGCCATGGGCGATGAAATTCACCACGTCAAGCCGGGTCACGCCCTGCTGGTGCAGGTAGTACACGGCGTGCGAGTCCTTCTCGCCGAAGATGGCCACCAGCACGTTCGCACCGGTGACTTCCTTCTTGCCGTTGCCGGTGGACTGCACATGCATGATGGCACGCTGGATCACACGCTGGAAACCCAGGGTAGGCTGGGTGTCCACATCGTCGGTTCCGGCAACCTGCGGCGTGTTGTCCTTGATGAAGTTCGTCAGGGACTTTCGCAAGTCGTCGATGTTGGCCGAGCAGGCCCTGAGGACCTCGGCGGCGCTGGGGTTATCGAGCAAGGCGAGCAGCAGATGCTCCACGGTGATGAACTCGTGGCGCTGCTGCCGGGCCTCGACGAAGGCCATGTGCAAGCTGACTTCCAATTCCTGGGCAATCATGTGATTTCCTTTTGCCTTGCTGTGAAAACGTAATATCTCTTCATGTCGGGGGTGCCGGTGTTTATTCAACAGGCTCGCTGACACATTGCAACGGATGCCCGGCATGTTTCGCGGCATCCAGCACTTGGTCGACCTTGGTGGCGGCGACATCGCGCGAATAAACGCCGCAAATGCCTTTTCCGTCCAGGTGAATCTTGAGCATGATCTGGGTCGCGGTTTCCCGGTCCTTGCTGAAAAACTCCTGGATCACCAGCACCACAAATTCCATGGGGGTGAAGTCGTCGTTCAGCATCACCACCTGGTACATCTGGGGTGGCTTCACCTTCTGGGTTCGCCGCTCAAGAACCACCGAGTTGCCGTCGTCCCCCTCGCGCACGGGCTTGGTCGGCGCGGTCGGGGTGGAAGGAGTTTTGGTTGCCATGAAATCATTCTATCGAGCCTGCCGGTCCAGCACATTTGCTGGGTGAATACCGGAGCAGGCGGCCGCCTTCGCAGGCCGCGTCGCGCTGCCCGAGACATCCAACAAAAAGCCCGGAGACTCCGGGCTTTTGATTCGAGGCGACGAAGCCCGTCACCTCACGTAGGACGGGTTGCCCCGCCTTAATTACATGTTGTCAATCATGACCTGCCCGAAACCCGAGCAGCTGACTTGGGTTGCACCGTCCATCAGGCGGGCAAAGTCATAGGTCACTTTCTTGCTGGCGATGGATTTTTCCATCGAGCTGATGATGCGGTCGGCGGCTTCGGTCCAGCCCATGTGACGCAGCATCATTTCGGCCGACAGGATTTCGGAACCGGGGTTCACATAGTCCTTGCCAGCGTATTTGGGCGCCGTGCCGTGGGTGGCTTCAAAGCAGGCCACCGTGTCAGACAGGTTGGCGCCCGGGGCGATGCCGATGCCGCCCACTTGCGCCGCCAGCGCGTCGGAAATGTAGTCGCCATTGAGGTTCAGCGTCGCAACGACCGAATACTCGGCCGGACGCAGCAGAATCTGCTGCAGGAAGGCGTCGGCAATCACGTCCTTGATGGTGATGTCCTTGCCGGTCTTCGGGTTCTTGAATTTGCACCATGGGCCGCCGTCGATCAGCTCGGCGCCGAATTCCTTCTGTGCCAGCGCGTAGGCCCAGTCCCGGAAACCGCCTTCGGTGAACTTCATGATGTTGCCCTTGTGCACGATGGTCACGTTGGGCTTGTCGTTGTCGATCGCGTACTGGATGGCTTTGCGCATCAGGCGCTCGGTGCCTTCGATGGACACGGGCTTGATGCCAATGCCCGAAGTTTCCGGGAAGCGGATCTTTTTGACCCCCATGTCCTCGATCAGGAACTTGATCAGCTTCTTGGCCTTGTCGCTCTGGGCTTCGTACTCGATGCCAGCGTAGATGTCTTCCGAGTTTTCACGGAAGATCACCATGTTGGTCTTTTCCGGCTCCTTCACCGGGGAAGGCACGCCCTTGAAGTACTGCACCGGACGCAGGCAGACGTACAGGTCAAGTTCCTGGCGCAAGGCGACGTTCAGCGAACGGATGCCGCCGCCGACGGGCGTGGTCAACGGGCCCTTGATGGACACCACGTATTCGCGCAGGACTTTCAGGGTTTCTTCAGGCAGCCACACGTCGGGGCCGTAGATCTTCGTGGACTTTTCACCGGCGAAAACTTCCATCCAGTGGATCTTCCGCTTGCCGCCGTAGGCCTTGGCCACCGCGGCGTCCACCACCTTCAGCATCACCGGAGTGATGTCAAAACCGGTGCCATCACCCTCGATGTACGGAATGATTGGCTGGTCCGGCACGTTGAGCGACATGTCGGCGTTGACCGTAATCTTCTGGCCCTCGGCGGGCACTGTGATGTGTTGGTACATGGGGAAAAGTCTCCGAAGTGGACTGAAATGCCTGAGCTGGAGCGATTTGGGTGAAGCCAATCAATTTTAGCGGCAAAAAAATTACCAAAACTTGTCAACCGTCCGTGTTCCGCCCCCGTTACGGATGAGTCTTCCCGAGTACGGGAGGAATTTTTCGAAAATTACCGTCATTCAAGGAAATTGAAAATGAACAAAGTTCTCGCCGCCCTGATCGCTGGCCTGTTCGCCGCTGGTGCTTTCGCTCAAGCTGCTGCTCCCGCCGCCCCCGCCAAGGCTGCTGCTCCCGCTGCCGCTGCTGCTCCCGCAGCTGCTGCCCCGGCCGCCGCTCCCGCCAAGGCTGAAGCCAAGCCTGCCGCTGCTGCTGAAGAAAAGAAAGCCGCTCCCAAGAAGGCCAAGAAGGCCAAGAAGGTGAAGGCTGCCAAGGCTGCCGCTCCCAAGGCTGAAGAAAAGAAGTAATCCTTCTTTGACTTCGCGTCAAAATGCCCGCCTCGGCGGGCATTTTTCATTTTTGGCCCGCGCAGACCTTACTGATCCGGAGTTTTCTTTCCATGAATCCACGTTCCATGCGCCCCAGGTTGACGTTGACGTCCGCATTCCTGACTTTGGCCACTGTCCTGGCGTTCAGTGCCAGCGCCCTTGCCCAGGAAGCCCCCCAAACCAACCTTCAGCGCGTGAAGCTCGCGGCCGGCATGCACCTGATCGACGCACAAGTTGCGCTCAGCCCTGAACAACGCCAGATCGGCCTGATGTTCCGCCGTGACATGCCGCAGCACGAAGGCATGCTGTTTGTCTTTGAACAGGCCTCCACCCAGTGCTTCTGGATGAAGAACACGCTGCTGCCATTGACGGCGGCCTTCGTGGCCGACGACGGCACCATTGTCAATCTGGCCGACATGAAACCCCAGACCACCGACTCGCACTGCTCGACGCAGCCCGTGCGCTATGTTCTGGAAATGAACCAGGGGTGGTTTGCCAAGAAAAGCATCAAGGCGGGCTTCAAGCTCGGCGGCAAGCCGTTCGAGATGAAATAGCAGCGAACCGGGGCGGCTCCGATGCCCGGATGGAATGGCGCCCGCGAACAGGCCGGGTTCCATCAAAAAAAAGCCGGCGCGAAGCCGGCTTTTTCAATGGGCGCAGGGCGCTCAGGCGAAATTGGCTTCGGCGAAGCTCCAGTTCGCCAGTTTGTCGAGGAAGGTTTCGACAAACTTCTGGCGCAGGTTGCGGTAGTCAATGTAGTAGGCGTGCTCCCACACATCCACCGTCAGCACAGCCTTGTCGGCGGTGGTCAGCGGGGTGCCCGCCGCACCCATGTTGACGATGTCCACCGAACCGTCGGCCTTTTTCACCAGCCAGGTCCAGCCGGAGCCAAAGTTGCCCACAGCCGACTTCACGAAGGCTTCGCGGAAGGCCGCATAGCTGCCCCATTTGGCATTGATGGCCGCAGCCAGCGCACCGGAAGGCTCGCCGCCGCCATTGGGCTTCATGCAGTTCCAGAAGAACGTGTGGTTCCAGATCTGGGCCGAGTTGTTGTAGATGCCGCCGCTGGACGTCTTGACGATCTCTTCCAGCGTCTTGGTTTCGAATTCCGTGCCCTTTTGCAGGTTGTTCAGGTTCACCACGTAGGCGTTGTGATGCTTGCCATGGTGGTACTCCAGCGTCTCCTTGGAGTAGTGCGGCGCAAGGGCGTCGATCGCGTAAGGCAGGGCGGGCAAGGTGTGTTCCATGGATTCCTCGTGAGTTGGGGTTGTGATGAAGAAGATATTGCCAGGGGGCTGATTGTAGGAACTTAAAGCAGGCGCCGCTGGGTCACGGTCAGATCAACCGTGCCGTCGGCAAGGGTGGCCTGAACGGCCTGTCCGGGGTGGGTCCCCTGCGCGCTGGTGATGGCGTGGCCGGCCTCGTCGGTCAGCCAGGCATAGCCGCGCCGCAACACCCCATGGGGGTCCACGGCATTCAGGCGCAATCCAATGCGCGCCATCCGGTCCTGCTCAAGCCGCAGTCGCCGCTCCACCTTCAGGGGAAAATCAGCCGACTGCCTTTGCCAATCGCCCGTCAGCCGCGCCATCCTCGCCAGCACGCCATAACGCAGGCGCTGGGCATGGCGCGCCAGTTGCAGTTGCTGGCGGGTCACCAGCGACGAGGGCCGGCCCAGCCGGGATGCGGCGATATCAAGCCGCTGGCTCTGCGTGTCAAGCACGCGCTGGACGGCGTCGCCCATCCGGCTGCCGATCAGACTCAGGGCGCCCAGCCACACGTCGCGTGGCTCGGCCACCAGTTCGGCCGCCGCCGTGGGTGTCGGCGCCCGCAAGTCGGCGACGAAGTCGGCCATCGTGAAATCGGTCTCGTGTCCCACGCCGCAAACCACCGGCACCGGGCTCTGCGCCAGCGTGCGGGCGAGCTGCTCGTCGTTGAAAGCCCACAAATCCTCCATGGAACCGCCGCCGCGCACCAGCAGGATCACGTCCACACAAGACATGCCTCCGACGGCTGGCGCCGGCTGTTCCGGCTTTTCCGCCGGTTCGGCCGGGGCAAGACGGTAGAGAGAGGCCAGCGCCCGGACCAGTTCCCCCGGAGCCCCGGCGCCCTGCACTGCGGCCGGCGAAACCACCACCGGGATGTGCGGCACGCGCCGCTGCAGCGCGGTGACCACATCATGCAGCGCCGCCGCACCCAGCGATGTCACGACCCCGATGGCACGTGGCATGGGTGGCAGAGGCCGCTTGCGGGCGGCATCGAACAGGCCCTCGGCTTCCAGTTTAGCCTTCAGGCGCAAAAACTGTTCAAACATCGCGCCCTGCCCGGCGCGTTGCAGGCTTTCCACGATGAGCTGCAGGTCCCCGCGGGCCTCATACACCCCGAGGCGCCCCCGCAATTCGACCAGCTCGCCATCGCGCGGAACAAAGTCCAGCAGACTGGCGGCCCGGCGGAACATGGCGCAGCGAATCTGGCCGGTTTCGTCCTTGATCGAAAAGTAACAATGCCCGCTGGACGCGCGCGAGAAGCCCGAAACCTCGCCGCGGACCGCGACGGGATTGAACCGGGCCTCCAGCGCATCAGCAACGGCGCGGCACAGCGCGCCAACTTGCCAGATTCGCGGCGCCAATGCTGGATTTTCAGGGCTGGACATCAGTACCCATGCGCTTCATGGGGCAATTTGCCTGGCACAGTACTCCACAGACAGGCCCGGATACCTGCCTGAGCCCGGCGCATCGCGAAAATGCCGATCCGGCGTTGCAAGTTGTTGATTTTCATGAGTTTTTTTCTGCTCAATTTGTGACCAATTTGTCACAAAGCCCATTCCGCGCGGTCTGGCGCCCCATCCAGCACCAGTTCTTCACAAAGTTATCCACAGATTTTGTGGGTCTGTGTGATCCGGAAGACGCCGCCGACAATGCGCCTCCGGGACTTGGCGCTGGGCCATAATCCCGGCATCTGGCAAACGCCCCAATCCCCCGGAGAGACCTCTTGCTTTCGATCATACAAGCTGCAGGCTGGCCCATCTGGCCTCTCGTCGCCTGCTCCATTCTGGCGCTGGCTCTCATCATCGAACGGTTCGTGAACCTCAAAACCGACCGCATTGCGCCGGCCAAGCTGCTGGACGAAGCCCTGACGGTGTCACGCACCAGCGTGCCTTCCGGCGACGTGGTCAGCCAGCTGGAGCAGAACTCGGCGCTTGGCGAAGTGCTGGCCAGCGGGTTCCGCGCGCTCAATGCCAATCCGCGTTGCACCGAGGCCGACCTGCGCGCCAGCATGGAGGGGTCGGGCCGCATTGTGGCTCACCGGCTGGAGCGCTATCTGACGGCGCTGGCCACCATCGCCTCCGCAGCCCCGCTGCTGGGGCTGCTTGGTACGGTGATCGGGATGATCGAGATTTTTGGCTCGCAGGCGCCCACGGGCGGCGCGACCATGGGTGGCGCCAACCCGGTGCAGCTCGCGCACGGCATTTCCGTGGCGCTGTACAACACGGCCTTCGGCCTGATCGTCGCCATTCCCTCGTTGATTTTCTGGCGCTATTTCCGCGCCCGGGTCGATGGCTACCTGCTGACCATGGAGCTGGCCTCGGAGCGGTTTGTCCGGCATCTGGACACGTTGCGCAGCAAGTAGGCCGCCCATGAATTTCCGACCAAGGCCCAAGGATGAGCCGGAGATCAACCTGATCCCTTTCATCGACGTGCTGCTGGTGGTGCTCATTTTCCTGATGCTCACCACGACGTACAGCAAGTTCACCGAAATGCAGTTGCAGTTGCCGGTGGCCGATGCACAGGCGCAGCGCGACTACCCGAAAGAGGTGATCGTGGCCGTCAGCAGCGACGGACGCTACATGGTCAACAAGATGCCGGTGGATGGCCGCAGCGTGGACGTGGTGGCCGCTGCACTGGTGGAGGCCGCGAAGGCCGGCAAGGACAGTGTGATCATCATCAGTGCCGATGCGAGCACCTCGCACCAGAGCGTCATCACCGTGATGGAGGCAGCCCGACGCTCCGGCCTCACGCAAATCACCTTTGCCACGCAGTCGACGGCCCAGGCCGGCGGCAAATAACCCCTGGGCGCCCCTCCCATTTCCATGCCCGAAGCCAGCCCGCCCTCGCTGCGGCAGCGTCTGCAGCAGGCGTGGCTGCGGCGCGGCGTCACAGCCTGGCTGTTGTGGCCGCTCTCACTGCTCATGCGCGGGATCGTGGCGGTGCGACGCGCGTGTTACCGAGCAGGCTTGTTACGCTCCGACCATCCCGGTGTGCCGGTGATCGTGGTCGGCAATGTGGTCGCGGGTGGTGCCGGCAAAACCCCCACGGTGATCGCCGTGGTGCAGCACCTGCAGGCGCGGGGCCTGCATCCGGGCGTGATTTCCCGGGGTTACGGACGCGTCGGCCCGGCGTGCGCCGAGGTGGCACCCGACAGTCCGGCCAAGGCGGTGGGTGACGAGCCTCTGCTCATGCGCCGCGCCACCGGCGCCCCGGTGTTCGTGGCAGCTCGCCGGATAGATGCGGCGCGGGCATTGCGTACACGGCACCCCCGGACCGACGTGATCGTTTGCGATGACGGGCTCCAGCACCTCGCCTTGCGACGCGATATCGAGATCTGCGTGTTTGACGAACGTGGCACCGGCAATGGTTTTCTCCTGCCCGCCGGGCCGTTGCGCGAACCGTGGCCAAGGCAGGTCGATCTCGTCCTGAATACGTCAGGAGCGGGCGGCGTGTCACCGTCCACGGCCGGGTTCACCGCCCCCAGGGCGCTGGCCGACCACGCCGTCCGTGCAGACGGCAGCCGGATCCCGCTGGAGAAATTGCGCGGCGGCACCTTGCGTGCCTTGGCCGGTATTGCCCGTCCCCAGGCATTTTTCGACATGCTGAAAGCCCGCGGATTGTCTCTGACGACCACCGAATTCCTGCCGGATCACTACGATTTCAGCGACTGGAGACGCCCGGCAGATGACCCCAGCGAGCTGGTCTGCACCGAAAAAGACGCGCTCAAGCTCTGGACAACCCATCCCGATGCCTGGGCCGTCCCGCTGGTGCTCACCCCCGAGCCCGGCTTCTTCAGTGCGCTCGATCAGCGGCTTGACGCAAAGCTATCATCACCCAATGGACACCAAACTTCTTGAACTGCTGGTCTGCCCCGTGACCAAGGGACCGCTGGACTATGACCGCGATAAGCAGGAACTTCTCTCACGCAGCGCCCGTCTGGCTTACCCGGTGCGCGACGGCATTCCCGTGCTGCTGGAAAGCGAAGCCCGCACGCTGAGCGACGAAGAACTCGCAGCCCTGCCCGCGCGCACGCCACTGGTCTGACGCACGCCATGAACACATCGAGCCTGGAGACTCCATCTTCGTCCGGTGAGGCGCCCGTCGGCTTCACCGTGCTGATCCCGGCGCGGCTGGCCTCCACCCGTTTGCCCGACAAACCGCTGGCCGACCTGGGTGGCGCCCCCATGGTCGTGCGAGTCGCCCAGCGCGCCCGGCTCAGTGGCGCAACCCGCAGCGTGGTGGCGGCAGACAGCCCGGCCATCGTTGCCGCCTGCGAGCAGCATGGCATTGAAGCCGTGCTCACTCGCGCCGATCACCCCTCGGGCAGCGACCGCCTGGCCGAGGCCTGCGAACGGCTGGGTCTGCCGGACGACGCCATTGTGGTCAACGTGCAGGGCGACGAACCTCTGATCGAGCCCTCGCTGATCGATGCGGTGGCCCGTCTGCTGGCCGAACGCACAGACGCCAGCATGAGCACGGCCGCGCACCCCGTCGACAGCGTTGCTGATTTCACCAACCCCAATGTGGTGAAGGTGGTGCTGGACGCCAACCAGCTCGCCCTGTACTTCAGCCGTGCGCCCATTCCGTGGTGGCGTGACGGTTTTGCCCAAGGCGTCACCGCCCTGCCCCAGCCTGCGCCATTGCGCCATGTTGGCATTTACGCCTACCGCGTCGGCTTCTTGCGGAAATTCCCCACCCTGCCTCAGGCCCCGGTCGAGATGGGCGAGGCGCTTGAACAGCTGCGCGCGCTGTGGCACGGCCATCGCATCGCGGTGCACGTCACCGACCACGCCCCGGGTCCGGGCGTGGACACGCCCGAAGATCTGGCGCGCGTGCGCAAGCTGTTCACACGCTGACGCGCAAACGCATGCGAAGGGCGTTCGCAGCGGCGTAAGCCAGCCGGAGGCTCACGCATGCTATTCTCGGATGCAAGAAGCATGACGGAGCGGCCGCCGGCCCCACCAGCCGTGCCACCGATTTCCAATTCATCCGAGGACATCCATGAGACTGATTCTGCTGGGCGCGCCGGGCGCGGGCAAAGGCACGCAAGCCACCTTCATTTGCCAGAAATACGGCATTCCCCAGATTTCCACGGGCGACATGCTGCGTGCCGCTGTCAAGGCCGGCACCCCGCTGGGCCTGCAGGCCAAGGCGGTGATGGAGTCCGGTGGACTGGTCAGCGACGACCTGATCATCAACCTCGTCAAGGAGCGCATTGCACAGGCCGACTGTGCCAACGGTTTCCTGTTCGACGGCTTCCCCCGCACCATTCCCCAGGCCGATGCCATGAAGGCCGCCGGCGTCAAGCTCGACTACGTGCTGGAAATCGACGTGCCGTTCGATGCCATCATCGAGCGCATGAGCGGCCGCCGCTCGCACCCCGCCAGCGGCCGCACCTACCACGTCAAGTTCAACCCGCCCAAGGTTGACGGCAAGGACGACGTGACCGGTGAGGCGCTGGTGCAGCGCCCGGACGACCAGGAAGAAACCGTCAAGAAGCGCCTGGAGGTCTACAGCGCCCAGACCCGCCCGCTGGTGGACTATTACAGCAACTGGGCCAAGGCCGAAGCGGCCGCCGCGCCGAAATACCGCGCCATCAGTGGCACCGGCTCGGTGGACGACATCACTGCCCGGGCATTTGAAGCCTTGGCTAGCTGATCTCCTCCTGCCATTGAGACAAAACGCCCCGCCCAGCGGGGCGTTTTGCATGGCGCGCAGCCTTTTGATCGGCGACGAACCCGGTGCATGAGTCCGTCCTCGGCGCTCAACGGGTATCGACGGCCAACAACTCCAGCATCAAGGCCACTCGCGCCTTGACCGGGCTCAGGCCATTGGAGTCTGCAAAGGCGTCGGCCGGCCGTGGCAGCACGCGGCCCTGCGCGCAACGGGTAGCCCGTACCACCTTGACGCCGGCGGCCTTCGCGCGCAGCAGCGCGGCCTCCAGATCATGGTGCAGCGTGCCATTGCCCGTGCCGGCGGCGATCAGCCCCCGTACCCCATCCTTGACCAGAAGATCCACGATGACGCCGCTGGCGCCAGCGTGGTTCATGACGATTTCCACGCGGGGCGCTTGCTTCACCTTGCCCAGCTTTTGAATCGATATCGGCCGGTGACTGTCGATGGAGACCGGCTCGCGCCGCACCCAGCGCACGGCGTTTTCCTCCACATACCCGAGCGCGCCAGCCTCGCCGGAACCAAACGCATCGAGCCGGTACGGGTGGCTCTTGCGCACATCCCGCGCGCTGTGGACGACGCCGGCGCACACCGCCACCACGCCGTGCGAGGCGGCATCGCTGTCCACGGCCACGGTCACGGCGTCAAGCAGGTTTTGCGGACCGTCCGGCGCCAGTGCCGTGGCCGGGCGCATGGCGCAGGTCAGCACCACCGGCTTGCAGGGCTGCAGCACCGCCTGCAGGAAGTAGGCGGTTTCTTCCAGGGTGTCCGTGCCATGGGTGATGACGAGGCCCTGAACGGCGGGGTCCGCCAGCCAGTGGGCGCATCGCGCGGCAAGTTGCTGCCACAGGGCAAAGCTCATGTCCTTGCTGTCGATTTGCGCCACCTGCTCGGCAACGAGCGTACGCCCGCGCAGCGCCGCCGGCAGGGTCCCAATGGCGTCCAGCAACTGCGCCACACCCAGCTGCGCCGCGGTGTAGCCGGTGTGGTCGCCCGCGCGGGCCGCGGTGCCGGCGATGGTTCCCCCCGTGCCCAGCACCACGATTCTTGAGTTGTCGGGTTGCACCATGGCTTGCAAACTTTCAAAAACTGGTTAAAAATACAGTCACTGTTTATTAAGACAGTTATTTATCTCCGGCACGGCCTCAAGGAGTTGCCATGATCGACGCATCACCGTTCCCCGCCAAGCTCACCGCACGCCAGCAGCAGATTCTGGACCTGATCCAGAGCGCGATCGCGCGCACAGGCGCACCACCCACGCGTGCTGAAATCGCCGCCGAATTGGGCTTCAAGTCCGCCAACGCCGCAGAAGAACACCTGCAGGCCTTGGCGCGCAAGGGGGTGATCGAGCTGGTCAGCGGCACCTCGCGTGGCATCCGACTGAAAAGCGATGCGCTGCGGTCCATCAACGAATCGCGCATGAAGCAGTTTTCCCTCCCGCTGCCCAGCCTGGCCCAATTGGCACTGCCCTTGATCGGGCGGGTCGCTGCCGGCTCCCCGATTCTCGCGCAGGAGCATGTGGACCAGACTTATTACGTGGAAAACAGCCTGTTCCAGCGCAAACCCGACTACCTGCTCAAGGTGCGTGGCATGTCCATGCGCGACGCCGGCATCATGGACGGCGACCTGCTGGCGGTGCAGGCCACCAAGGATGCCAAAAATGGCCAGATCGTGGTGGCACGGCTGGGTGACGAAGTGACGGTCAAGCGGTTTCGCCGCAACAAGCACCTGATCGAACTGCATGCTGAAAACCCGGATTACCAGACCATCATCGTCGAACCCGGCGAACCCTTCGAGATCGAAGGCCTCGCCGTCGGATTGATCCGCAACACGATGCTGATGTAAGCCCCGGACTTCGACCCCCTATTTGCCGCGGTAGGTGGCGGGCGTTTGGCACGCTTCGGCATGCCACAACCCTGTCGCGGCAAACTCTCCAGCAATCCTGCCTGTGTACGACCTCCAACCATTGAAAGGTTTCACATGGGAATCGCCCTCTTCAGTATTTCGGCCCTGTTTGCACCGCTGCAGGAACTCGTCACCCGGCTTGTACCAGCGCACCAGGCGCTGGCCCGGCGTCCCTCTCGACGACCGGCCTGCCCGGCACGAACCTTCGTCCGCAAGGATGCAGCGCACCTCACGCGGCGTGCACTTCCGCTGCGGGTGGTGCGAACCCTTGAAGCGGGCATACCGGCAGGAAGCACGGGCCGCATGGTAATTTCCGGACGCATGGCGGATGTTTGTGCCGAACTGGAGCGCCTGGCCGCACTGGAAGCCGCACAAGAAGGTTTGGCCCGGCAGTAGCCACGCTACCAAGCTGCCGCGGTGTGGCCAAGTTCCCATTGGCGCGGCGGCTTGACTTTGCGCAGCCAAAAGCACGGACCACCCTCGGTGAAACCGCCCGGTCAGAGGGCACAATGACGGGATGAACATTGTGATCCTCGACGACTACCAGGATGCGGTGCGCAAGCTGAACTGCGCCGCCCGGCTGGACGCCTTCCCCGCCAAAGTTTTTACCAACACCGTCAAGGGCATCGGTCAGCTGTCCGTGCGGCTCAAGGACGCCGACGTGATCGTGCTGATCCGCGAACGCACCCAGATCACCCGGCAGTTGGTGGAAAAGCTGCCCCGCCTCAAGCTGATTGCCCAGACCGGGCGGATCGGCAAACACATTGACGTTGCCGCCTGCACCGAGCGGGGCATCGCCGTCGCCGAGGGGGTCGGATCACCCGTGGCGCCTGCCGAGCTGACCTGGGCGCTCATCATGGCGGCCATGCGACGCCTGCCCCAGTACATCGGTAATCTCAAGCACGGCGCATGGCAGCAATCGGGACTGAAATCAGGGGCCATGCCGCCTAATTTTGCCCTTGGCACGGTGCTCAGGGGGAGAACCCTCGGCATCTGGGGTTACGGAAAAATCGGGCAGATCGTGGCCGGCTATGGCAAGGCCTTCGGCATGCATGTGATGATCTGGGGCAGCGAGGCCTCGCGCGCCAAGGCAGCCAGTGACGGATTTGTGCCCGCCGCCACACGCGAAGCTTTTTTTGAGCAGTCTGACGTGCTTTCGCTGCATTTGCGACTGCACGAGACCACCCAGGGCATTGTCACGCTGGACGATCTCTCGCGCATGAAGACCACGTCGCTGATCGTGAACACCTCGCGTGCCGAGCTGATCCAGACCGACGCCTTGATCAGCGCCCTCAATCGGGGACGCCCGGGCCTTGCGGCCGTGGATGTGTTTGAAACCGAGCCCATCTTGCAGGGCCATGCGCTGCTCAGGCTGGAAAGCTGTATTTGCACCCCGCACATCGGCTATGTGGAGCAGGACAGCTACGAGATGTACTTCAGCGCGGCTTTTGACAATGTGGTGAACTTCATCAAGGGGACGCCCACCAACATCGTGAACCCCGGCGCACTGCAGGTCCGGCGCTGACATGTGCCACGCCCGACAGCCTCAAGCCACTGGCCCGCTGCTTCGCGCGCCGTGGGTCTGGGCATCGGGTCCATGGCGTTGAACCTGGCAAGGTGGCCGGCGCACCGATCGACCCCAGCTTGACATCCTCAGCGCAAAACATGAACTCCAACACCAATCCCACGACCACAAGCACCTCTAAATGTGCACGATAATGCAGCCATGAAAGAAGTCACCTACCCCACCGTCGCGATCATTGGCGCGGGCGCCATGGGCCGCGGCATCGCGCAAATCGCGGCCCAAGCCGGCAGCACCGTCAAGATTTTTGACACCCAGCCCGAGGCCATTGCCAAGGCGCGCGAGGCCCTGTTTTCGCAGTGGGACAAGCTGCAGGAGAAGGGCCGCCTGACGCCCGAGGCCGTGGTCGGCCACAAATCCCGGCTGCTTGCCGCCGACAGCCTGGCCCTGCTGGCCGACTGTGATCTCGTGGTCGAAGCCATCGTGGAACGGCTCGACGTCAAGAAAAACCTGTTTGGCCAGCTGGAGGCCATCGTCAGGCCGGATGCGGTGCTGGTCACCAACACCTCGTCCCTGTCGGTCACCGCCATTGCCGCCGGATTGAAGCACCCCGAACGGTTTGCCGGCTATCACTTCTTCAATCCCGTCCCACTGATGAAGGTGGTGGAAGTCATCGCCGGCCTCAAGACCGACGCCGCGGTCTGCGCCGCGCTGTCCGGCTATGCCCGCCAGATGGGCCACACGCCGGTACAGGCGCAGGACACGCCGGGCTTCATCGTCAACCACGCGGGCCGCGGCTATGGCACCGAGGCGCTGCGCGTCGCCAGCGAGGGCGTGGCTGATTTCGCCACGATCGACCGCATCCTGCGGGACCAGGTGGGTTTCAAGCTCGGTCCTTTCGAATTGCTCGATCTGACCGCGCTGGACGTGTCCCACCCCGTGATGGAATCGATCTACCAGCAGTACTACCACGAGCCGCGCTACCGCCCCAGCGTGATCACCGCCCAGCGGCTCGCCGGCGGCGTAGTCGGCAAGAAGGTCGGCGAAGGCTTTTACCGCTATGTGGACGGCGCCGCCCAGGTCAGCCCCGAACCGCCCGTGCCGCAAGTGGCGGAAATGCCGCCGGTGTGGGTATCGCCGCGCGCCGCGCGCCGCGCCGAACTCCTGCAGCTCTTGAAGAACCTCGGCGCCAGCATCGAAACCGGGGCCTCGCCGTCCCCTGCCGCGCTGACCCTGGTCGCACCGCTGGGCTTCGACATCACCACCGTGGCCGTGGTCGAGCGGCTGGACCCGGCGAGAACCGTGGGCATCGACATGCTGATCGACGACGCGGCCACCAAGCGCCGCGTGCTGGCCACCAACCCGGCCACACGCACCGACATGCGCGACGCGGCGCACGCGCTGTTTGCCCGCGATGGCAAGGCCGTCAGCGTGATCCGCGACAGTGGCGGCTTCGTGACGCAGCGCGTGGTGGCGACCATCGTCAACATCGCCACCGACATGTGCCAGCAGGGCGTGTGCAGCCCCAAGGACCTGGAGACCGCCGTCACACTCGGCCTGGGCTACCCCCTCGGGCCGCTGGCCATGGGCGACCGCTACGGCCCGACCAATGTGCTGGAAGTGCTGTTCAACATGCAGACCGTCTATGGTGACCCGCGTTACCGCCCCAGCCCCTGGCTGCGCCGCCGCGGCGCGATCGGCCTGAGCCTGATGCACACCGAGGAATAAGCCCCATGGCAGCCGAACTCCGAAGCACCAGCCAGGGCCTGACCATGGTCCTGACCGTCAGCAACCCGGAACACCGCAACGCGCTCGGCCCGGAAATCTACGCGGCGGGGGTGGAAGCGCTGAACGTGGCGGAATCCAGCCCCGAAGTGCGCAGCGTCGTCATCGTGGGGGAAGGCGCGATCTTCAGCGCGGGCGGCAACCTCCAGCGCCTGCAGGCCAACCGGCAGTTGCCGCCCGACGTCCAGGCGCAAAGCATTGAAGGCCTGCACAACTGGATCGAGGCGATCCGCACTTTTCCCAAGCCCGTCATCGCGGCCGTGGAAGGGCCTGCCGCCGGCGCCGGATTTTCGCTGGCGCTGGCTTGCGACTTCGTCGTCGCGGCGAACAACGCCGTCTTCGTCATGGCCTACAGCAACATCGCCTTGTCTCCCGACGGGGGCGGCAGCTGGAGCCTTTCCCGTGCGCTGCCGCGCCAGCTCGTCACCGAACTGTTGATGTGCGGCGAGCGCATCAGCGCCGAGCGCCTGCACCAGCTCGGCGTGGTCAACCGACTGACGGACGCGGGCAACGCGCTCTCGGCCGCACTTGAACTGGCCGAGCGGCTCAACGCCCGCGCGCCCAATGCCCTGGCGAGCATCAAGGAACTGGTCAGCGAAGCGCCCACGTCCACCCTCACGCGCCAGCTCGCGCTGGAACGCGACCACTTCGTCAAAAACCTGCATCACGCCAACGCAGGGATCGGGATCGCCGCCTTTCTCGACAAGAAGCCGCCGCGCTTCGAATAAGCCCGGCCAGCAGGCCAGCGACCCCACGCATCACGGGAGCGTGGGGTCTTCCCAGACGCTCAGGTGACAACCCTGAGAGGAATCGTCCGTCCCTCACGTGACAATGTCAGCGTCATCAGTCACGCAAAAGACAGACCATGGACGATCCGATTCTTACCATCGAGGAACGCGAGGCGATCAATACCGGTCGCTGGTTTTCCTCCCTTTCACCCTCACTGCGACACGACATTCTCAGATGCGCCTATGTCAAGCGATTCAAGGACGGCGAGCTCATAGTGGCGCGCGGCGATCCGCCCATCGAATGGACAGCGTGCGCGCGCGGCGCGGTGCGGGTGAGTTCCACCTCGATTTCCGGCAAGCAGATCACGCTGACCTATGTGGAGCCGGGCATCTGGTTTGGCGACGTGTCGATCTTCGACGGCGACCGGCGCACCCACGATGCCTATGCCCATGGCGAGACCACGCTGCTGTGCGTGTCGCGCAGCGACTTCCAGAAAATCCTGGCGCAGCACGTGGAGCTCTACGAAGCGCTCGTGCGCCTGCAGTCGCGCCGCATCCGCCAGCTCTATGGCCTCGTGGAAGACCTCAACACCTTGCCGCTGCGGGCACGGCTGGCCAAGCAGCTGCTGCACCTGGTCCGCAGCTACGGTGTGCCCTGCCTCTCCGACGGGCGGGAAATGCGCATCAGCCTGCAACTGGCGCAGGAGGAACTGGCCCAGTTGCTCGGTGCCTCGCGCCAGCGGGTGAACCAGGAACTCAAGGCCATGGAGCGGGAGAACGCCATTCGCATCGAACCCGGCGGCCTGGTGGTGCGCGACCGCGAAGCACTCATGCGCATCGTTGAGGCCGACAACTAGACCCTGAAGACCCCATCCATCGAGCCCGAGCATGACCGACTTTGAGCATTTTGTAGGAACCCGGCCCGTGACCGGTTCGCACGTCATCGACGTGGAACGTCTGAACGACTGGCTGGAGAAGAACCTTGCCGGGTTCAAGGGTCCGCTGACCGTGGAGATGTTCAAGGGCGGCCAGTCCAACCCGACCTACAAGCTCATCACCCCTGGCGAAAGCTACGTCATGCGCGCCAAGCCCGGCCCCGTGGCAAAACTGCTGCCATCGGCCCACGCCGTGGAACGCGAATTCGCCGTGATGAAGGGCCTGCAAGGCACGGACGTGCCGGTCGCGCGCATGCACGTGCTCTGTGAGGACGAGTCGGTCATCGGCCGCGCGTTCTACGTGATGGAATTCGTGCAGGGCCGCGTGCTGTGGGACCAGTCGCTGCCCGGCATGAGCCTCAGCGAGCGCGGCGCCATCTACAACGAAATGAACCGCGTAATTGCCGCGCTGCACACCGTGAAATTCGCCGAGCGCGGCCTCGCCGGTTACGGCAAGCCCGGCAACTATTTCGAGCGCCAGATCGGCCGCTGGAGCAAGCAGTACGTGGCCTCGGTCACCCAGCCGATTCCCGAGATGGACCGGCTCATGGAATGGCTGCCCGCGCACATCCCGGCCAAGGCGCGGGATGAGGCCATGGTCAGCATCGTCCATGGCGACTACCGGCTCGACAACCTGATGTTCCACCCGACCGAGCCGCGTGTGCTGGCCGTGCTGGACTGGGAACTGTCCACCCTGGGCCACCCGCTGGCCGACTTCAGCTACCACTGCATGGCCTGGCACATTCCGCCGGGCACCTTCCGCGGCATCGGCGGGCTTGATGTGGCCAGCCTGGGGATTCCCACCGAAGCCGAATACATCCGCATGTACTGCGACCGCACCGGCTTCACCACGCCCGAAGACTTGAAGGCCGACTGGAACTTCTACCTCGCCTACAACATGTTCCGCATCGCCGCCATTCTGCAAGGCATCGCCAAGCGCGTCGAAGCCGGCACGGCATCGAGCCCCCAGGCCAAGGCCTCCGGCGCCGGTGCCCGCCCCATGGCCGAAATGGCCTGGAAATTTGCCCAGAAGGCCTGACCCCGATTCTCATCCGCCAAAGGAAACTGTCATGAATTTCGACTACAGCCCCAAAGTCAAGGACCTGCAGGCGCGCCTGCTGCAGTTCATGGACCAGCACATCTACCCGAACGAAGCCCGCTTCTTCCGCGAAATCGCCGAGAACCGCGCCAAGGGCAATGCCTGGGTGCCCACCACCATCATCGAAGAGCTCAAGCCGAAGGCCCGCGCCGCCGGCCTGTGGAACCTGTTCCTGCCGCACTCGCCGCGCGCGCCCGAAGGCCTGTCCAATCTCGAATACGCGCCGCTGTGCGAAATCATGGGCCGCGTGCCCTTCGCCGCCGAGGTGTTCAACTGCTCGGCACCGGACACCGGCAACATGGAAACGCTGGAGCGCTACGCCAGCGAGGCCCTGAAGGACCAGTGGCTCGAACCCCTGCTCAAGGGCGAGTTCCGCTCGGCCTTCCTGATGACAGAGCCCGAAGTGGCCTCGTCCGACGCGACCAACATCCAGTGCCGCATCGAACGCGACGGCGACGAATACGTGATCAATGGCCGCAAGTGGTGGTCGTCCGGCGCTGGCGACCCCCGCTGCGCGGTCTACATCGTCATGGGCAAGAGCAACCCCGATGCGGGCCGGCATGAGCAGCAATCCATGATCGTGGTGCCATCGAATGCCAAGGGCGTCACCGTCGTGCGTCCGCTCACGGTCTTCGGCTATGACGACGCGCCGCACGGCCACATGGAAGTGCTGCTGGAAAACGTGCGCGTGCCGGCCTCGAATCTGCTGCTGGGCGAAGGCCGCGGGTTCGAGATCGCCCAGGGTCGCCTCGGCCCGGGCCGCATTCACCACTGCATGCGCTCCATTGGCAGCGCCGAGCGCGCGCTTGAACTCATGTGCAAGCGACTGAACACCCGCGTGGCGTTCGGCCGCGAGATCGCCCGCCAGTCCGTCTGGCAGGAGCGCGTGGCCGAAGCGCGCTGCCTGATCGAGCAGGCCCGTTTGCTCACGCTCAAGGCCGCCTACATGATGGACACCGTGGGCAACAAGGTCGCGAAAGCCGAGATCGCCATGATCAAGATCGTCGCGCCCAACATGGCCTGCCAGGTCATCGACTGGGCGATTCAGGCGCACGGCGGCGGCGGCGTTTCGGACGACTTCCCGCTCGCCTACGCCTACGCCCACCAGCGCACGCTGCGCATGGCCGACGGCCCCGACGAGGTGCACCGCAACTCCCTGGCCAAGCTGGAACTGGCCAAGCACCTGCTCAATCCCCGCGAGGTGGAAATGCCCGTCACGCGCGGCGCGTGACAAAGCCCCCAACGCTTGTCGCTGCGTGTACTGCGCTGCCCCCGAGAGGGGCCGCATTCGCCTTGGGGCGGCCGGCTGCGCCTGAGCCTGCAAAAATACGGCAGACCGGAGAAAATCCGCCCTTTACCAAGGAATCCCGACGTGATTGACGTTTTCTCCTGGCCCACGTCCAACGGCCACAAGGTCCACATCATGCTGGAGGAATGCGGTCTTCCGTACCGCGTTCACCCCATCAACATTGGTGCCGGCGACCAGTTCAAGCCCGACTTCCTCAAGATCAGCCCGAACAACAAGATCCCCGCGCTCACCGATTCCGAAGGCCCCGGCGGCAAGCCGATCTCGCTGTTCGAGTCGGGCGCCATCCTGCTGTACCTGGCAGCCAAGACCGGCAAGTTGCTGCCCAAATCCGACCGGCAGAAATACGAAGTCCTGCAGTGGCTGATGTTCCAGATGGGCGGCGTGGGTCCGATGCTCGGCCAGGCCCATCATTTCCGCCTCTATGCGCCCGAGAAGATCGAATACGCGTTCAACCGCTACACCAACGAAGCCAAGCGCCTGTATGGCGTCATGGAAAAGCAGCTTGAGAAGAAGCGGTTCATCGCCGGCAACCAATACACCATCGCCGACATTGCGATCTTCCCGTGGCTGCGCAACTGGCAAAACCAGGGCATCGATTGGGCCGACTACCCGCACCTCAAGGAATGGTTCGACCGCATCGGCAACCGGCCGGCCGTCAAGCGCGGCGTGCAGGTTCTGGCCCATGCGCGCAAGCCCATCACGGACGACAAATCGCGCGAAGTGTTGTTTGGCAAGACGCAATACAGCCAGCACTGAAGAAACGAGGCCCTGCAGGCAGTAGAATGCAAGGCTTGTCGGAGCGTAGCGCAGTCTGGTAGCGCATCTGGTTTGGGACCAGAGGGTCGTAGGTTCGAATCCTATCGCTCCGACCATTCATCTGAAAAGGCCCACCTGATGGGCCTTTCATCCATCTGCCCGTAGCTCAACTGGATAGAGCAACGGCCTTCTAAGCCGTAGGTCGGGGGTTCGAGTCCCTCCGGGCAGGCCAGTAAACACTAGGTTTCATGCTACAAATTAAGTAGCAAACCCCATCCAGGGTAACGCCGGGGTAACAAATCCAGTGACCCGGCTCTTGTGATGCTTTTTCGCGACGCGGGCAGACTTCCCATCGACAAAGTAGACAG
Organism: Comamonadaceae bacterium; assembly: GCA_023259355.1. Lineage (GTDB taxonomy): Bacteria > Pseudomonadota > Gammaproteobacteria > Burkholderiales > Burkholderiaceae_C > JAHFQI01. Next base: position 21,932 of record JAHFQI010000012.1, read on the forward strand.
TCTCGACGGACTCAACCCCAAAGCAGAAAGCCGGCCAACGTCCCCGCTTGCCGGCTCCTGTGCCTATCGTGCGCCCTTGCACCAATCCCACCCTTCACCCGTTGACTGAATATGGTGCAAGCACCGCGCCACAGACTGTCACGGGCTTTCTGGCCGCCCCCGCTGACCGGGCGGGCGGGGCCTGGTGGGGCCGGTCGTAGCCTTTCGGCCTTAACCGGTATACCAGCAGGACGGCACGTCATGTGAACGTTCCGGTGCCGGGCCCCTGCCTTGGGTGCGATGCAGGCGCACTGGCTGGTGGGAGCGGTTCGTGCGGCGCCATGTTCGGCCTTGCGTGATGTGTGTGGGGGTGTTGCCTTCGCATTCCAGCGATAGGCGCGCACCTGTCGAGACTTCCCGGAGAGGAGTCGCCCCCTTCGTGCGCTTGCGCGGGATTCAGTCGAATCATGCGCGGGGTGTCGCTCATGGGGCGGCGCTGCAAACGCCAGGGGTTGGCGGGCTATGAGCAACCCCTCGCCCGCCGTCCAGATTGCGAATTTACGCGCCAGGGTTCTTGTACAGACCACGGTAATCGATCACACCGGCCGCGAAATCCAAGCGGACTTTGTAGCTGATGGCATCGCGCTCGAATTCGGTGTTTTCCTCCAGGTATGGGCGGGGTTCGCCGGCCAGATAGGCGCGCAGGATGCCCTCGATTTGGCTCGGAGACGCAGACAGATACCACGCCGTAACGCTGTGGGCGTCCAAACGCGGATCGGCAACCAGCGTCAGGCCTCGGATAAATTCCGCATTGGGTGTTGCATTGTTGCGGGACGGGTCCACAAGACTGGACAAAATTTGCTCCGCGCTGGTTTCCAGTGCAGCCGGCACGATCAGGAACTTGGGTTGCGGATCGACGTAACCCAGTCCTGCCAGGCCCTTCTGCTGACGCATAGCAGACCGGGCCGTGCCCAGACTGGCGATGCTCAAGGCTGCGGCGGCGCCCAGGTTGCCGTGATCGGTGCTGAACAGCGCGAAGCCGTCGCCCAAGGTGGGGTTGCCGTTCAGAACTCCGTAGACCTTGTCGGCCTCCAGGCGGCGCGCTGCAACGCCGAAAGCTTTTGGCATGATCGTGAACGCGCTCAGGTCGTCATTCACCAACGCCTGCCGACTGATTTGCAGGATCCTGCCGTATGCGGCAATCTGGAACGCTGCGGCGCCGTCGGACATTTGGCCGTGCTTGTATTCGGCCAGCTCGGGAATTTCCAGCAGACCGGGCGCTTCGCTCAAATTCACCAGCGTCTGTTGCTTGAAGTCAGCAACGTCGCGTTCTGCCGTCCACAGGGTGTGACCATTGGGTGCTGATTCGTAGCCCAACGCCATTGCTTTTCCAGCAGTGTTGGCCAACAGCGCAGGAAAGTCGGACGTACTCAACGCGGCACTGATGACCGAGCCCGGATTCATATCGCGGGTTGCTTTGCCCGTCATCGAGAGGATGGCCTCAGCCATGCCGACGATGCCCAGGCGTTGCAGGTCGCGGGCGCCAGGGTGCGGCTCGGAAACACTCACGCCGGCACGGCGCAACAGCACATCCTGCGCTGCAGCCTTGAAATCACTCAGGCGATTGTCGCCGCCGAAGCTGGGGATGTAGTGCGCGCCGATAGGGCTGCATTGCGAGCCAATGTGCGCAAGCAGGCGATCAGCCGCGGCTTGCGCGCCGATGCTGGGATCGGCCTCGCAGCGGGCCTGCAGCTCAGCAACTCCTTCGCGTTGAACAAAGTGACTGAATTTGGCGCGGATGTCGTTACGGCGCTGGCTTTCGGCCTGCACAGCGGCGGCGCGAATGGCTTCGGGATTGGTGGCTTGGGTGGTGGCGGTCATGTTGATCCTTTGAGCAAAAACGGGGGGAAGGGGGTGTCGTGCTGCCACGGCGTTGGCTGGCGCAGCGGGTATGGCGGCAATGTCGCTGATGACTTCATCGATCAGGCCAAGCGCTTGGGCCTCGGCTGCGGTGAACCAGTGGTCGGTGCCATCGAGCCAAGTACGGATGACGGCATCGGGTTGCCCGGTGCGCCGGTAGGCAATCAGCATCGACTCCCGGACCTGGTCAAGCAGATCAGCGCTGCCGCGAAGTGAGTCGGCATTGCCCGTCGTGCTGGTCCATGGCGCATGAACCATAAGTAACGCGGATTCGTGCGCGCGGCGGATGGTGCCCGACTGCAGGATCACACTGGCGATGGACAGCGCCCAGCCGACAACTTCAACGGTGATGCCGCCTGGCCAGCTGCGCAGCATGTTGAAACAGGCGATGCCGTCAGCAACATTTCCGCCATCGGAATTGATTTCGACCTGCAGCGGCACGGCGCGGTCGAAGCCGTCAAGCTGGAATCTCAGCGACTCCGTGGTCGCCTCGGTGACGGAACCGGTGATGCTGATTTTTTGGGGTAGTTGCATGGCGGGCTGGGGTGGCGTTAGAGAAACTGTGAAAGCAGTTTCCCCCCCGTTGTCTTTTGCGAAAACCCCTTGTTTCGCGAAAGAGTCGCGTACAAACCGCTGGCGGTCGTCGGCAACTTGACGTCGGTGCGCGCTGCTTGCCAAATGTGTCGGGTGTATTCCGGCCAGTGGGCTGGCGGCGCGGACAGTCGCTTGGTCTTGGGCCAGGTGCTTCGCATGAAGCGGTCCACCTCGATTGCCAGACGTTGGCATCGATGCCAGGTGCTGACGCCATCGTCAAGGGCAACGGACTGCAGGGCTGCGTGCAGGTGCTGATCGCGCTGAATCATCAGCAATTGCTCCTGCAGTCGGGTCTTGCCAGCGCCCGCCAAGCCCAACGCCAGGTCGAGCGATTCATCGCGCCGGATTGCTCGCAGAATGCCGCGCACGGCCCACTCTCGGGTAGAGGCGTCCACGGGACGGCCATCGATCAGCGAGCCCAGCAAATCGCCCAGCATGTCGGCGGGACTGGTGGGGCTTTGCACTCTGTAGTGGGGGTGTCCGTTTTCCATACGGCCGCCATCAGTGGCCGGAATTGCGCGCTTCCACGGCGTTGACCGTGAACAGGTGTGCTTTGCCGCCGTGGCTGCAGTAATGGCCCTCTGCCGATACACCGCGTTTCGTAAACATCACCGTTGTCTCAATGAATGCGTCGCCGTCCGCGATGGAGTCCAGATTCGCCAGGGCCGCTGCCTTGCCTTCTTTCATCAAGGCCTTCATCGCCAGGCCCATCAGGCCCGCCCCGGCAGCGTCAATCAAGGTTTGAATCCCGTCGTCATCCCCATCATTCTGGTTTGTGATTTCGTTGCTCATGTCGTTCTTTCGTTGGTTGGTAGTGGTGGGGGACATCACCCCCCAAGAGGTAGCCGCAAACTAGATGGGCCACGCCGCCGAATTCGCCCGCGAGGGTCACCCCCCCGGGAGTACCTTTCTTCAGGCACGCGACATCCCCGACCAGCGCGGCCCCGTCCACCCCCCCTATCGACAATCTCGACAATCTCGACAGACGCCCCGCAGTCACTCGGGTTTGTCTACTCTGTCTACTTTGTCGATAGGTGCAGGGGTTGAGGCTCATAATTGATTGATACAGAAAGAAAAAGGGTTAAAAAATGCTTATGGCGACAGACTCGGTTATGTCGACAGCACCTTGGGATTGACTCGGTAGGCCGTGGTCGGTGGTGCGCCCTTGTTGTGGCGCTTGAACCCGCGCAGTACGTCCTGGTTCTCCAGTCGCTCCAGCGCCTTCTGAAGCCGGTCCACGCTTCGAAATCGCCCTTCCTGCGCCTTCTGCGCCTCGCGCCTGGTGAACTCGGCCAAATCACCCGCCCGGACCCACTTCACGATGGCCCCGGCGTCCGCGTCCGCCGCATCCGTGCCCAGCAGCCCGAAGGCCGCCTGCGCATGGGGGATCAGCAGCCGCGCCAGCCGCACGGCCCGGTCCATGGCAGCCCAGCTCACCTCGGGCGCCTGCAGCCCCATCTCGGCCAACTCCAACAGCGCCGCCACCCGCGCCACCGCGCCGGGCAGCTTGCTGGTCCAGTCGCTGATGGACTCATACCGGCCACCGTCGCCCTGCTCGCGCTCGATGGCTTCGGCCATGTCAAGCCAGATCTCCCGCGCCGCTTCAGACAAGGGCAGCGTCTTGGGTGCCTGTGCGGGACCGGGCACGCCCTCCAGCAGCGCGAACAGCCGCCGCTGGTACTCATCCTTCACCGCATGGGGGATCGGCGTATGTCGGCGCACGTCGCGGGTGCCCACGTTGCTGGCCGGCATGGCGTACAGGAACCGCGCCAGCAGGCCGGAATCCCTGAACCGGCGCGAGCTGGCCACCTCGGACAGCACACCCGGCTGCAGCAGCAAGCCGAATGACAGCGCGGGTTGGTCAACGTGGGCAGATCGGCCGGCCCGGTCCACCCGCATGGCGCTGCCCGCGTGCCCCTGCAGGAAGACGTCCAGGTTGGCCGCGCCCCCGTTGTAGATGCCGGCCATGATGAGGAAGATTCCCGCCTCGTCCTAGTGCACCGCCATGCGCTCGCCGTGTTCCACCAGCATGGCCTGCAGCCGCTCGGCTGTGGTGTCTCCGCTGAACAGTCGCGGCGCCCGGATTTCATCGGGCATGTCGGTTTCCTCACGCTCGATCTCCGCCGTGATCGCCGCGCGTTCGCTGGCGTCCTTGGCTTTGGCGCCGTCCTGCTGCAGGCGTTCAATCCGCTTTTTTGCAACGGCGCGTTGGGCGTTGACCTTGGCAATCTCGCCGCGCATGCGGTCGCGCAACAGCTTTTCCCAATAGACCAGCGGCCCCAGCATGGCGCCCAGGACGGCGCTCTTGCGTGTGCCGCTGGGTGACGCGCTCAGGGTCCACAGCGCCAGCGGCTCGGTGTATCCGTCGCCATAGGGCGCCACCTCAAACCGGCGCTGCAGCACAGTCGCCAGCACGGCCAGGCCGGACATAACCGCCAGGGCTGGCGGCGTCTGTGTGGCCTCGGCCAGGGCGTGCGCCATGTCACCCAGCCAGGTGGGCAGCAAGTCCGGCGGTATGGACGGGGTTCGCAGCATGCCGGGCAAGATCGGGTCCGGCCACTCAGGCGGCGCGACCGTGGGCGCGGCCTGGTCAACCTGTCGGCGCACCTCTTCCAGGCCGGCCATGTCCGCCAGGTCGTTAAAGTCCGTCGCAATGCTCATGGGCGGACCTCCGGGAACCGTGGCACCGCCACTGAGCCGCCAATGGCCCGCGCCGCCGCCGTGGCGTGCGTCACGCCGGGGTTGTTAGAAGTGGCCGCATCGTCGTCAGCACAGATGACCATGGTCAAGCGCGGGAACTTCGCCCGCAGCGCCCGAGCCACGGGTTCCAGATTGCCGCAGTTGAAGCACACAGCCACCGCCGCGCCGGTCGCCTGGTGCAAGGTGCAGCCGGTGGCCAACCCTTCGGCCAATAGCAGCAAGCCAGCGGGCCGGCCGATGGCGAAGTAACAGCCCCTGATGCGCCCGCCCGTCAGGAATCGCTTGGATCCGTCCGGGCTGATGAACTGCAGCGTGTGCAGCGTGCCGGTAACGTCACGAGCCGGGATCACCAGCATGTCGCGCAACTGGCGAACACCGATGGCCGGAACGCGCTTGCGCTGCAGGTAGGGGTGCGCGTTGGTGGCCGGGTGTGCCCACGCCCACAGCTTCGCGGCTCGCTCGGATGCGGACGCATGCACGGCCGCCTGCTCCGCGGCGCGGGCCTGCTGCATGGCTTTCATCTGGCGTTGCAGCTCGGCGCGCTGGGCTGGCGTCGGTGGTGTGGTGGTGGCTTCGCGCCAGGTGTGCGACTCGCCGGTCTTCCAGCTCCCGAACGCGCCGGCCATGACCGGGTGGCTGTAGAGCACGGCCCAGCCGTTGCGGCTGCCGGACTTGTCGCCCTCGACGCGGTAGCGGGTCAGCTTGCCGTCTTCGCGCAGCTCCAACGCCTTGGCCGGACCCAAGCCGGCGCCGCGCATGGCGTCCAACATGCAGGCCGTCAAAATGGCACCCCCGTGACTTGGTTCAGGAAGGCTTGAACGTCGTGCAGGTGGCTGAAATTCCGGGACTGATTCCAGCGCGTGACGATGTACGTGATGCGGCCATCGGGCACACGGCGGGAGCGGGTCAGGACGCGCCCACGCAAGGCGAACTGCGCCCGCATGGTGGCGTAATCCTTGGGTTCCTCGTTGCTTATTTCTTCGGCCGTGAATACACTGGTGGGGCAAACTTCAATTGAATCCGCTTCGGGTGTGTCCAGCACCCGGGCGGATTTTTCTTTGGGGCATCGCATTTATGCCCCTCGTGTGCGCTGGGCCAGGAATGCGTCCAGGTCAGACAGGCGATAGCGCACCAGCCGGCCGACCTTGATGTAAGCCAAGGGGTAGCGTTTGGTGCTGCGCCAGATTTGCAGGGTGGTCGGCTTGACCCCAAGGTAGGCGGCCGCCTCGTTTTCGGCAAGTCTCGCGTCTGGCGCGGATTGGGGGGATTGGGTGGAATTCATCGAACCTCCGGTGGGTTACGAATCGCACAGCGCGTTTCGTGTGGGTTCGATCCTCCCCAAAAGTCACGTTCGGTAAAACTTGGTATGCCGGCACACCACCAACAATATCGGCCCAACTTCATGGTTGAGCGTGCCGCTTTCAACCCACCTCATGCTGAGCAATTACCGCTGATTCATATGGGCAATAGCTTCACCATCCCCCCCGGGCCCCCGCATCGCCGGTGCAATACAACCACGCAACCAGTCTCTGGCAATGGTTGTGGGCTTCACTTTGACGCCAAACTTATTCAAAACTACTGATGACATCCGCTCGGAAAACTCCTTCTTGGCGCCATTTCGGGGAGCTTGGTCAGGCCACAGATCACGCACATGTTGCATTGCATTTTTTCGCTCCCGATGCCTCTTTTCTGCCAGCTCACGTTGCCGACTGGATGCGTCCGCAATTCGAAGTGCAGTGACCAGTTCCACGAGGTCGCAAGCATTGATCGGTTGTTGATCCAACAAGCCCTGAAGAGCGGGGATGTCAACGTCATCAGACTTGACCAAAGTCAACAAGGAAGCGACCCGGGCGACATCGCAGCCCAAGTGAATATCTTTAAGTTTCACGGACTTCGCCACCGCTCACCCCTTGCAGTTTGCGATCCCGACAGATGGCACCAGACGCAGCACAGGCCGAACAGGATTAGCCTGCTCAACCCAGGCATTGATAGCCTCGATCCTCGCGTTGCGCCGGCTTTCGTCAAAGCGCGTCTTGCCGGTCAAGAGCAATGTATGCAGCCTCGCAGAGACAAGGCGGAATTCACGTATGGCGTCAGCGTCATAGCTGTAACCGCTGAACTCGTTAACACACATGCCAGAGGCAACCGTCTCGATGAGGGCAGAAAAGCAGCGCGCCTCCCTCTCCCGATAAATCTGGGGCGTTCGCGGCATCGACGCCAACTCGCGTTCCGCGCGCTCTCTAGCTTCACGATAAGCCCCCTCCTTTTCGCGCCGCACCCGATCGCGGTCAATGGCCGCCCAATACGCCCCCATTTCCTCTTCCGAGTGGCCAACAAGCGCTTCAAAAATCTGACTGCTCCGGCGCCGGATAGATAGATATTTTTCGTCTCTGGGACGGGCGCTGCCTTTTCTCACCGGCTCTCCGTCGTAGTAAGTCGCCTGGACCTTCCCCCTACCTGGTTCACCTGGCATTTGATCGTGCCGCACCAATCCAGTAGCCACAATTTGCGCCGCAGAGCCGATAAAGGTCCGGCCCCAACCGCTGACTTCAACTTTAAGTTCATGATCGTTGGATACAGCCACCAATCGAGAAGAGGATGTAGAGTTCACATCAGCCATGATTGCACCTCCAATGTGCATTGTGGTCAGGCGGAGTTGGTGGTCTCAACACCAGCCCCGCCGCCTTTTACCCGGCTCAATCCGCCGCCGGGCTTGGCGGTTTCTCTGTCTGTGCGGCTTGCCGGCCGCCGCTCACCAGTGCATTGGTGGCTCGCTCCATGGCCTCGCGCACCGGGTCGGTATCGGCAATCCGCTGGTACACGGCCGCCGCTTGCAGGCTCTTGTGCCCCAAGGCTTTGGCATTGATGGCGGTACTGGCGCCAGTGCGCACCAGCCAGGACCCCATGGTGCGGCGCAGGTCGTGAATTCTCAAATCATCCAGGCCGGCGCGGCGCTGCAGCGTAGCCCAGGCGCGTTTTGGCTCCTGGTAGTGCCCGGTCTTGCTGTCTGCCGGGAACACCCACGGCGATGACTTCGCATGCTCTTTGTGCCGGGGCTTCAACACGGCCACGGCCTCGGGGGTCAAGGGGATCAGCATTTCCTCGCCGGCCTTGGCATCCACGGCCCGAATGCGCCAGGTCGCCGCGCCCATGTCCACATCGGCCCAGCGCATGGCCAGCACGTTGGAGCGCCGCGCGCCGGTCAGCAGCGCCAGGGTGAAAAAGCTCTTGGCCGGCTCGGCCGTCTCTCCCAGCGCCTCGAAGAACCGCGCCAGCTCGGCCGGTTGAAGGTAGCGGGTGCGCGAGGCCTCGGTGTTCTTCCTGACGGCTTCGGCCGGGTTGTCGCCGCTCCACAACCGGGCATCCTTGGCCCAATTGAAAACCGCCTTGACCAGCGTGATGCACCGGTTTGCACTTACAGGCGCCCCGGTCTTCTTGCCTTCCTCTTTCGGTTGACCCTTGGTCACAGCACCGTGCAGCGCCCGCACCTTGTCGTGCGTGATGGCAGACAGGCGGCTTTTCCCGATGGCCGGATCGATGTACACCTTATTCAGACGTTCGAACTCGGCGCGGCTGCTCGCGCGCAGCCCGGGGTGCGCTTCCAGGTACTGGGTGAACAGTTCGCCGTAGGTCATCTCGCCACGGCGGGCGCGGCCGGCGGCCGCGTAGCTTTGCCCCATGGCAAGCTGGGCCACGATCTGTTTGGCGCTGGTGCGAGCGTTTTCCGGCGTCAGCTTGTCCGCCGTGCCGATGGTGACGCGCTCAAGCGCCCCACCCTTGGCACGCGCCAGGACGCAATAGGTCTTCACGCCGGCCGCACTGACGCGCAGGCGCAGGCCGGGTTGTTCCGTGTCTTGGTACTCGGCCCGCTTGCCAGGATCGGCTGGCGGCAATGCCAACACGCTGGTCTTCGTGAACCTGAATTTGGTCTCGCTCATGTGCCCTTTTCCCGTAGCCGTGGGTCGTTTGGGGTAACACCGGGGTAACAAGACCTAGTAAATTTCGTAAAACTTGGTCGTTACCCGTTAAGCGAGACTCTATCGTAACTATTTGATTTGTCTAGATTAATAAAGATTTGTCTAGCCGTGGTTCGGCGTGGAAAACAGGCTAAAAACAATCTTCTAAGCCGTAGGTCGGGGGTTCGAGTCCCTCCGGGGGCCAAATCCCCCCGGCCCCAATCACAGCAGGTAGCCGGCCACCCGCTGGATTTTCGCCTCCGCCTCCGCGTAGGCTTTCACTGAATGCAGTTGTCGTGCCGCAGCAATGTCCCCGGACACGATCAAATCAGCATGTGTCATCGTCAACTGCGCGCCGGACACGCCTTGCGTCTCCTGCACACGCTTGCGGTAGGCCGCGAATTTCTCGGGCGCGCCGACATCGGCGTACATCAGGGCCACGGTCGTCAGCGCCTGCGCCTTCGCGGCACCCAGCTTGGCGTCGGCCGCGGCCTCCAGCCGGTCAATGGCGGCCTTGAATTTTTCATGCCCGCTCACCTCTGGCGCCGCGGCCAGCCACCGCAGCAGGTTCGCCCGCGCTGTGACGGAGGCTTCCTTTTCGATCAGGTCGAGTGCCGCGCCCAGTCGAGACGGGATTTCGGCTCCGAGGCCTGCGACCGTCTTGCCACGCAGATCGAGTGCCATCAACCGGATCGCGGTCTCGTTGTTCGGCGCCTGGGCAACCAGCGCACCGATATCGGTCGAAAGCGCACGCACACGCGCCCAAGCCCCTTCGCTGGCTTTGGCCACGCTGTCAGCCAGCAGGGTCCGACCCAACGCCACCAGGAACTCGCCACCTACCGCGTTTCGCTGTCCCACATCCGAGATATGGGTCAAAGAGTCTCGCGCCAGTTTCAGGAACGCCACGGACACCTCTGTCGGCAGGCCCGGGGACTCGCCGAGGATCGCGCCCACCCTGGCCAGCGCCAGCGTTCGGGCCGCAGGATCAGGTAGGGCGCTGGCATCGGTTCGCAAGGCGTCCACCAACGGGCGTCGACGGCCCTCCGGACTGGCCGCCACGCTCCAGGCCCGCACTTCGATATCGACCTGGTTCACCAGGGCCGCCAACTCCTTGTCCGCAGCGACGGCCGGCCCCGCACGCAGCGACTTGACCACTTCCCTGGCACGCGGCAGCTGCCCCATCTCGGCCAGGGCCCTTGCAAATTCGATGTCCAGCGCGAGCTTGTGCTGGGCCGGAAGAGGCGCGGCCGCCGAATCCGCCCCGCCTGATGTCCCGGCCACGGCCGAACCCGGCGCGGCTTTCATGTCGGCCGATCCGCCGGCACCCGGCGCCCCGCCAGCCCCTCCAGCACCCTGCCCGGTCTTGACGCCGACGGCGCCGGCCAGCGCCTGCGACGCCGCCACGGCCTGCTCCACCGTCAGCGTCTTGCCGCCGACGTGGCCCTGGCCTGCGGCCGCGACGAGCGAGTCTTCGGGCGCGGGCCCGCCGCCGTCGATATCAGCAGCATCACCGGGCGCGCCGGACGAAGGCGATCCCAGTTTTTCAAAGCTCTTTTCAATGTCGGGTGCGGCCGGCCCTTTCGGGACATTGGCCGCCGCCACGGTCGCGGACTGGCCGCCTTTCCATTGACCCACGCCAAACGCAGCCCCCAGCAACACCAGCACGCCTGCCGCCTTGGCCACACCGGCAAAACGCCCCAGGGCGCTCGGCTTGGCGTCGAGCCCGTATTCCTCCGCCAGCTCCCTGCGAATCTCATCACGCAAAGCCGCCTCGCGGGCTTCACGGTTTCGCTTCTCGCTGGCCTTGAGATCCTTGGCGCGCTGCAATTCAAGGCGCTCGCGCTCCTGTTCCAGCATCCGCTTGCGCATCAGGAACTCTTCAGAAACCTTGTCGACGAAAACGCCGCAGCTGGGGCACTGGCGCTCGGCGGTCAACTGGACTTTTTTCTCGCAAGCGGGACAGGCGTACTGCTCATCCACGCCCCCCTTGGACAAGCCCTCCAGCGCCAGCACGGGCGCGAGATCGACCTCCAGGCCGGCCTGGGTAAAGTCTCGCTTGGCCTTGTCGGCCTTGTCACGGGTCACTTCATGGCCGATCTTGACCTTGGGTGTTTTTTCGAGGACCTGAATCAGCTTCTCGATCTTGTCGACCGGGATAATGCCGTCGAGAATGGCCTTGTCCCTGATGACGGCGAGTTGGGCACCCGAGGGGACCCGAACAAACACGTCGTAGCACGGGCCTTTTGTTTCCGGGTTTGCTTGCTGCTCTGTATCCATGACTGGGCACCGCTGTAGATGTGAAAAGTTGTGGCAACTGTATCAAAACCCTTGTTGCAAAAACCGGTTTGCGCCGTCCGCAGCGACAGGCATCCCGTCGCCGCCATCCATCCATGCCGCCAGATCGCCCTGACACCGTCCTTGACCCCGATCGCCGCCTTGTCCTGAAACAATCGGGCGTCGCGGCCATCGCCGCCCTGCTGGGCCAGAGCGGCGCCGCAAGGGCGGCCATTTCAGCGGCCCCGATGGGTTTCACCGCGGTGCCGGCTTCGCTGCGCGACGCCGTCGTGGTCCCGCCGGAGTACGAATACCGGGTGCTCTACCGCTGGGGCGATCCGACCGGCATCGCCGGCAACATGCCGGAATTCAGACCGGACGCGTCCAACACCGCGGACGAGCAGGCCGCGCAGGCCGGCATGCACCACGACGGCATGCATTTCTTTCCGCTGGGCACCGACGGAAGGCGGGCCTTGCTCGTGTTGAACCACGAATACACCGACGAGCAATTGCTGCACCCCCACGGCAGCAAGCCCCTCACATTGGAAAAGGTGCGCAAATCCCAGCAGGCCATGGGCGTGTCCGTGATCGAGATCCAGCGCACCTCCACCGGCTGGCAGCAGGTGTTGCCGTCACCTTACGCGCGCCGCATCCACGGCAACACGCCGATGCGCGTGGGCGGCCCCGCTGCGGGCTCACCCCTCATGAAAACCACGGCGGACCCCGCCGGCCAGCGGGTGCTGGGCACTTTCGCCAACTGCGCCATGGGCGTCACGCCGTGGGGCACCTACCTGACCTGCGAGGAAAATTTTCAAGGCTACTTTGGTGGGCCCTCCGACCCGGCTTTTCGCGCCGACACGGCCTCCCGGCGCTATGGCACCGTGCCCGGTGGACAGTGGGTGGACTGGTTTCGCCTGGACGAGCGATTCGACGTGTCCAGACACCCCAACGAGCCGAACCGCTTCGGCTGGGTGATCGAAATCGACCCGATGGACCCGAACTCCACCCCCGTCAAACGCACGGCGCTGGGCCGCAAGCGGACCGAAAGCGCCACCTGCACGCTCACGCGCGATGGCCGCGTGGCGGTGTACATGGGTGACGACGGCGCATTCGAATACATCTACAAGTTCGTCAGCCGCGACCGCGTGAACCCCGGCGGCCTCGCCGCCAACCGGGATCTGCTCGATCACGGCACCCTCTATGTCGCGCGTTTTGATCCGAACGGGCAAGGCGCCTGGCTCGAACTGCGCCACGGCGAGGGCGGCCTGACGCCTGAGAAAGGCTTCGCCGCCCCCGCCGAGGTGGTGATCAAGGCGCGCCTGGCCGCCGACGCCGTGGGCGCCACGCCCATGGACCGCCCCGAGTGGATCGCCGTGCACCCCCAGAGCGGCGAGGTGTTCGTCACGCTGACCCACAACAGCCAGCGCGGCGCCCCCAGCCGGCCCGCCGCGGACGCCGCCAACCCGCGTGCGGGCAACCTGGGTGGCCACATCGTGCGGTGGCGGGAAGCCGGCGCCGACGCGGCAGCCACCACCTTCGCCTGGAGCCACTTCGTGCTTGCCGGCGACCCGACGCTACCCGGCGCCGCCACGCATTACCCCAGCACGCCTGCCGACCCGTTCGGCGCGCCCGATGGCCTGCATTTCGACAGCGGCGGCCTGTTGTGGATCCAGACCGACATGAGCGGCCAGGCCATCGGCAAAGGCGCCTACGCGAACCTCGGCAACAACGCGCTGCTCTGCGCCAACCCGTCCACAGGGCAGATCAAGCGCTTTCTGACGGGGCCCCGGGGCTGCGAGATCACCGGCTGCGTGGTCACCCCCGACCGCACCAGCCTGTTCGTCAACATCCAGCATCCGGGCGAGACCCGGGACGACGGCAGCGGCAGCCCCAACAGCGCCTGGCCCGATGGCACGACACCCGGATCGGCCCGGCCGCGCTCAGCGACCGTGGTGGTCTGGCGGCGCGATGGCAAAGTGGTTGGAAGCTGAAAGATTTGCAATATACTTCATGAAAAATAACAAAAAGCAATTTAATGCACAAACTGGAGACACTCAGCAATGAAGCTCAAGATTCTGGTCGGGACCGTGACCAGCACCGCCGAATACGTGGCGCAAGCCATCCAGATGGATTGCGCCGATCTGGTCGATGACATCGAAATCCAGTTGATGGACGGACTGGACATCACCGCGTTCGACGATGACGCGCTGTTTCTCATCTGCACCTCCACCTATGGCGCGGGCGACGTGCCCGACAACGCCCAGCGGCTGTACGACGCGCTCGACATGACGCCCAAATTCCTTGGCCACGTGCGCTACGGCGTCATCGCGCTGGGGGACATGGGCAGCCACGCAGCCACCTTCTGCGCCGCCGGCAAGCGGTTCGACGAACGCCTGCAGGGTCTGGGCGCCAGGCGCGTGGGCGAGATCTGGTGCCACGACGCGAGCGATGGCTCGGTCCCGGAAGCCGATGGCGTGGCCTGGTGCCGCGACTGGCTGGCGCTGGCCGCAGCGGCCTGATGCCCAAGGCGTTCGGGTTAGCCATATCACGACCCGCCATCGAGTTCCTGTAAATTGCTTTAAGCCTAAACAAAGAGGAGACTTTCATGCCCAGTTCACGCCGTCTTGTCCTGTCCCGCAGCGCCGCCCTGATCGGCGCCGCCTCCACAGGGCTCTTGCTGCCCGAGATCGTGCGCGCCCAGGGCGCCAAGATCCGCGTCGGACTGATGCTGCCCTACACCGGCACCTTTGCCCAACTGGGCGTGGCCATTGAAAACGGCGTGCGCATGGCCATCAACGAGCAGGGCGGCAAGCTCGGCGGCCGCGAGATCGAATGGTTCAAGGTCGATGACGAATCCGACCCCTCCAAGGGCGTCGAGAACGCCAGCAAGCTGGTGCAGCGCGACAAGGTGGATGTGCTGATCGGCACGGTGCACTCGGGCGTGCAGATGGGCATCCAGAAAGTGGCGCGCGATTCGGGCGTCCTGAGCCTGATTCCCAATGCCGGGGTCCATGCCGCCACGCGCGCTCTTTGTGCGCCCAACGTGTTCCGTACCAGCTTCACCAACAGCCAGCCCACGCTGGCGCTGGGAAAGGCCATGATGGACCGAGGCCACAAGAAGGCCGTCTGGATCACCTGGAAGTACGCCGCGGGCGACGAGGCCTTCGAAGGCTTCAAGGAAAGCTACACCAAGGCCGGCGGCACCATCATCAAGGAACTCGGCCTGCCTTTCCCCAACGTGGAATTCCAGTCGCTGCTGACCGAGATCGCCGCCCTCAAGCCCGACGCGGTGGCCTGTTTCTTTGCCGGCGGCGGCGCGGCCAAGTTCATGCGTGACTACGCGGCCGCGGGCCTCAAGGGCAAGATTCCCCTGTACGGCTCGGGCTTCCTGACCGAAGGCGTGCTCGACGCCGCCGGCCCGGCCGCCGACGGCGTGATCACCACCATGCACTACAGCGATTCGCTGGACACGCCGCGCAACAAGAAATTCCGGCTGGACTACGCCAAGGCCTTCAAGGCGCAACCCGACGTGTACGCGGTGCAGGGCTACGACACCGGCCTGCTGCTGGTCCAGGGTGCCAACGCCGTCAAGGGCGACCTCGGCGCCAAACCGGCGCTGTACAAGGCCATGGAAGGCGCCGTCATCGACAGCCCGCGCGGCAAATGGACCATGAGCAAGGCGCACAACCCGGTGCAGGACATGTACCTGCGCGTGGTCGAGAACAAGGAGAACAAGGTGCTTGGCGTGGCCGCCAAGGCGCTGTCGGATTCAGGGGCCGGCTGCAAGATGGGCTGAAGCCCGCCTGCTGTCCAACCCCACCTTTTGTGCCCTCAAACGGCGGACATCCTCCGCCGTTTTTCATGCCCTCCTCCCATGGATTTCGCCAATTTCCTCATCCAGGTCCTGAACGGCGTGCAGTACGGCCTGCTGCTGTTCATGCTGGCCGCCGGCCTGACGCTGATCTTCGGCATCATGGGCGTGGTCAACCTCGCGCATGGCAGCTTTTACATGCTGGGGGCCTATCTCGCGTATTCGCTGTCCGGCCTGCTGGGCAGCCTGACGCTGGCCATCCTGGTCGGCGCGCTGCTCTCGGTGCTGTTCGGCCTGGCGCTCGAATGGCTGCTGTTTCGCCACTTCTACCAGCGCGACCACCTCGATCAGGTGCTGCTGACCTTCGGCCTGATCTACATCTTCGAAGAGCTTCGCTCCATCCTCTGGGGCGACGACGTGCACGGCGTCCCGATTCCCGATCTGCTGGCCGCCTCCATTCCGCTGACCGAGACGCTCTCCTACCCCGTCTACCGACTGTTCATGTCGGGCGTCTGCGTGGCGCTGGCGATCGGGCTGTACCTGTTGATTTCCAAGACGCGTCTGGGCATGAAAATCCGCGCCGGCGCATTCAACCGCGACATGACCGAATCGCTGGGCATCAACATCAAGCTGATCCACGCCATCGTCTTTGCGCTCGGCGTGGGCCTGGCCACCGTGGCCGGCATGATCGCCGCGCCGATTTCCAGCGTCTACCCCAACATGGGCTCGCAGGTGCTGATCATGTGTTTCGTGGTCGTGGTGATCGGCGGCATCGGCTCGGTGCGCGGCGCGCTGATCTCGGCCCTGCTGGTCGGCCTGGTCGACACCTTCGGCAAGGTGCTGCTGCCTCAGGTCTCGGGCATGCTGGTCTACATGCTGATGGCGGCCGTGCTGCTGTGGAAGCCTGAAGGCCTGTTCAAGCAATAAGCATATGACCCCCACGCTCGTCACTTCGTGTATTTCGCTGCCCCCCGAGGGGGCGTTCGTCGCCTTGGGGCGGCCCGGCGGCACCTCAGTATCCCCATCATGAGCAGTCCCAAAGCCAATCTTGAAACCCTGCCGCGCAGCATCCAGTTCGTTCTGGTGCTGGGCGCCGCGGCACTCGCCGCCTTCCCCTTCGTGGGCACCGACTTCTACACCCAGATGGTCACGCGGATGATGATCCTCGGCATCTTCGCCATGAGCTTGGACCTGCTGCAGGGCGTGACCGGCCTGGTGTCGCTGGGCCATGCGGCCTACTTCGGCCTGGCCGGCTACGCGCTGGCCTTCCTCACGCCGCAGGGCGAAGCCGTGAGCCTGTGGTGGACGTTGCCCCTGGCCGTGCTGGCGGCCGGCGCGGCGGCGCTGGTCATCGGCTTCTTCGTGGTGCGCACGCACGGCATCTACTTCATCATGGTGACGATGGCGTTCGCCCAGATGGTGTTCTACGTGTTCTTCGACAACAAGGCGCTGGGCGGTTCGGATGGCATCTACATCAACTTCAAGCCCGACGCCACGTTGTTCGACCTGGAGAACAAGCGCGTTTTCTATTACTTCACGCTGGCCTGCCTGATCGCCACCTATGCGTTCCTGCGCCGCCTGCTCTGGAGCCCGTTCGGCCGCGCGCTGTCGGGCATCCGCGTGAATGAGCACCGCATGCGGGCCATGGGCTTCGGCACCTTCGGCTACAAGCTCGCGGCCTTCACGCTGGCGGGCGCGCTGGCGGGGCTGGCGGGCTACCTGTGGGGCGCGCAGACCGGTTACG
>JAHFQI010000160.1 GCA_023259355.1 Comamonadaceae bacterium
ACTTGATCTTGACGACGACCTTGCCTTTTGCGCGGCCTGCTTCGACGTAGGCCAGGGCCTCGTTGGTTTGTTCGAACGGGAAGACCCGATCCATCACGGGGCGGATGACGCCAGCATCGAAGAGGCGGGTGATCTCGCGCAGTTGGCTCCCGTTCGCCTTCATGAAGAGGAACGAGAAGCCGACGCCGCGGCTCTTTGCCTTGCGTCTGATGCCTGAACTCAGCAGCCGCATGACCAGTTTCACGAATCCGGGTGACCCGATTTCCTTGCCGAATTCGGGATCAGGCGGCCCGGAGATGGAGATGAGCTTCCCGCCGCCCTTGAGCACGCGCAGGGATTTTTCGAGCGTCTTGCCGTCCTGGCTGTTCAGCACCACGTCGTAGTCGTGCAAGACATCCTCAAAGTTCTGCGTCTTGTAGTCGATGACGACGTCTGCGCCCAGACTCTTCACGAGCGCGACATTGGTCGTGCTCGTCGTCGTGGCGACGGTTGCGCCCAGATGCTTGGCCAACTGGATGGCAAAAGTGCCGACCCCGCCGGAGCCGGCCTGAATGAAGACCTTCTGCCCCTTCGTCAAATTGGCCTTCTCGACCAGCGCCTGCCAAGCCGTCAATGCCACCAGGGGCATGGAAGCGGCTTCTTCCATCGTGAGACCCCTGGGCTTGAGCGCCAGGGACGTTTCCTTGACGGGGACGAATTCAGCGAACGTGCCGATCCGAAAATCGTCCGCCCGTGCATAGACCTCATCGCCTGGCTTGAACTGCCGCACGCGCGGGCCGACCTTGACGACCACCCCAGCGACGTCGTGGCCCAGGATGAGGGGCAGGCGATAGGGCAGGATGAGCTTGAACTCTCCGTCCCGGATCTTGGAGTCCAGCAGATTCACGCCAGCAGCATGGACCTGAACCAGGACCTCGTCGTCGCGCAGCTCCGGAGTCGGCATGTCTGCCAACCGCAACGCGCGCTTTTTCCCATATCGCTCGAGAATGAATGCTTTCATGTTTTTTCCTTATTCCTGGCGCATCACGCTTCGAGCCTCAGGTCTTTCCGAACCCCCGCATCCAGCACGCTGGCGGGCGCAAACCTGCGCAGCAATCGCATGCGGCTGGCAAGGCCGGGGGCGTAGTGAATCTTCGGACGTGCCGCCGTGGCCGCCTTCAACACGATGTCGGCCACCACCTCCGGCCCATCCGCACCTACCAGAACTTCCTTGACACGCTTCTCCACACTCGCGCGAATCTCTCGATACACGTCAAGGGGCGCATCGGGTTTCATCAGGTTCGCATCGAACGGTGTATTGATGTAGGCTGGTTCGACCACCGAGACGCGAATGCCCAGCGTGCGCAGTTCATGGTCGAGCGATTCCGAATAGCCCGCAACCGCATGTTTGGTGGCGGAGTACAGCGCCATATAAGGCATGGGCAGGAAACCCAGCACGGAGCCGATGTTGATGATGCGTCCCCCTCTTTGGCTGCGCATATGCGGCACGACAGCCCGGGTCATCCGCACCATCCCGAAGAAGTTGGTATCGAAGATCGCCTGGGCCTGCTCGATCGAACTCTCTTCCGCACCGGCTGCAGCGACCCCGAAGCCGGCGTTGTTGACGAGAAGGTCGATGCGGCCTTCCAGCCGCAGCAGCTGCTGGACCGCAGCGTCGACCGACTCGTCCTGGGTGACATCCAGGGGCAACATCTCGAACGATCGTTGGCCCGGCTGGCCGCCGCGCCTGCTGGTGCCGTACACCGTGTAGCCGGCCTTCGAAAGCCGCCGCGCAGTCGCTTCGCCGATGCCCGAGGAGGCCCCCGTCACGAGGGCAACCTTGCTCTTCATGTTCATGGTGTTTTTCCTTCAGTATTTGATACTCGCATGATGATCATCATATTTTCTGACGAGCGAAAAATCGGTGGATTTCAGCGGATTCAGGCGATGGGAAGGTGCTTCAATGCGGCCGCGCACAGGCTGTCCGAGAGTGCGGGCTCGTCGACCGCACGCGCCAACAGCAAGGTGCCCACCATGGTGGCGACGGTCACGAGAGCGCGTTCGTGGGCGCCGGGCTGCCCCCAGTCAGGCGACTGACGGGCGACAAGATCGATCATTTCCTTGATGTGCCGGGTGGTCGCCCGGCGTACTTCGGGAGCCTGGCGCGGCGTCTCCGAGCCCAGCGCGGCCAGGGGGCATCCCATTTCAATCTGCGCCAGGTGCTCCGGCGAGAGATAGGAGCGCAGCATGGTTGCCAAAGCCTGCCCGGGTGGCACGCTGGCAACAACGCCCGCCACGACAGCGGCTGACTCGGCGCACGCCCGGTTCGCGGCTTCCGCCAACATGGCCTCGCGCGACGCGAAATGGGCGTAGAAGGCGCCATGGGTCAGGCCGGCCTCCTTCATGATGTCCGAGACGCCGGTGCCGTCATAGCCGCTACGACGGATCGCCCGCGCAGCCACGGACACGATGCGCTCGTGCGAGGCTTCCTTCGCCGCTGCTCTGAAGTTGTGCTTCGTATTTCGCATGACGTTCATCATACCTCATTTCGTGAAGCACGTGCTGTCACGTTTTCGCAATTCCGTCAGTCGGCACCGTGCGCATGGACGCGCCGGCCACGGCCGAGCGGGTGCTGGGGGCGCTCAGGCCACGCTGACCACCGCCTCGCACTGAGGGTCTGTAGCGGTGGCAACGGCTGGCGCAACGACCGATGCGCGCGTCAGCTTGCGCACGACATCGCGGTCGAATTCCCGCGTGGCTTCGTCGAGTTCGGTGTACGGCATCAGGTTGTTGTGGCGGCGCTGTGCCCAGTCGTAGGCCGGCCCCGCGCTCCAGCCGGCCATCAGCAGGTCGGCCATCCAGCGCCGATGCTCGGCCTGGGCGAGTTGCTCCAACACAGCGGCGCCGTGGCCGAGTTGTTCCAGGGCGCGGCGCTTGACCGGCTCGTGCTCCACCTGGCGGCGGTTCGAGGCCTTGACCATCTCGTCCAGCTCATCCCAGGGAAACTGGGTCGGCTTGGTCCGCAGCGGCTTGCCGGAATCCTTGATCTTCGCGAGGTAGGCACCGTGCCGCTCGCGGGCTTCGCGGTCCAGCGCCTCGCCCAGCAGACAGGCCGCCGTACAGGCGCTGTAGCGATCGAAGGTGGCAAAACCCAGCGACTCGCCTGGACTGTCCACGCCGATGGACGCCATCACGTCGGAGTTGGGCGGCACGCACACCACCACCTGCGGCCGGGCGGCCCAGCCGCGGGCCAGTCGCGCCAGGTGCATGCCGGCCGCCAGCGCGTCGATGTCGCGCTCGATGGTGACAAAGGCCAGCGTCAGCGGCGGCCGGCTATCGCGGCCGTCCAACGTCCGGCCGGTGCGTTCCAGCAGCTGGGAGGGCGACAGGTGCGGCAGCGCCACGTCCTCCGCGTGCAGGTCCAGCAGGCCCGGGAGGGCCGGGTACTCGGCCGTCAGGCGCACCAGCGCCAGCGATGCGCCGGGGTCCATCAGTGTCACGACCGGGCGTTGCGGCGTGGCGTAGTGGGCCTGCAGGGCCAGGTTGGCCACGATCGCGCGGGCCAGCGCGTCGGCCCCCACCACCAGCACATGCAGCGGCGGCGCATCCGCGGCGTGCAGCGGCGCAAAGCGGTCGGGCGCCCACTCGGCGATCAGGGCGCGCGCGGCCACGTCCACCATGTCGAGCACATGCCCGTCGAAGGCGGCGTCCTGCTTGCGGTAGTGCGGCGCTTCGCTGACCAGTTGCCGCAGGCTGTGGTCCGCCACGTGAACGATGCAGCGCAGCGGCGCCGCCCGGCCCGCCGCGGCCGCGAGCTGTTGCGCGGCGCGCGCCACCTGCAGGTTGGCCGCGTCGCTGTCGGTCAGGCACACGAGCGTGGCGGCGCGGGTGATCGACGCCTGCCGCAAGGTGTCGGCCATGCGGGCGTCTCCGTGCACCACGGCCACCCCGCCGCCACGGACGAACGGCACCGCCGGATGTTTGTCATTGAGCTCGATCACGGCCGCCCTGCGACCCTGGGCCTTCAGGCTGTTGGCCAGCCGGGACGCCTTTTCGCCCAGACCGACGATCACCACGTGGTTGCGGTAGAAAAAGCGCAGCCAGATCCGGTCGAAGCTGAGATCGATCACGCGGAAATAGGCGTAGAGCGCCGCCAGCACCGCGCCCCCCTTGCCGAAGTGCCCGGCCAAGGCCAGCAGGGTGGACTCCGGGGGTTCCCCGGACTTGCCGCCCAGGCCGAATTCGTAGACGGACGCCATGGCTTCGGGCGACCACAGCGGCAGCCCGGCGGCCAGCACGTGCCAAACCACGGCGGCCACCCACAGCACGCCCGCCGCCGCCAGCAGCAGCGGCGCAATCATCTTCTCGCGGGTCTTGACCCAGGCCACCAGTCTCATGAAATCGCCTTTACCGTGTTGTTCTGCTTTTCCAGCCCCGGATTATCGGCAGCCGGCGGCACGCCTTCGCGTCCGGTGCACAATCCGCGCTGCCCGACGCCGGGCGCCCCATTTTCCGCGACCGCCCCACAGGACCTCCCCGCCATGCTCCACCCCATGAACGACGGCCAACTCGACGTGCTGATCCTCGGCCCCATGGGTGCCGGCGTCCCCACCGAGGACCAGAACTGCGTGCGCCTGAAGGCCGCCGTGGAACAGTTGCTGGCCGGCGCGGACTTCACCGAACGGCTGCGCACCTGCGGCTACCAGAGCTTTCATGTCACGGCGCCGGAACACCTGCAGGGCAACCGCATCGCCAACGAAGTGTTCCGCGAACTCGACAAGGCCGATCTCGTCGTGCTGGACCTGTCATCGCGCCCCGGCACCACCGCGCCCTCACCCAACGTCATGTACGAGCTGGCGCTGGTGCACGCGCTGGGCCTGCCCTTCATGCTGATCAGCAGCACCCGCGACGCGGCGCCGTTCTACGTGGCGCACGACCGGGTGCGCCAGGCCGACTACCAGGACACCGCGGCCACCGCGGCCGAACTGCACGGCCCATTCGCCGCGTACCTGGACCTCAAGAACCGCCAGAACTTCGCCGACAACGCGATCTCCGGCTACTACGACGGGGCCGCCGTCATCGACATTTCCGCCGCGGCGGGCCTGGCCGCGGGCTACTACGACAACTTCGTGCACCGCGTGCTGCGCGAAGGCAACGGCTACCTGGCGCGCTCCGGCGGCCAGTACAAGCGGCTCATCACCGTGCTGCCCGCCGATCTGGACACCACCGCGCAGCAGCAGATCGAGGACGTGGAAACCCTGGTGAAGTCCCTGGGCCTGCAACTCGAATCGACCGAACTCAAGCTCGCCGACTCCGACATCCGGGGGCTGGCCATCAAACACGTCGGGCCGGTGCTGATCGACGTGCCGAGCACGGTCTACGCGCTGCGCCGCTCGCCGCGCCTGCTCAAGCACCTGCAGGGCCCGCGCGATGATTTCGAGGATGGCCTGGGCGGTGCCGAAAAGAAGACCCACCAGCGCCTGCTGCGCCAGTTTCGCCACACCCTGCTGGACCACCTGCGCCGCGACCGCGCGCTCACACCGATCCGCGACAAGGCCTTTGAATGCATCGCCGTGGCGGACCTGCCCGAGCGGCTGCGCGCCCTCTCGTGAACGCCGGCACACGGACCCGCATGCCGGCCCTTCCGCCCTCGCTCGCCCAAAGGCTGCAACAGCCGCCGGCGGACCGTGCCAGTGCCGACGCACTGGTGGCCGAAGCGCTGGCCGAGATCGCACGCCGTGGCCAGACGCCGCCGTTTGCGCCACCGCCCGCGCCCACCACCTGCTGCGGGCGCGGCTGCAACGGTTGCGTGTGGGAAGGCTGGTTTGCCGCCATCAATTACTGGCGCGAGCGGGTCGCCGACCAGTTGCGGCAGACCCCAGCGGCTTGAGCCCTCCCGGCCGCGCCCGGTTGTCGACCAGCTACTTCTGCAGCGCGAGAATCCAGCCGACCAGCTTCCTGGCGTCAACTTCCGAAATCGCCACGGCGTTCGGCGGCATCGCCAGCCCGCTCACCTGGCCCTTCCAGTGGCTCTGGTAGGGGCTGGAGCCCTGCATCACGGTGCGGGTCAGGTTCGCCAGGGCATCCTTCTGGCCCTTGTACTTCTTCGAGACATCCAGCCAGGCCGGGCCGACGGGAGCCATGCCGCCCGGGCCGGGGCGGCCGGCCTCGACGCCATGGCAGGCGATGCAGCCGCTGGCCGAAGCCAGCTTCAGCATCTCGTCGTCCTTCTGGGTGGCGGCGGATGCGGCTGCCGCACCCACGCAGGCGGCCAGGGCCAGTGTTGCAAGAATGGGGTTACGCATTTTCATTTCTCCGGAAGCATCAAAAAGCCATCGACCTGTGGCGGTCATGTGGTCCATTCTTGCGAGGTGCTTGGCCGCGATAGTTGACGAGGGTCAAATGACACACGGGGGCTGTGTCTCATTCTGAGAATAAGACGCGGCAGCGGCTGAAATCAAGGGTATTGCCTAGGCAACGCGCGGGCCTGCCATCCAAGAATCCAACCATCCGCCAGCGGGGCGGGTCTGTCACCACAGCCCGAAAGGAAAGCCCTCATGAAGCGCCGCAACCTGATCGCCACCGCCCTCGCATCGCCCACCCTGCTGCTGACCGGCTGCGCCAGCACGGCATCGCCCTCGGGCGCCGGCGCCGACCCCGCGCAGGCGCGCATCACCGTGCTGTACGACGCCTTCGGCATGGCGCCGGCGCTGCGCAAGGACTGGGGCTACGCCGCGCTCGTCGAAGTCGGCGGCAAGCGCATCCTGTTCGACACCGGCAACAACGGCGAGACCCTGGCCGCCAATGCCAAGGCACTGGGCATCGACCTGACGCGGCTCGACATGGTCGTGATGTCGCACCGCCACGGCGACCACATGGGCGGCCTGGCCTACCTGCTGAGCGTGAACCCCAAGGTGCCGATCTACGCGCCCAAGGAAGGCTTCGGCGTCTATGGCGGCGACCTGCCCGGCGGTTTCTACCGCAAGAACGAAGCGCTGGCACCGCGGCAACGCTACTACGACGGCAAGCCGCCCGAGGTCATGCGTTTCGGCGCGGCCTGGCCGGGCGCGGACTTCCGGCTCGTGGACAAAACCGTCGAAGTGGCGCCGGGCCTGCACCTGATCAGCCTGGTGTCGGACAAGCCGGGCACGCTGGAGCTGCGCGAGCTGTCGCTGGCGGTCGCGACGCCCGAGGGCCTGGCGCTCGTGGTAGGTTGCTCGCACCCCGGCATCGACCGGATCGTCGAGGCGGCGACGAAGATCGACCCGCGCGTTCACCTGATCGCCGGCGGCCTGCATCTGGTGGTCAGCAAGGACGAGGACATCGGCAAGATCATCGGCACGTTGCAAGGCACCTACAAGGTCGGCTTCATCGCGCCGGGACACTGCACCGGCGAGCCGACCTTCGAGGCCCTCGCGAAGGCCTTCGGCGACCATTACCTCTACGCCGGCCTCGGCACGACGCTGGCGTTGGGCGCCACGCCGCGCGCGATCGGCGCGAATGGGCAGACGGCCCCGCTGGCGCTGGACGGCGACGACCTGCGCAGCTACCAGACGCTGCTCGCGGCAAGCAACGAACGCCAGCGTGGCCTCTTCGCCGGCCTGCAGCCCTCTGCGACATCGGATGGCGCCTACCTCGCGCAGTGGCGGCGCAGCATGATCGGCTGCTGCTGAGACGTGTCGTGCCGTAGCGTGGTGCTGCGACGGAGCGGCCGGCCGGTCTTGCCCCGGCCTCAAGCCGCGTGCGGCGGCCCCTGCAGGTCCAGCACGATGTCGCGCGTGTCGTGTTCGGGCTGCACGGCGGCATCCCTGAAGCCGAGCGAGCGTGCCAGCTCCAGCATGCGCTGGTTTTCCCGCAGCACCGTCGCCACGAGGCGCCGCGTGCCGTTGGCGCGCAGGTAGGCGATCAGCTTGTCCATCAACATCCGGCCCAGCCCGCCGCCCTTGAGTTCGGAGCGGATGATGATGCCGAACTCCGCGGCAATGTTGTCCGGGTCGGCCAGCGCGCGGGCCACGCCCAGCGTCTGCGGCGCGCCGTCGGGGCCGGGCGCCACGGCGATGAAGGCCATCTCGCGCGTGTAGTCGATCTGCGTCAGGCGGGCCAGCTCGCTGCGCTCCATGGTGCGGCGGCTGTAGAACACACGCATGCGGATGTCCTCGGGGTCCAGGTGCGTCAGGAATTCGACGTGGCCGGCCTCGTCTTCGGGGCGGATCGGGCGCAGCTCCAGCGTGCGGCCCTGCCAAGGCAGCGTCTCGGCCAGCTCCGACGGGTAGGGTCGGATGGCGAAGTTGGCGGCGCCGCCGGGCCGGCTCGCACTGAGCCGGATGCGCGCGTCCAGCGCCATCACGCCTTCGTGGTTGACGATCAGCGGGTTGATGTCGAGCTCGGCCAGCTCGGGCACGTCGGCCAGCAGTTGCGACACCGCCATCAGCACCTTGTGCACCGCGTCGATGTCGGCCGCGGGCACATCGCGCCAGCCCTTGAGCAGGCGCGAGACGCGGGTGCGCTGGACCAGCGCGCGCGCCAGCGGCACGTTCAAGGGTGGCAGTGCCACCGAGCGGTCGGCCATCACCTCCACCGCTGTGCCGCCCTGGCCGAACAGGATCACCGGGCCGAACACGCGATCCACGGTGGCGCCCACGATCAGCTCCTGCGCATGGTTGCGCCGCACCAGCGCCTGCACCGTGAAGCCCTCGATGTGCGCCTCGGGCCGCAACCGGCGCACGCGCGCCAGCATGGTCTGCGCGGCTTCGCGCACGGCATCCAGGTTGTCCAGCCCCAGCGCCACGCCGCCCACATCGGACTTGTGCGAGATGTCGCGCGAGAGGATCTTCAGCGCCACCGGAAAGCCGATGCGCTCGGCCATGCGTGCCGCGGCCGCCGGATCGGCCAGCACGGTGCGCGTGGGCACGACGGGGATGCGGTAGGCGTCGAGCACGG
>JAHFQI010000161.1 GCA_023259355.1 Comamonadaceae bacterium
GCAACTCGCCAGCGGCGCTCTGGAAACGCCCAAGCCCGGCGACGGGGTTTTTACGGGCCATGAAGTCCACCTGATCGCCACGCCGCAGCAGTCGCTGGAAGCCGCCGCCGCCGCCGCCCGCGCGGCCGGCCTCGCGGCATATGTGCTGAGTGACGAGATCGAGGGCGAATCGCGCGAGGTTGGCAAGGTGCACGCGGCGCTGGCGCGCGCCACAGCCCGCGGCACCGGCGCGTTCCAGCGGCCCTGCGTGATCCTGAGCGGCGGTGAAACCACGGTCACGGTCAGGAAGCAGCCCGAGGGCACACCGCGCGGCCGGGGCGGACGGGCGGGCGAGTTCTGCCTGGGCCTGGCGCAGGCGCTGCAGGGGCAGCCGGGCGTCTGGGCGCTGGCCGCCGATACCGACGGTATTGACGGCGTCGAGGACAACGCGGGCGCGGCGGTCACGCCCGACACCCTGGCGCGGGCCGGGGTCGCCGGCCTGAAAATAGATCACTTTCTGGACCGCAATGACGCCTACGGCTACTTCAGCGCGCTGGGCGACCTCGTGGTCACGGGGCCCACGCACACCAATGTGAATGATTTCCGGGCGCTGCTGGTTTTGTAGGGCCTGATCTGGGCCGGGTTTGATTTCGGTCAAAGCCGGCCACGGGTTTGCACGGCAAAGTCGGCTCCATCATGTTGCCGTCCAAGTCATTCGATCTTTCTGCCGAGGTTCAGACCGTTGCACCGGGAACGCCGTTGCTCAGGCGGTCCGTGGCCATGGGTGAAGTCCTGCACGTGGATTCCGGCCGCGTGGCGCTGGGGCTGATGGAGGGGGAGGTACTCGCGCACCAGCTGGGCGTGGTGGACGGTCCGTTCTGGCTGGAAGCCACCGCCGCCGTGCTGGGCCTGCCCAGCGCCGTGGATGGCGTGGCGGAAACCGCGGTTACGCTGCGCCGCGTGCCGCTGGCCACCTTCCAGGCGGGTCTGAATGCATTGCCCAAGTCGGCGCAGGCCGTGCTGCACGACGTGGCGCAAGCCCATCGGCAGCAGACCGAACTGGCCGTGAGCCGCCTGGCCAAGGATGCCGAGGCGCGTTGCGCCGAATGGCTGCTGCGTCATGCGGAGCCGGCCGCGGAGCCGGGTTCTCTGGCGGTGATGCTGCGCCAGCGCAAGCGCCTGATTGCCGCGCAACTGGGCATCGCGCCCGAGACCCTGTCGCGCGTGTTGCGCCACCTGCGCGAACGCAGTCTGATCAGCGGCTCGGGCCGCGTGGTCAACTTGGTGGACCCAGGCGGCCTGCGCTCGCTCGCGGGCGTCTGAGCCCACGCGGGGGGCGAGCGGCGGGGGTGTTCCCGACGGGGCGTGCTCGCCTCCCTTGCGCTTGTCGTTGTGGTGCTTTTGTTTCTGTTTGTGTATGCGGTTTGGGCCCGGTGAACTCATAATTCAACTCCCATCACCCCAACATGAGGAAGAGACAACATGAAGGTAAAACAACTGCGCAACTTGACCGTCGCCAGCCTCGCTGTGGCTGTGCTCGCCGGCTGCTCGACCATGTCCGGGCCGGCGCCCACGACGTTCTTCGTCACCAGCGCCAACCCGGGCCGAGGTGGTGATCTGGGCGGTCTGGCGGGTGCCGATGCCATCTGTGAAAACCTGGCCTCCGCCGCCGGCGTGGGGGGCCGGAATTGGCGTGCCTACCTGAGCACGCAGGCCAGCGGCAGCACGGCGGCCGTCAATGCGCGGGAACGCATCGGCAACGGCCCCTGGGTGAATGCCAAGGGCGTGGTGATCGCGCACAACCTGACCGAGCTTCACGGGAACAACAATCTGAACAAGGAAACCGCCCTGACGGAGTCGGGCGCCGTGGTGCCGGCCCGGCCCGACCCCGTGAACAAGCACGACATCATGACCGGCTCGCGACCGGACGGTACCGCCATGGCGGCCGGCATAGACGCAACCTGCAGCAACTGGACCAGCAGTGGCCAGGGCGGCGCGATGGTCGGCCATCACAATCGCGCCGGAACGAGTCCCGATCCGGCTGCCGCCGCGTCATGGAACTCGTCGCACATCACGCCGGGCTGCGCCATGCCTGACCTGGCCAAGGTCGGCGGCGCCGGCTTGCTGTACTGCTTCGCGGCCCGCTAAAGCAGGAGGCCGGCCGGGCGGGACCCTCACGCCCGGCTGGCCGCCGGCAGCGGCAACGCCGTCTTGTACCTCACCTGTTTCAAGGCAAAACTCGACCGGATCTTCTCGATCCCCGGAATCGGCGTGAGCTGGTTCAGGATGAATTTTTCCAGCGCGCCGATGTCGGCCACGGCCACGCGGATCAGGTAGTCGCTGTCGCCGGTCATCAGGTAACACTCCATCACCTCGTCGTGCTCGGCGATGCGGCGCTCGAATTCGGCCAGTGACTCCCTGGCCTGTTCCTTCAGGCTGATGGAGATGAACACGTTCAGGCCCAGGCCCAGCGCCTTGGGGTTGGCCAGCGCCACATAGCGGTCAATGACGCCATTCGCCTCCAGCGCCTTCACGCGCGTGAGGCAGGGCGAGGGCGAGAGGTGCACGCGCCGGGCCAGCTCCACGTTGGTCAGCGCGCTGTCGTTCTGCAGTTCCGCCAGGATTCTCAGGTCGATTGCGTCGAGTTGCATGAAATGCCTTGAAATTTTGTTTTTCCAAAATTTTATGCCGCATCGTGCCGCGACTGGCACATCTTCGGAATCCTGTTCGGCGCCGAATTGCCTACAGTAGTGGCATGACCGATCACCGCATTTACCCCCATTCCGCCACATCCGGCGCCGACATCGACCCCGCCGAAACGGCCGAATGGCGCGACGCCTTTGCCTCCCTGGTCGCGGCGCAGGGCCCCGAGCGCGCGCGCTTCGTGCTCGACACGCTGGTGCGGCTGGCCCATACCGCGCAGGTGGACTGGTCGCCCGAGCTCGTCACGCCCTACGTGAACAGCGTCGCGGTGGACCAGCAGCCGCCCTTTCCCGGCGATCTGGCCATCGAAGAAAAACTGGGATCGTTGATGCGCTGGAACGCGCTGGCCATGGTGGCGCGCGCCAACGCGGCCTATGGCGAACTTGGCGGCCACATTGCCAGCTACGCGAGCGCAGCGGACCTGTTCGAGGTGGGCTTCAACCATTTCTTCAAGGCCCGCAACGAGCAGCAGGGCGGCGACCTGGTGTTCTTCCAGCCGCACAGCGCGCCGGGCGTTTACGCCCGCGCCTTCCTCGAAGGGCGCCTGAACGAGGCCGACCTGGCCCACTACCGCCAGGAGATCACCGCGCCAGCGAGCGGCGCACGCGGCCTCAGCAGTTACCCCCATCCCTGGCTGATGTCCGATTTCTGGCAGTTCCCGACCGGCTCCATGGGCATCGGGCCGATCAGCTCGATCTACCACGCGCGTTTCATGCGCTACCTCACGCACCGCCAGCTGCTCGATTGCAGCGGGCGAAAAGTCTGGGGCGTGTTCGGCGACGGCGAGATGGACGAGCCCGAAAGCATGAGCGCGCTCACGCTGGCCTCGCGCGAGAAGCTCGACAACCTGGTCTGGGTGGTCAACTGCAACCTGCAGCGTCTGGACGGTCCGGTGCGCGGCAACGGCCGCATCATCGACGAGCTGGAAAAGCTGTTCCGCGGCGCGGGCTGGAACGTGGTCAAGCTGGTCTGGGGCAGCGACTGGGACGGCCTGTTCGCGCGCGACCTCACCGGCGCCCTGGTGCGCGCCTTCGCCGACACCGTGGACGGCCAGATGCAGACCTTCGCGGCCAAGGACGGACGCTTCAACCGCGACAACTTCTTCGGCCAGAACGCCGAACTCGCGCGCCTGGCGCAGGGCATGACCGACGAGCAGATCGACCGCCTCAAGCGTGGCGGCCACGACCTCGTGAAGATTCACGCCGCCTACGCCGCGGCCGCCAGCCACAGCGGCCAGCCGACCGTGATTCTGGCCCACACCAAGAAGGGCTACGGCATGGGCCAGGCCGGCCAGGGCAAGATGACCACGCACAGCCAGAAGAAGCTGGACGAGGCCGCGCTCATTGAGTTCCGCAACCGCTTCAACCTGCCACTGACCGACGCGCAGGCGGCCAACCTCGAATTCTTCAAACCCGCGCCAGACAGCGCCGAGATGCATTACCTGCATCAACAGCGCGCGAAGCTCGGCGGCTACCTGCCCAAAAGGCACACGGCCGCGCAGTCACTACCCGTGCCCGCCCTCGCTTCGTATGCCGGGTTTGCGACGGGCGCCGCCGGCAAGGACATGTCCACCACCATGGCCTTCGTGCGCCTGCTCGGCAACCTGCTGAAGGACAGGGAGCTCGGACCGCGCATCGTGCCCATCGTGGCCGACGAGGCGCGCACCTTCGGCATGGCCAATCTTTTCAAGCAGGTCGGCATCTATTCGAGCGTCGGCCAGCGCTACGAGCCCGAGGACATCG
This sequence comes from Comamonadaceae bacterium, assembly GCA_023259355.1. Taxonomy (GTDB): domain Bacteria; phylum Pseudomonadota; class Gammaproteobacteria; order Burkholderiales; family Burkholderiaceae_C; genus JAHFQI01. The sequence continues at coordinate 4,425 of JAHFQI010000161.1, forward strand.
GTTCGGTGCTGTCTTACCGCGAGGCGCTCGATGGCCAGATTCTTGAAGAAGGCATCAGCGAGGCCGGCGCCATCGCGAGCTGGACGGCGGCGGCGACGAGCTACAGCGTGCACGGCGTGGCGATGCTGCCGTTCTACATCTACTACTCGATGTTCGGTTTCCAGCGCGTGGGCGACGCGATCTGGGCGGCGGCCGATCAGCGTGCGCGCGGCTTCCTGCTCGGCGCCACCTCGGGCCGCACCACGCTGGGCGGCGAGGGCCTGCAGCACCAGGATGGATCGAGTCACCTGATCGCGGCGACGATTCCGAATTGCAAGGCCTACGACCCGGCCTTCGCGGGCGAGATGGCCGTCATCGTGGACCACGGCATGCGCGAGATGCTGACCGAGCAGAAAGACGTTTTCTACTACGTCACGCTGATGAACGAGAACTACGCCCAGCCCGACCTGCCGGCCGGCGTGGAGGCCGACGTGATCCGTGGCTGCTACAAGTTCAGGAGCGCGTCTCAAGATGCCGGGTCTGGCACCGCGATGACCGGCAAGCGCGTGACCCTGATGGGTTCCGGCGCCATCCTCACCGAGGTCATCAAGGCCGCCGACCTGCTGGCGCAGCAGGGCATCGCGGCCGACATCTACAGCGTGACGAGCTGGAGCGAACTTGCGCGTGATGGCCAGGCCTGCGAGCAGCGCGCCCTGGCGGGGGAGGCTCCGGCCCAGCCCTTCATCGCCCGGCAACTTGCCGCCAGCCAGGGCCCGGTGATCGCCGCGACCGACTACGTGCGCGCCGTGCCCGAGAGTGTGCGTGCCTGCATTCCGGAAGGCCGGCGCTACCTCACGCTGGGCACCGACGGCTTCGGCCGCAGCGACACACGCGCGGCCCTGCGGGCCTTCTTCCAGGTTGATGCGGCGAGCATCGTCCGGGCTGCGCTGCACGCGCTGGCCTGACCCGGCGCGGCCGCGCGGCTTCATGCCGGCCCGCTGATCCAGCGGAATGCCTCCCGGTAGCGCGCGGCCAGATCGCCCGCCGTCTGGCGCAGGGTGTCTGGGTTTGCATCGAGGGCCTGCCGAACGCCCTCGGCCAGGCCCTCCACATCCACGACCGTCGGCAGGCCGGGCGCTTCCCAGGTGGCGGCCCAGGCTTCATGCTTGGAGGTTTGTCCTGCGTTCTGATGCGGCACCCGCAGGTTGACCCTCGGCCGCGCGAAGGCGGTGGCGACGATGCGGCCGTGCAGGCTGCTGCTGGCGCAGGCCCGGCTGCCGGCGATGAGCGCGCAGAGGTCCCAGAGATTCAGCGAGGTGCAAAACGTCACGGCATTGGGCCGCATGGGTGACATGACGCGCTCGAAGCAGGACGCATCGTCGTGCCACGGCGCGGCGCCCGCGCGAAACAGTGCGATGCCCAGGCCGGTCGAAGTGGCGACGCGGTCGAGTTGCGTGGCGATGACGGCCAGCGTCGCGTCATCGCCGAACTCGGCGCTGAACTGCACGGCCACATAGCCTTGCGGAAATGCGCGCCGGATCTGCGCCACCTCGCCTTGCCGCGCGCGGCGCCTGATTCGTGCGCCGAACAGCTCCGCCACCATCACCGCCGGATCGGGCATCAGGCGCGCGTCAATGCCCGCGCCCTGCAGCGTGGCCCGCGTCTGCCGGTCGCGCACACCCACGGCATCTGCCGCGCGCAGGCGGGCCAGCACCTCGGCTTTCAGCGCGGGGTCGGCGTCGGCCAATGCCACGCCGCCCACGGCATTGAAGGCCACGCGCGTCGCGGCGGGAAACAGCGTGTGCGACGCCGCGGTGTAGGGCGCGCGCGCAGCCAGACCCAGCGTGCGGCGCACCCAGTCGCGCTGTTCGTCAGGGTGGGCTTCGAGGCGGGCGATGATGGCTTGCGCTTCATCGGGGGACTGAAGCATGACGGCGGCCTGCCAGGCCGTGCAGGTCAGCAGTTCGCCGCCCACATGGACCAGCTCGACCGGCCGGTTGCCCCAGGCCGCGGCGAGCCGCGCGAGGGACGCGACACGGTGGCCGCCGAAGCGGCGCAGATCGCGTTCCGCGAGGCCGGCGTGGATCAGCTCGCGGCCCGGCAACAGCGCCGCCGCGATGTGGGGAAACAGCAGATCGCCAAGGTTGTGGCGATCAAAGGCGCCGAACAGCAGGATGGGGGTTCCCGCGCCGACGTTCACGACATTCTGCTCAGCGGGGTTTGACGTCGACGGCCCGGCCGGCGCGTGCGCTGCGCGCGATGGCTTCCAGCGTGGCGGCGTTGTCCAGGCTGGCCGCGGCGGCGCGTTCGATCGCCGCGAAGTCCCGCTCGGCCAGCACCTTGGTGAAGGCCTCGGCGCAGAAGCGGAAGCCGCTGCCGGTGCCCGAATGAATCTCCTCGAACGGAATGCTGTTGGCGACGCCGCGGCGCACGCGCAGCTGGCTGGGCAGGTAGCCCCAGGGGTGGCCGCCGGCCTGCGTGCTGGTGTGGTTGAGGTACTCGGTCTCTATCGTGCCCTGCGTGCCCGTGATGGTGGCGCGGCGGTGGTTGGCCACGTCCATCGCGCAGGACAGCTGCGCGCGGCGCCCGTCGGCGTAGTGCAGCGTGGCCATGAGGCTGATGTCCACGCCGCTGGCGGCGCCGCCTTCGCTCCAGCTCGCATCGGCGCTCACGCGCGCCGGCGCGCAACCCATGGCCAGGCGGATCAGGCTCAGTGCATAACTGCCGGCGTCCAGCAGCGCGCCGCCGCCGAGTTCGGGCTTCATGCGGATGTTGGTCTGCGGGTTCGGCAGCGAGAAGCCGAAGCTCGCCTGCACCGTGCGCACCGCGCCGATCGCGCCGCCGTGCAGCAGCGCCAGCATGTCGCCGGTCTGTGGCTGGAAGTAGTAGGGGTAGGCTTCGAGCAGCATCACGCCGTGGCGCCGCGCCGCATCGAACATCGCGCGGGCCTCGGCCAGCCCCAGCGCCAAGGGCTTTTCGCAGAGCACGTGTTTGCCGCTTTCGGCCGCCTTGATGGCCCACTCGGCGTGCAGGCTGTTGGGCAGGGGCAGGTAGATGGCGTCTACCTCCGGGTCGGCCAGCAGGGCCTCGTAGCTGCCGTGGTGGCGGGCGATGCCCTGCGCGGCCGCGAAGGCGGCTGCCGTGTCGGCGTTGCGGCTGGCCGCGGCCACGACGCGCACCGCCGGGCTGGACTGCACGTCGCGCGTGAACTGTTTGGCAATGTTGGCGCAGCCGAGGATGCCGATGCGCAGGGGCTGGGTTGGCGTGGGGAATGAGGGCAGGGTCATTTCAGTCTCGAATGGGGTGGGCGCCGACCATCCGGCGTGTGCGGATGATCGCACCAAATCGACCCCGCCATGCCATCAATCCATCTTGATGCCGCGCTCCTTGATGAGTGCACTGAACACCTTGGTCTCCGCTTGCGCGATGCCCTTGAATTCGGCCGGGCTCATCGGCGTGGCCTCGCCGCCCACGTCCATGAAACGCGCCTTGACGCCGGCCACGGCCAGCGCCTTGTTGATGTCGCGGTTCAGCCGCGCCACCACCTCGGCAGGCACGCCGGCTGGCGCGTAGACGCCAAACCAGGTGTCGGCCTCCACGCCCTTGTAGCCGACCTCGCCCAGCGTCGGCACGTCGGGGAACAGCGCCGAGCGTTTGTTGCTCGCCACGGCCAGCATCTTGAGCTTGCCGGCGCGCACGTGCGGGAAGGCGATGCCGGGGTCGAAGTAGTAGTCGAGCTGGTTGGCCAGCAGGTCCTGCAAGGCCGGCGCCGCGCCGCGGTAGGGGATGTGCGTGGCAAAGAAGCCCGCCTGCTGCTTGAACAGCTCGCCCGCCAGGTGCGGCGTGCTGCCGGGGCCGGCCGAGCCGTAGGAGAGTTGGGCCGGATGCGCCTTGGCATAGGCCACGAACTCCTTCGGGTCTCGGGCGGCCAGGCCCTGTTTCGTCACCAGGAAGAGCTGGATGCGGCCCAGCGCGGCCACGTGCACGAGGTCCCGGGCCGGGTCGAACGATGCCTTGCTGAACAGGAAGGGGTTGACCGATTCGATGCCGGTGGTGCTGACGAGCAGCGTGTAGCCGTCCGCCGGCGCCTTGGCCACCGCGTCGGCCGCGACGTTGCCGTTGGCGCCGCCCTTGTTGTCGATGACCACGGGTTGCCCCAGGGCTTCCGACAGCGGCTGGCCGACCACGCGGGACATCACGTCGGCCACCCCGCCGGGTGGGTAGGCCACCACCAGCTTGATCGGTTTGGCCGGCCATGTGCCTTGCGCCTGCGCCGGTGCCAGCACGCTGGAGGCAATCAGGAGGAGGGTGCTCAATGAGCTTGCGGCGCTGGCAACGGATGGTTTTGACTTGAGGTTTCGGGGCATGCATGTCTCCAGGTGTTGTGATCTCGTGTCTGACTTTTGAAAAAGGCTCACGGCGTGGCGGCGGCGCGGGGCTTGCGCATCCAGCGGATCGGCTGTTCGCGCACGGGCCGCGCCGGGGCGCCGTGGGCGCGCAGCGTGGCGTCGAGCG
>JAHFQI010000013.1:0-10395 GCA_023259355.1 Comamonadaceae bacterium
CTTTCGGCTGAGTGGCCACAAGCGGGTGCCGGAGCCTCCGCAAAGAATGACAGGGGTAACAGGATTCACTGTGTGTTTAGATCACTGTGACCGGCTGGCGCCGGGAGTGGTCCTGAAGATGGTCAATGGGTGTCGTTGGACAGAAGCGGCGCTGCATCTTCATCGAAAATCGGGCGTTCCAGCAGCCGCACCGTGACGACGAACACGGCCAGGTAGCCCAGGCAAATGAATTGCAGCGCGGTGGCCTGCGTTGGACAGGTCATGGCCAGCAGGGGGGACAGGCTGGCCACGGCCAGCGTACGCCAGGAAGCGCCCGCGTTGGTGCCGAGCCAGACGGTCTGGCCGGTTTCCTCACGGCGCCGCTGCAAGCGGGCAGCCCAGAGCGAATGCATGTGCCGCGCGTCGGGGTGCGTGGGATGCAGCCCCTCGCGGACGCGGCGCCAGGCGGAATAAAGCGTTTCCGTCACGGGGTGCATCACCACGGCAAGCGCAAACCACGGGCTGATGGTGGGCTGGCGCAGCACCAGCAAAATCACGATCACAGCGGCCAGGTAGCCAATGAGATAGGCACCGGCATCGCCGCAGAACAGGCGTGCGCGCGGAAAGTTGAACACGGCAAACCCCGCCGTGGCAGCCATGCCGGCCAGTGCCAGCAGCATCAGCGCCGTTTCAGCAAAACGCGCAGCCACCACCGCCAGCACGCCCAACACCACCAGCGTGATGCCGGCCAGGAGGCCGTTGAGACCATCCACGATGTTCATGGCATGCACAAGGCCGGCCACGGCCACGAGTGTGAACAGCAGCGAGAGCAGCGGCAAGCTCTGAAGCAGCGCATCAATGACGGGCAGGCCCAGCGCCTCCACCCGGACCCCCGCAAAAACATGGGCGATGGCGCCTGCGGCCAGCGACACACCGAAGCGCAGGCGAACGCTGATGGATTTGCGAATGTCTTCGATCATGCCCAACAAGAACAGCGGCAGTAGGCCCGCCAGAAGCCAGCCGGGCCGAAGCGCCTGAAGCTGGGCGCGCAAACCGGGTTCGGCAGCGAAATACAGCCAGATCAGTCCAGCCAGAAGGCCGGCCATGACGGCGAGGCCGCCAATTCGCGGCGTGGCCTCGGTGTGGAGCTTCTGCGGGCCGCTGTCCGGGTGGTCACCTGTCAGGTGTAGATGCCAGTCGCGGGTGTGAACCAGCAACCACGCCACCATCACGGCCACGCCGAAAGCCGGCAGCAGCGGAGCGAGCTGGGGCAGCAAGAAATCAGGCATAGAACAGTGCGTTGAAGATGAGAAGGATACACGCCGGGCAGGCTACCGCAGTGTCCAACCCACGCCGGACACGCAAAATGAAGCAACAGCAACCCGAGTCGGGCGGCCGCAGGCCGGGCTCAGAGGGCGAGCACCTCCAGATGATGGTCAGGAATATTGACACGCGGTTGACGGCCCAGCAGGTCCAGCAAGACCGAAACCCGCTGACCGGCCGTACTGCAAACCAAGCCTTCAAGCCCCTTGAGCGGCCCGGACAAGATGGCCACACGTCGGCCGGCCTTCAGCGGAGAGATGAGCGCCGGGTCGGACTGTTCACGCTCCTTTTCGAAGGCACGCAGCCCCTCGATCAACTCGGCGCTGACCATCGCAGGAGTCACACCAAACTGCACGATGTTGCTCACCCCGACCGTGGAACGCACGGGCGCGATGGACTGCGCCGGACGGCCGGGCCGGAAAAACACGTAGCGAGGGAACATCGGGTTGCGCTGCATCACCATCCCATCCGCTGTTCTGCGTAGCGCTTTGTAAAGTGGCAGGTAAGCGTCATATCCTTGGCGACCCAGTTGCATCGACGCGACAGATTCATTGCGTGGCTTCGTGTAGGCCAGATACCAGGCCGATGCGGACGGCTCGCTTGAGGACGAATCAATAGAGAGGACAGACATTGAGACTCCCGAAATTTCTCTTCTCAACAGGGTCTGTTGCCAGCTTGATACTGACACTTTTGTGTTCAGATCTTTTTGCGATTCTAACGGTTGCAAGATCAAGACGCCGCCGCAAAACGGCCACGCGCCTCATCGCCAGCCATGGGGCGTAGAAACACGCCCATCAAGAAGCATGCCAACACGGCATTGGCCGGAATATGCAGGTTGAAATCCACCCATGAGTGCAGTATCACAGCCAGCAGGCCGAGTCCGCAACTGGCCTGAAGGACCCCCACGCGGTCGGACGGATCCGCGCGCAGGCGCCTTGCGACAGCCTGAACGCGCATCGCGATCAATCGCACGGCAATGGCTGCGAAGACCACGAAAAGCAAGCCGCATTCCATCAACAACTGCAAAAAGTCGCTGTGCGCAAAATCAGCATAGCCGGAAAGGCCGGGTGGCTGAAAACGGGGGAACACACCCGCATAGGAACCCAGACCGGATCCAAACGGCCAGAATGTGAGCGCCGCCTGCCAGGTACCACCCATCATCAGCCAACGACTACCCTCGTTCGCGGATTCGCCGATGCGGGCCAACAACCCCTCAATACCCACACTCGCGACGACCAGCACACACAGCGCGACCGCGCCGGCCACGCGCCACCCTAATGCTCGACGACTCAACTCCTGCAACGGCAGCATGAGCGTGGCAGCCAACGCAATGAAGAAACCCACCCCCATGCCGGCCCGAGAAAGACTGGCCAGCAAGGCTGCCAGCTGAAGAAACAGGACCGCACCCCAAATGGCGGGATACACCGACCGACCCACTCCCTCAACGCCGACGTTGCGATCATCGCGATGCAGCGCGCCTCGCTGCATCGCTTGCCGAAGCACCAGGATGGTCAACGGCAGGGTCATGACGATGTAGCTCGCCAGGTGGTTGGGATTGGCAAAACTGCCGATCGCGCGACCGTAAGCAACAGCATCAAAATAAAGCTGGCGAGCCAAACTGACTTGCAACAGCCCCAAAATGGCCTGCGGCACCGTGAACAGCACGACGGCACGCACCAGCACGGCCAGCTGGCGCTCGGACATGATCTGCGCCAAAAGGAAGGCCGCAGCCAACGGCAGCCCCGCCAGGACGGAAAGCCAGGTTGCGTCAGGCACCAAGCTGAGCGGGCGCCAGCCCTCCACCGGCAGCTGGACCGCCGTGAGCGCCTGCACGTAGACATCATGCCCCGGCAGGCTGGCCCAAACAGCTGACGGGAGAGGCGTCAGCTGCACAATCGCCACCCACAATGGCGACAATGCCAGCAACAGCACCGGCACGGAGATGCGGCGTTGCCGCGTCGCGGAGGGAAGCATTTTTGCGCCAATGGCCAGAAGCAACACCAGCGCCAGCGCCTCCAGCAAGATCAGCGCGACACGGCGGTTACCCCCTCGAATGAGAGGCGCAAAAGCCAACAGCATCCAGCCGACACCAACAACAACGGGGCCCGCAAGCCCCGTTTTTGTTATGGGAGAACCTCGCTCCTGCATCAATTGGTACTGAGCTTACCGTTATGATTAAGAAGAATAACCCCCCCCAGCGCAGCTCCAGCCCCCAAAAGGCCCAAATCAAGACCGCCTCCAACCGCGGCAACCACCGGTGTCGCAACAGGAGCGCCTACGGGCCCCACGCTGGCCAGAAGAGCCGCGCAATCCGCACCCTCCTTAATAACGAGCGACTGATTCACCTTCATTGTGATCTTGCATCCGTCATTAAAGACCAGCGTCGCACCGCCGCTGCCGGTGGTAACAATCCGGTTACCAACGCTCAAAGGCCCCCCATTGACGGCACTCGTCAGTTGGTCACCTGTACTGACCGTTACAAGCCCTTGAACATCAGTCAGCTTGCCCACAACTTTCGGGGTGGCTTGCGGATTCTGAGCCCAGACAGACAGTGTGGCCGAAGCGGCAAGTAACAGTATGGCAGCACGTTTCATTGTTCAATTCCTCCATTGCGGATAGATCATTCTAATACCCCAGCAAAGAGAGCGTCAATTAACACAACACGCCCGCTACGGCGAAAGTATCGTTTGCCCAACGGAAACAAGATGTTTCGTTGAACCTTTTTCTTAGCACTCACTCACAGAGAGTGCTAACATTTAACTATGTTGAAAGGACAACGGACATGACCCTTCAAACTGGATCCTCCACCAATGCTTTGGCAGTGGTCAATCCATGGGGCAATTCCTCACTGGTCTTGCCCGCGCTGGGCAATCTGGATGCCTACATTTCCGCGGTGAACCGCTTGCCCATGCTCACACTGGAGCAGGAGCAGGAGTTTGCCCGCAAGCTGATCCAAGAGAACGATCTGGAAGCCGCTGGAAAGCTGGTGTTGTCGCATCTGCGGCTGGTGGTGTCTGTTTCGCGCCAGTATCTGGGCTACGGCCTGCCTCACGGCGACCTGATCCAGGAAGGCAATGTGGGGCTGATGAAGGCCGTCAAGCGGTTTGACCCCGACCAGGGCGTGCGTCTGGTGAGCTATGCCCTGCACTGGATCAAGGCCGAGATCCACGAATACATCCTGAAAAACTGGCGCATGGTCAAGGTCGCGACCACCAAGGCGCAGCGCAAGCTGTTTTTCAACCTGCGCTCCATGAAGCAGGGCTTCAAGGCCGATGCGGGTGCGGATGACGCGACCCACCGCGACACCCTGAACGACCGCGAGATCGACGTCGTGGCGCACCGGCTCAACGTCAAGCGCGAGGAAGTCATCGAGATGGAGACGCGCATGTCGGGCGGCGATGTGCTGCTGGACCCCAGCCCGTCGGACGACGGCGAGTTGGCGTTTGGCCCGATCGCCTACTTGGCCGACGCCAGCCACGAGCCGACGGCCGTGATCGAAGCACACCAGCGCGACGTGCTGGCCAGCGACGGCATCGCGATCGCGCTCGACGCCCTGGACGCACGCAGCCGGCGCATCGTGGAAGAGCGCTGGCTCAAGGTCAACGACGACGGCTCCGGGGGCATGACCTTGCACGACCTGGCCGCCGAATACGGTGTCAGTGCCGAGCGCATTCGACAGATCGAAGTCGCGGCCATGAAGAAGATGAAGAAGGCGCTGGCGGCCTACGCCTGACGCACCGCGTTTTGCCAAGCCCCGGGCCCGGTCGTTTGTCCGGGCCTTTTTTCTGGCGCCGCCGGTTCATCCCGACGCAAGGTGACAGTGCCACAATCATCATGTGAAATCCACATGCTCTTCGTTGGCTGCTTTTGTTTGGGGACTGGCCTGCCTTATAGGGGTGCTTGCATGCCAGCCTGCCCGGAGCGCCGAGCTTGAAACCATAGGGCTGACCGATACCACCAAGGTCATTTCACTGGATGGCCGTGCCCGCTACTGGATCGATACCGCGCCCAACGCCGCGCAACTCGGCGTGCAGACGCTGGAAGCCCGCGCTGGCGACCTGCCCTGGGCGCTGCGTGAGCCAAACCGGCAGTACGCCATTGATGACCAGGTGTTGTGGTTCCAGTTTGACGCCCGGATCGATCAGGCCGACGTGCCCTGGTATGTGGAAGTTGCGGCGTCGGGACTGGACCGTGTGGCGATGTACTACCGCGACGCGCAGGGCCGCTGGGTTGCCCAAGAGGCGGGCGACACCAAAGCCGTATCCGACTGGCCGCTGCCGGGTCGCTTTCCGACGTTTCAAATGTCGCACCAGAGCGGCCAGCCCGTGCACTACTGGTTGCGTATTCAACACGCGCGCGTGACATTTTCCGCACCCATCGCCATTCATCATTTGTCCGATCTGGCCACCTCGCGCGACCGCGAGCAGTTTTTTCTGGGTATCTATTTCGGGTTGGCGGTGCTGGTCACGATCGTGGCGGCGGTCAGCGCGCTGGCCTGGCGCGACCCCAGCTTCGCAACCTATGCCGTGTACGTGGCAATGCTCGGTCTGGGTCAGGCCGCCTATCTCGGCACGGGCGCGCAATACCTGTGGACGAACTGGCTGGAATGGAACCGGATCTCCACCTTTGTGTTGCCCGCACTGTCGTCGGCGGTGGGACTTTGGTTCGTGCGCGGGGTGACCGAGCCCGCACGCCATTCGCTCACGCTGGACCGCGTCGTGCTGACCACCATCGTGGTGCAGCTCCTCGTGACCCTCGCCGACGCACTGATACCGGCGACCTACACCTACAAGACGATCTCCCTGCTGGTGCTTCTCACGCTGATTCTGGTCGCCATCATGATCGCGCTCGTCTGGCTGCGCGGCAGCGACCCTGACATTCGCCTGATTGCGCTGGGTTTTGTGCCCGTGGCGGTGTTCGCGCTGTTTCCGGTGGCCCGCGGCTTGGCGCTGGTCCCCACCAGCTTTCTGACGCGTTACGGCCTGCCGATCGGCGCGGCCCTGGAGATGCCGATCCTGCTCTACGCGCTGATCGTTCGCAGCAGCCGGCGGCGGGAAGCGCGCGTTCGCGCCAGGGCGTTGGCCAGCACCGACCCGCTGACGGGGCTGTTGCACCACCGCATTCTGCTGGTCCGGCTGGAAAGCGCATTGCAACGCGCACGCACGCAGAATCTGCCGTGCGCGCTGCTCGGCGTGCGCCTGGTCAATCTGGAGGCGATTGGCGCGGCGCACGGGCGCGAGGCCGCCGAACGCGCCCTGGTGCTGGCAGCGTCCAGGCTTCGCAGTGTCATCAGTGACGTGGACGTGGCCTCGCGGGTGGGTGACCAGCAATTCGCGCTGCTGCTGGAAGGCCCGATCAACAGCGCCCAGGCCCTGTCCTGCGCCACGCATGCCGTGGCGCGAGGGCTGAGGGACTCGCAGGTGCTGCCGGGCGGTGAGACGCTGAAGTTCCAGGTCGCGGTGGCCATGCTGCCTGCCGCGCCGACCTCCGCGACGGAAACCCTGAAATGGGTGATGGCTGCGGTCAACGAGATTCCGGCAGACGCCCGGAAGTCGATCCGCGCCCTGAATTTTGACTTGCCTTGAAGGAAACACAATGCCATTGCCGTTCTGCCCATGTCCCCGTCGCACCGCCTTGCTGATCGCGCTGTGCGCCCTGCCGGCCATGGGGTTTGCCCAGAAAGCCCCCGAAGCTTGGCCGACCAAGCCGTTGAAAATCATGGTGGGTTTTCCCGGCGGCTCGTCGCCTGACCTGGTGGCCCGTGCCCTGGCTGAACCCTTGTCCCACGCGCTGGGCCAGCCCGTGGTGGTGGAGAACCGGCCTGGGGCCGCGGGCAACATCGCCGCCGACCTGGTGGCCAGGGCCACCGACAACCACACCATCGGGGTGATGATCAACGGCAACCTGACGATTGCCCGGCTGCTCAACCCCAAGACCCCCTACGACCCGGCCACGGACCTGGCGCCGATCAGCCTGATCGGCACCGCGCCGCTGGTGCTCGCGGCGCCCGCCAGCGCACCGGGCGCGACGGCGCATGAGTTCCTGCAGGCCGCGCGCAAGGCCGGCAATCAGTGGAGTTATGGCACACCGGGCGTGGGCACGGTGGGTCATATCGGCATGGAACTGCTCAAGACCCGCACCGGCATCGACCCGGTGCATGTGCCCTACCCCGGCAACCCCCAGGTCATCACGGCCATGATCGGCGGGCAGATCCAGCTGTCACTGCTGCCGCCCGGCTTGGCCGCCGCGCAGGTGCGTGCAGGCAAGTTGAAGGCCATCGGCGTGACCTCGACCGGGCGCAGCGTGCTGGTCCCCGACCTGCCCAGCCTGGCCGAGGCCGGCGTGCCCGGCTTCCAGCTTGAAATCTGGAACGCCGCCGCCGCCCCGGCATCCATGCCCAAACCCATCGTGGCCCGGCTGTCCGCGGCCATCAGCGAGATCGTGCGCTCACCCGAAATGCGGCAAAAGCTGTTCCAGCAGGGCTGGCAGGTGGCAGGCACGTCCGCCGAAGGCCTGGCCAACCGGATCAAGGCCGACACCGCCACACTGGGCGGGGTGATTGTCTCGCGGGGCATCAAGGCGGAGTAAGGCGATCGGCATCGGGATCGGTCCCGGTGTGCGCCGCCATCGCGCAGGTCTGCCGGGAGAGGCGGGGCACAAGGCAGGCGCCCTCCCCGCTTGGTCAGGACGCCTTGAGCAGCAGTTTCACGTCGGCCGCCAGCGCGGGCGCGCCGCTGCCGTAGCGGTTGTACAGGCGCAGGCGGCCTTGAGGGTCAAAAGTGTAGCTGCCGGCCGAATGGTCCAGCGTGTAGCTGGTGGGGGTTTTGCCTTCGGCCTTCTTGTAATAGATTTTGAAATCTTTTGCGAGCGCGGCGAGTTTGTCCGGGGTGGTGCGCAGCGCCAGGAAGGTTGGGTCGAAATTGACCATGTAGGCCTTGAGCAGCTCGGGGGTGTCGCGCTCCGGGTCCAGGGTGACAAACAGGCCCTGCAGCTTGTTGCCATCCGGACCAAGCAACTTTTTGACCTCGGCCAGCTCCGCCATGGAGGTCGGGCAGACGTCCGGGCACTGGGTGTAGCCGAAAAACAAAATGACCGCCTTGCCACGAAAATCGTCGATGCTGCGCTCCTGGCCGTTGTGGTCGGTCAAGCGGAAGTTTTTTGCATAGTCGGCGCCGGTGATGTCCACGCCACTGAACTGGGGCTTTGATTCCGAACAGGCCCCCAGCAGGCCCATCCCCAGCGCCAACAGGCCGCCGCAGGCGGTGATTTTGAGGGCGGCTCGTTTGTTCATGGATGCTTAGAAAAGATAGTGATCCACCAGCAAGGCGGCAAACAGCGCGCTCAGATGGATCAGCGAAAAACGAAAAGTCTTGCGCGCCAGCGCGTCGGAGTAGCTGCGCCACAACGCAAAGGCATAGCCGATGAAGCCGGCGCTCAGCACCACGGCCACGCCCAGGTAAAGCCACGAACTCATGCCGTAGACAAACGGCATGAGGCAGGCGGCAAACAGGACCAGCGTATAGAGCAGTACCTGCAGGCGCGTGAATTCGTTGCCATGCGTGACGGGCAGCATCGGCAGGCCGGACTTGCGGTAGTCCTCCACCCGGTACAGCGCCAGCGCCCAGAAATGCGGCGGCGTCCACAGGAAGATGATGAGGAACAGGATCAGCGCCTCGGGGCCCACGTCGCCGGTCATGGCCGCCCATCCCAGCACCGGCGGCATGGCGCCCGAGGCGCCGCCGATCACGATGTTTTGCGGCGTCAGGGGCTTAAGGATGACCGTGTAGATCACCGCGTAGCCGACAAAGGTGGCGAAGGTCAGCCACATGGTCAGCGGATTGACCCAGACGTACAGCAACGCGGAGCCGATGGCGCACAGCACCGCCGAAAAAACCAGGGCTTGCCGGTCGCTCAACTCGCCCTTGGCGGTGGGCCGCCAGGCGGTCCGCTTCATTTTGGCGTCGATGCCTTTTTCGACCAGACAGTTGAAGGCAGCGGCCGCGCCGGCCACCAGCCAGACACCGAGGCTGGCCAATGCCATGCGCCGCAGTTCAGGCCAACCGGGGACGCCGGGCACGGCCAGCACCATGCCGATCAGGGCACAGAAGACGATCAGCTGGATCACGCGCGGTTTGGTCAGCGCATTGAACTGCCGGATCACGGAGGGGCGGGTCATGGAAGGAGCAGCGGCACTCATGCGGGGAGCCTTGAAGCGTTGGAACAGGAAGACGCCGCTGGCCACCGGGCCGTACGGCTGGCGCCAAGCGCCCAGGTCAGCACCACCACGAGGGCGGCGGCACCGCCGGTGTGGGAGACCGCCGCCACCAGTGGCCAGTCGAGCACCACGTTGGACAGGCCGGTGGCGAACTGCCACAGCAACAGTCCGACCAGCCACCGTACCTGCGCTGGCAGCGCATCCGCGCGACGCAGCCGCCAAGCCAGCACGGCCAGCGCAGCGATGACAGCGTACGCGGCCAGGCGGTGCGTGTAATGAATGGCGGTGAGCGCGGCAAAAGGGATCGGCGTGCCGTCGCCCGCCTGGCCCAGCGCGCGCCAGACGGTGAACCCCGGCTGGAAATCCATCTCGGGCCACCAGCGGCCCTGGCACATGGGGAATTCGCTGCAAGCGAGAACGGCATAGTTGGTGCTGACCCAGCCTCCCAAACTCACCTGGCCCATCACGAGCGCTGCGACGAGCCACAGGCCCCTTCGCAGGCCGGGCGAAAGTGACTCTGGCGCCTGGCCCGACGCCGCCTGCTGGTGACGCACAGCCTGTACGCACAGCAGCGCCAGCAACACCACCCCACCAAGCAAGTGCAGGGTGACGATGGCCGGAAACAGCTTCATGGTCACCGTAAGCGCGCCGAACGCACCCTGCAGGCAGACCCAGGCGAGGGTCAGCGTGGGCCACCATGGGCTGACGCCCCCCCCCACGCCTGCACGGCGGCGCTCGGCCCAGCTCACCGCCGTCAGCGTGAGGATCAGCACCCCGACGCCCGTGGCCAGATAGCGGTGGACCATCTCGACCCAGGCCTTGCCATGGGTCACCGGGCCGGTGGGCATGGCCGTCTGCGCCGCCGTGATTTCAGCCGT
>JAHFQI010000013.1:10495-21944 GCA_023259355.1 Comamonadaceae bacterium
GCGACCAGCCAGACCCAGTCAAGGCGATCCTTCTCCTTGCCAAGGCTTTCGCGCAGCTGGCGCTGCAGATACAGGTGCGTCTGGCAATGCGCGTCGCAGTCGCCGCCGGCCACACTGATCAAAAGCCACTGCCCCTTGAGCGATGGAAGCGAGACACGCTCCCCGCGCAGGCTCTGGCCCGCCAGATCGGGCAATGGACGCTGCGGGCTGATCAGTTCGCCATAGCTGCGCTGGCCTTCAGGGCGGATCACGTAATAGGTCAGGTACGAAGCCACCACCGGCGCGATGCACACCAGCATCACGATGAACATTTTCCATCGGCCCTGCCGGACGCGCCGCGCGTCACCCCGCACCGTGTCTTGAGGCAGGGGCAGGGAATGCACGGTCAGGCCCAGCGGCTCATCGCGCGGCTCACGAGGGGAGAAGGAAGCGTCGGACAATTTGAAACCAGACATAAAGGATTGTGATCAGCCCACTCAGGCCAAACCACTGGAAGGCGTAGCCATAGTGCTTTTCCACGCCTGTGGCGGGCTCGGCCCACTGGCGCAGGAGGCCATCGCTGGCCTCACCGGTCTGAACGACAGTCACGTCGAGCAAGGGCTGGTGGATTTCGGCACTGAACCGGGGCAGGTCCAGATTTTGCCGGATGGGGCCGGAAGCTGCGCCCATGAAGTCGTAAAGCTTGGACGGCGCGGGGGCGATGCGCCCCTGCAACGCGACCGGTCCGGACGGTGTCTCAACCTTGGGCAACTCGGCACGGTCGACAAAATTCCGCGGCGCCCAGCCGCGCTGCACCAGCACCACCGGGCCTCCGGCCTCGATCTGCAACGGTGTCAACACGTAAAAGCCCGGCTTCCCGTTCATCTGCCGGTTCTCCAGAAACACGGTGTGCGCAGCCAACCAGGTGCCGCGCAGCACAACCTGCCGATGCACGACCGGCCCCGGATTGCGCAAACTTGAACCGTCCAGCGGCGCCAGCCGGCGCTGCGCATCCGTTTGCGCCTGCAAGGCTTCCTTGTAGGCCGCCCGGGAGAGCTGCCAGCCACCCAGCGCGAGCGTGGCACCCACACTCACGAGCGCCGCCAGCGTCAACACCCAGAACCGCCAGTCCAGGGAAGGTCTTGTGCTCACGGGATAATGCGCTCCATGACGTACCTTGTTTCAATCGCGTTCATCGCCATTCTGGGGAGTCTCGGCGCTGCCCTGTATTTCATGCTAAGGGGCGGTGATGGCAACGCCGACAGCAAAGCCAAATCAAGGGGCATGGCCCGCGCACTGGCATTTCGGGTCGGATTTTCCATTTTGCTGTTTGTCTGTATCTTGCTGGCCTGGAAACTGGGGTACATCCGGCCGACCGGCATTCCACCGGGTCGATGACCAGGCACCTCTTCAAAGAAAAAAAGCGCCTTCCGGCGCTTTTTTTCTGGCGGCATGGCTTACATCCAGTACACCAGAATGTAGAGGCCCAGCCAGACCACGTCCACAAAGTGCCAGTACCAGGCCGCGCCTTCGAAGCCAAAGTGGCGCTCGGGCGTGAAGTGGCCCTTCATCAGGCGCAGCGTGATGAACAGCAGCATCAACATGCCCACGAAAACGTGGAAGCCGTGGAAGCCGGTCAGCATGAAAAAGGTGGAGCCGTAGACACCCGACGTGAGCTTCAGGTTGAGCTCATGGTAGGCGTGGTAGTACTCGTAGCCCTGCACACACAGGAACACGATGCCCAGAATCACCGTCATCCACATGAAGGCGATGGTCTTGGCGCGGTGGCCATGCTGCAGCGCATGGTGGGCAATCGTCAAGGTGACGCCCGAGCTCAGCAGCAAGGCCGTGTTGATGGTGGGCAACCAGAACGGACCCATCGTCTGGAACGGCTCGATGGTGCCGGCTGGCGACGCAGTGACACCTGCGGCAAGGCTCGGCCAGACCGCCTTGAAATCAGGCCAGAGCAGTGCATTGTCGAGACTGCCCAACATCGGCACGGAGTGGGTGCGAGTCCACCACAGCGCGGTGAAGAAGGCGCCGAAGAACATCACCTCCGAGAAAATGAACCAGCTCATGCTCCATCGGAACGACAGGTCGACCTTGTGCCCATAGAGGCCGCCTTCGCTTTCAGCGACGGCGTCACGGAACCACTGATAGAGCACGCCGAGCCACCAGGCCAGGCCCAGGAACAGGGAGTATTTACCCCAATCGGCGCCGTTGACCCATTGGCCTGCGCCCAGAATCACGAAGAACAGGCCGACCGCCGCCATGAAAGGATGGCGCGATGCGTGCGGAACGTAGTAGTAAGGCGTGCTGCCGTGCGTGGTTGAACTCATTTCTTCTCCTGCTCTCTCAAATGCTTGTCTGTCTCAATGGATGGCGGTTTCGGGGCTATTTCGCCACCACCCAGTTCACCAGGGCGACCAGCCCCAGCACGAAAATCAGCGCGCCCACGATACCCACCCCAATGATGTGGAACGGGCTCACCCGGGCGAGATCTTCCTGGAATTCGCTTTTCTTGCGGATGCCGAGAAAGGACCAGGCCACGGTCTTGATGGTGCGTCCCAGCGAAGCCTTGGCCAGTCCGGGTGGATGGCTCTGGCTCATGAGCCGGCTCCCGTCTGCACATGACCGGCTGCATTGGCGGTCGAGGACGATGGCGCGGGCGGCGTCTTGCCACCCACTTCAAAGAAGGTGTATGAAAGCGTGATGGTTTTCACGTCTTTCGAAAGCCTTGGGTCGATCACGAAGGCAACCGGCCACTGCTTCTTCTCGCCCGGCTCCAGCGTGTATTGGCTGAAGCAAAAGCACTCCAGCTTGTTGAAATGGGCAGCCGCCTGGTGCGGCGCATAGCTCGGAATGGCCTGCGCCGCCATGCGCCGGTTCTGCACATTCTGGAACTCGTACATGACGGTGGCCAGTTCACCAGGATGGACCTGGATGGAACGCTGGGCCGGCTTGAAATCCCAGGGGCCGCGGGCATTCGCGTCAAACTCGACCGTGATGGTTCGCGACAGGTCCACCTGCGAATTGGCGGGCAGGCGGGCATCCTTGCCCGCCACGCCGTTGCCCGGCACTTGGCGCTCCGAGAGCGACAGGATGTTGATGCCAGTGGCCTCGCAAATGTGCTTGTAAATGGGAATCAACGCGTAGCCGAAGGCGAACATCCCGGCCGCAACCACAGCCAGTTTGCCCACCATCTTGACGTTTTCGCTGCGAATGCCCATGTCAGCCGCCGGTCACTTGCCGAGCAAGACCATTTTGACCATGAAACCGACGAAGAACACCAGCGCCACCGAAGCCAGGATCAGCCCCAGTCGAACGTTGTTTCTCTTTTGCTCCGGCGTCGTCATGGTCTGTCCTTAGCCGATCACGCGGGTGGCCGTGGCGTCCAGCTTGGGTGGGTTCTCGAAGGTATGGAAGGGCGCCGGCGAGGGCACTTCCCATTCCAGGCCTTCAGCGGCTTCCCAAGGCTTTTGGGACGCTTTTTCGCCTTGGCCACGCATGGTCGGCAGCACGACGAACAGGAAGAAGTAGACCTGCGCAAAGCCGAAGAAGAAGGCACCCACGGAAGCCACCGCGTTGAAGTCAGCGAACTGCATCGGGTAGTCGGCGTAGCGGCGTGGCATGCCGGCCAGGCCCAGGAAGTGCATCGGGAAGAAGGTGATGTTGAACGAGATCAGCGACCACCAGAAATGGATCTTGCCACGGGTTTCGTTGTACATCACACCGGTCCACTTCGGGCACCAGTAGTAAAAGCCCGAGAACATGGCAAACAGCGAACCGGCGACCAGCACATAGTGGAAGTGCGCCACGATGTAGTAAGTGTCCTGCAGCTGGATGTCGATCGGAGCGATGGCGGGGATCAGGCCGGTGAAGCCGCCCATGGTGAACACGAAGATGAAGCCAACGGCAAACAGCATCGGCGTTTCAAACGTCATGGAACCACGCCACATGGTGGCGATCCAGTTGAAGATCTTCACGGCCGTGGGCACGGCAATCAGCATCGTGGCGTACATGAAGAACAGCTGGCCCGTCACCGGCATGCCGGTCGTGAACATGTGGTGCGCCCAGACGATGAACGACAGGATGGCAATCGACGACGTGGCGTAAACCATGGAGGCGTAGCCGAACAGCCGCTTGCGGGCAAAGGCCGGCACAACCTGGCTGATGATGCCGAAGGCCGGCAAAATCATGATGTACACCTCGGGGTGGCCGAAGAACCAGAAGATGTGCTGGTACATCACCGGGTCGCCGCCGCCGGCGGGATTGAAGAAGCTCGTCCCGAAGTGACGGTCCGTCAGCGTCATGGTGATGGCGCCGGCCAACACGGGCATCACGGCAATCAGCAGGTAGGCGGTGATCAGCCAGGTCCAGGCGAACATCGGCATCTTCATCAGCGTCATGCCAGGGGCACGCATGTTGAGGATGGTCACGATGATGTTGATCGAACCCATGATCGACGAAGCACCGAGGATGTGCATGGCGAAAATGCCGGCATCCATCGACGGCCCCATCTGCAGCGTCAGCGGCGCGTACAGTGTCCAACCGGCGGCGGGCGCGCCACCGGGCATGAAAAACGAGCCCGCGAGCATCAGTGCCGCGGGAATCATCAGCCAGAAGCTGAAGTTGTTCATGCGCGCAAACGCCATGTCGGACGCGCCGATCTGCAGCGGGATCATCCAGTTCGCAAAACCCACGAAGGCCGGCATGATGGCGCCGAACACCATGATCAGGCCGTGCATGGTGGTGAGCTGGTTGAACAGTTCAGGGTTGACCAGTTGCAGACCCGGCTTGAACAGCTCGGCACGGATCAGCAGCGCGAGAATGCCGCCGATCATCAGCATCGTGAAGCTGAACAGCAGATACAGCGTGCCGATGTCCTTGTGGTTGGTGGCATACACCCAGCGCTTCCAGCCGCTCGGCGCGTGGCCGTGATCGTCATGGGCGTGATCGCCGTGGCCGTGGTTGTCGAGAACAGCACTCATGTCGGTTTCCTTCTCAATACTTTTCTAAATGCGGTACTGACTTACTTGCGGGCCGTTTTCACTTCGGCGGGCTGCACGATCTGACCGGTCTTGTTGGACCAATTGTTCTTGGTGTAGGTGATCACGGCAGCGATCTCGGTGTCGGAAAGTTGCTTCCAGGCAGGCATGGCGCCGTTGTTCTGGCCATTGAGCAACACCTGCACCTGCACCATCTTGTCCGCATCCAGCACCTTGGCCGAACCGTCGAGCGGCTTGATCGGGCCTGCGCCCTTGCCGTTGGCCTGGTGGCAGGCGGCGCAGTTGGCGGCGTAGACCTTTTCACCACGGGCGACCAGATCGGTCTGGGTCCAGACCTTGCTGGGATCATCGGCCTTGGCGGCGAGCTTCTTCTTCTCGCCGTCAACCCACTTCGAATACTCTTCAGCGGACACCACCTTGACGTGGATCGGCATGTAAGCGTGCTCCTTGCCGCACAACTCCTGGCACTGGCCATAGAAGTCGCCGGTCTTTTCCGCACGGAACCAGGTATCGCGCACGAAGCCGGGAATGGCGTCCTGCTTGATGCCGAACTGCGGCACGGCGAAAGCATGGATCACGTCATTGGCCGTGGTGATCACGCGGATCTTCTTGCCCACGGGCACGACGAGGGGGTTGTCCACCTTGAGCAGGTAGTTGTCGCCTTCCGGCTTGCCCGCGTCCGACATGGCGCGCTGCGAAGAGTCCAGCGTGGAGATGAAACCGATGCCCTCGCCCTCGCCCTTGATGTAGTCGTAACCCCACTTCCACTGATACCCGGTGGCCTTGATGGTCAGGTCGGCGTTGGTCGTGTCTTTGGAGGCGACGAGCAGCTTGGTGGCCGGGAGAGCCATCAGGATCACGATGACGAACGGCACGATGGTCCAGATCACCTCGACCGTCACGGACTCATGAAAGTTGGCGGGCTTGTGGCCCACGGACTTGCGGTGCTTCCAGATGGAATAGAACATCACGGAGAAAACCGCGACAAAGATCACGGAGCACAGGATCAGCATCATCCAGTGCAACGAGTTTTGCTCCTCGGCGATTTTCGTGGCCGGAACCGGCAGGTTGAGCTGGTTGACAGCGGGGCCACCGGGCAGGTCGTTGACGGCATGCGCCGCCGTCGCGACCCAGGCGCCGGCCCACACGCCCGCATGACACAGCAGTGAAGCCAGCTTGTTGGGAATGTTCTTCATCGTATTCACTTCTCTTGCCTCAAATTAACCTGTCACCCACAGCCCGGAGGCCGCTGCACCGGCATCACGCAAGGCGCAATGCTGTCCGAATTTCCTGCGCCAACACCGGACGCAACTCGGGGCGCACGTAGCGCCCCACCTCGACCCTATGCCCCTGCCCCGACACCTCGATCAGGGACATGTCTCCGGCCCGGGGCTCGACCCGAACCCAGTCCCGACTGAACTCGGTCCGCTCGCATCGCCCCGCCAGCTCGATTTCCACCACCAACTGACGACCCCGCAGGGAAATCGTCTCGCCGTCCGTGGCATGCCGCGCGTACACCAAGAATGCCAGACCCAGCGCCAGCAACTCAATCCACGCAAACCCGAGCACAAAACGGGCGCCCTGCACCCAGAACCATGCCCCAATGCCCAAAGACACCGCGCACAGCGAACCGTACACCCAGCCCAGCTGGGCTGGCGTCACGGAACAATTGCGTTTGAGCATCCACTCAATGTTTTGGCCGGAAACCCTGGCAAAACGAAATACTGGATTTGACACGCGTCAAGCTCGAACAGACAAAGGATCAGGAAGGTGCCTGACGGCTATATCTACGGCGGCTGATTTTACCCGACTCCTTGTGGGCCTTTGATTTTTCTCAAGAAGTTGCCGAATTCTTTTTGCGCTGCCGCAACGCAAGACGCATTTCCTCAAGACTCACCTGGCTTTCAGCCTGCAGCTTGAGGCGCGGCGCCGGCTTGAACGCATGCCCATAAATGATCTCGAATGTGAGCGTCATGCGCCCCGCCTCATCGGCCCGCGCCAGGCGCGCCGCAAGCGCCTCGTGCAAACAGGTCAGCCACATGCGCCCGCGCAGGCCGGCAAAACGGCCCGGGTGCAGGTTGCGCCCGAGTTCGCGCAACTCGCGCAGCAGGCGCTGGGGCGTTTCAAAACTCAGTGTGATGCGCTCCATGTCCATCACGGGCTCGGCAAAACCCGCCTGCACCAGCATGTCGCCCCAGTCATGCATGTCGGTGAACTCGTGCGCCGGCGCCGGCCAGCCCAGGGACTGGTAGAGCCCCCGAAGTTCACGCAGGGTGTCCGGACCGAAGCAGGAAAACATCACGAACCCGTCCACCGCCAGCGCCCGGTGCCACTGCGCCATCAATGCCTGCGGGTCGGCGGCGTGGTGCAGCAGCATGTTGGCCCACAACATCTGCACACTGGCCTCGGGCGGCATTTCGAAACGCACGGACGCGGCCGTCCAGCGCGCCGGGTTCCACCACGGTTTTGCCAATGCTTTGACGGCGCCCATCGATCGTCCGGCGTCAGGCTCGACCACGAAACATTCAGCATCGGGGTAGCGGCGCGACAGCTGGGCATGGGCCTGCAGCCCGCCGCGCACGGCCTCCCAGTGCGCCCACCGCTTGGGCTGCAGCTTGATCCACGCCAGCCGCTCCTCCATGCGCCGGGCGACTTCCTCGTGCAGCCAGGGCGACTGGGCCTGCACAACGTCGGCCACGGGCGCCGGCAGGGCGGCCCAGCGCCGGGCGGCGACGGGGTCGATGGTGGGGGGCAGTTCGTTGGACATGAAGCGGGGAAGGCGCGGGGCGTTGCTGGCGTCGCAGTATATTGATTCCATGTTCCGCGACTTGATCGAGAGGGCATCGGAGCGGCTGCCCGCCCGGTGCGCCGTATGCCACGCCTGGCCGTCCCGGGTGGTCTGCGACGCCTGCGCGGCGCGCTTTGCCCAGCCCGTGACACGCTGCGGCACCTGCGCGCTGCCGGTGCCTGCGGGCGTGGCGCGTTGCGGCGCTTGCATGAAGGCCCCGCCCCCGGTCGATGCCTGCCTGGCCGCGGTGCCCTACACCTGGCCCTGGTCGCACTGCGTGGCGCAGTTCAAGTTTGGCGGCCAGCCCGGCTGGGCCCGCACCCTGGCCACCGTCATGCGCAGCACGCCCTGGGTGGAACCCGCGCTGGAACAGGCGGACTGCGTGCTGCCGATGCCTTTGTCGCGTGAACGCCTGGCGACGCGCGGTTTCAACCAGGCCCTGCTGCTGGCACAGTACCTGGCGCCCGGCACCACCGACGCCACGCTGCTGTTGCGCACCCGCCACACACCACCGCAGAGCGAACTCCAGCGCGCCGACCGCCTGCGCAATGTGCAGGGCGCCTTCGCCGTGGAGCCCCTGCGCGCGTCCGGCCTGCGAGGGCAGCGCGTCGTGCTGGTGGATGACGTGATGACCAGCGGCGCCTCGCTGCACGCCGCAGCGCTGACACTGCGCCAGGCGGGCGTCGCCCACATCACGGCCGTCCTGCTGGCCAGAACCGAGTAACCGCATGGGGAGCACGGCACGGGCGACAATCCGGCCATGTTCCATATCGTCCTGGTCGAACCCGAAATCCCGCCCAACACCGGCAACGTGATCCGCCTGGCGGCCAACACCGGCTGCACCCTGCACCTGATCGAGCCGCTGGGCTTTTCCATGGACGACAAGCACATGCGCCGCGCCGGGCTGGACTACCACGAGTACGCCGAGCTGCGGCGGCACGCCAGCTGGGCGGCTTTTCTGGACAACGAACACCCCGACCCCGCGCGCCTGTTTGCATTGACGACACGCGGCACGCGCCAGGTGCACGACGCGGCTTTCCAGCCCGGTGACTGGCTGGTGTTCGGCGCCGAAACACGCGGACTGGCCCCCGCCGTGCGTGACACCATCGCGCCGGCGCAGCAATTACGGCTGCCGATGCGGGCTGGCCAGCGCAGCCTCAACCTGTCGAACGCGGTGGCGGTGACGGTGTTCGAGGCCTGGCGCCAGAACGGCTTCAGGTAGGCTGGATGGTCCTCAGCATTTCGCCTTTTCCACGTCCACATGAATCCACTGGCGAATCCACTGGCGGTCGCCCGTGGCCTCGGCGAACTGGTTGACGTGTTCCTGCGTGATCGGCATCCAGTCGCTGACGGCCACTTCCTGGCCCACGCAGGCAGCGAGATCCTGGAGGGCCCGAAAGGTCTTCATCGCGCCACTGTGGCGGCGCCGCCTTTCAGGGCGTGTCCAGCCAGCGACAGCGGCGCCCCGAATTCCGGTATGTTCACAGGATGGAACACGCACCCGTCTGGCTGAACTACAGCCTCATTTACCTCGCCGCCGCCGTCATCGCCGTCCCCCTGTTCAAGGCACTCGGCCTGGGCACCATCATGGGCTACCTCGCCGCCGGCATGGCCATCGGACCGTGGGGCCTGCGGCTGGTCAGCAATGTGGATGACATCCTGCACTTCGCCGAGTTCGGCGTGGTGCTGATGCTGTTTCTCATCGGGATGGAACTGGAACCGCGCCGCCTGTGGAGCCTGCGCCGGCCAATCTTCGGCTGGGGCAGTGCCCAGGTGCTGGCCTGCGCCGCCGTAATGACCGCCGTGGCCATGCTCTTCGAGGTGCGCTGGAAAGTGGCCCTGGTGGCCTCGCTCGGCCTGGCGCTGTCGTCCACCGCGATCGCGCTGCAGGCGCTCAACGAGCGCAACCTGATGCGCACAGCCAGCGGCGAAACGGGGTTTTCCATCCTGCTGTTTCAGGACGTGGCCGCCATCCCCATCCTGGCGCTGGTGCCGCTGCTGGGCACGGTGTCGGAGAGCGGCGACACCCGCCAGCTGATCGAGGGCCTGCGGGTGGCCGGCGCGATCTTCGCGATCATCGTCGGCGGCCGGCTGCTGCTGCGCCCGCTGCTGCGCTGGATCGCCCGCAGCAAGACGCCCGAAATCTTCACGGCCACCGCGCTGCTGCTGGTGGTGGGCATTTCGGCCCTGATGCTGGCACTGGACCTGTCGATGGCGCTGGGCGCCTTCCTCGCCGGCGTGCTGCTGGCCGAAAGCGAATACCGGCGCGAGCTGGAAACCGACATCGAGCCCTTCAAGGGCCTGCTGCTGGGCCTGTTTTTCATGGCCGTGGGCATGAACATCGATTTCGCCGTGCTGATCGCCTCGCCGGGCAAGGTGGCCGCCGTTCTGGCGGGTTTCCTGCTCATCAAGATCACCGTGATTTTCGGGCTGTCGCGGCTCATGGGATTGCCGCTGCAGGAGCGGCCGGTGTTCACGCTGCTGCTGGCGCAGGGCGGCGAGTTTGCCTTCGTGGTGTTCCAGGCGGCGGTGGGCGCGCACGTCTTTCCGGCCCAAACAGCGTCGGTGCTGATCGGTGCCGTCACGCTGTCCATGGTGCTGGGTCCTTTGCTGCTGGTGCTGGTGGACCGTTTCCTGTTGCCGCGCTTCAGCCACGGCAAGGCACCAGCGCCCGAGGAAATCTCCGAGCCGCAGGAAGCGCCCGTCATCATTGCCGGCTTCGGGCGCTACGGGCAGATCGTCGGCCGCACGCTGATGGCGCAGGGCATCCGCGCCACGGTGCTGGACCATGACGCCGAACTCATCGATCAGACCCGCCGCTTCGGCTTCCGGGTGTTTTACGGCGACGCCACGCGTCTGGACCTGCTGCGCACCGCCGGTGCGGCGCGGGCCAGCGTTCTGGTGGTGGCCGTGGACGCCCCGGCGCAGTCGCTGGCCATCATCGACCTGGCGAAACAGCATTTCCCGCAACTGCAGATCGTTGCCCGCGCCCGCGATGTGACGCACTGGTACGCCCTGCGCGACCGCAACGTGGCGCACGTGCAGCGCGAAGTTTTCGAGAGCAGCCTGGCCAGCGCCCGCAGCGTGATGGAGCTGCTGGGCCAGAGCGAGGAGGCCGCGCTGCACGCCGCCCACCGCTTTCGTGCCCACAACCTGGCCCTGATGGAAAAGATGTACCCGCACCACAAGGACGAAGCCAAGCTCATCGCCCTGGCCAAGCAAGGCCGCCAGCAACTGAAGGAGCAGATGGCGCTGGAGCGTGCTGAGCAAGACCAGCATGCCGGCAGCCTCCCTGCTGACAACCTGGCGGAGCGCGCCCGTTGACTTTCAAGACGGGCTGACACCCCTCGCGTGCCAAGGAACCAGGGCCTGCTCAGTGGAACCCATCCCACAGCAGCTTGACACCGGTCAGAAACATGCCGCCGTACACAAACCGGTAGAACAGCACCGGGTTGATGCGTTTGGCGACGCGCACACCCACCCACACCCCCACGGGCGCCAGCGGCAGCAGCACCAGCGAGGTGGCGAAGTTGCGCGTGTCCAGCAGGCCCAGCCAGGCGTAGGGCAGCCACTTGGCCAGGTTGATGAAGAAAAAGAAAAACGCCATGGTGCCGGTGAACAGCATCGGCTTCATCTTGAGCGGAATCACGTAGGCATTGATCGGCGGGCCACC
>JAHFQI010000013.1:22044-34919 GCA_023259355.1 Comamonadaceae bacterium
GGCCTGCACTTCGGGCGACAATCGCGGCATGCAAGGCATTCAATCCTGGGGTGACACGCTGCGGCTGCTGGTGGAACTGTCGGCCACCGCGGCGTTTGCCCTGTCCGGCCTGATGGAGGCCGCGCGAAAGAAGCTGGACATCGTCGGCATCTGCGTGGTGGCCTTTCTGGCCGCCTTTGGCGGCGGCACGCTGCGCGACCTGCTGCTGGACCAGCGGCCGTTTTTCTGGGTGCAGCATGTGGAAGTGCTGTGGGGGGTGCTGGGCCTGTGCGCGCTGGCCGTGCTGTTCCTGCGGCACCGGCATTTCGAACTGACGGAAAAAGCCATCCAGTGGCCCGACGCCCTGGGGTTGGGCCTGTTCACCGCCACCGGCGTGCACCATGCGCTGGGCGCCCTGATGCCGGCCGTGGTCGCGGTGCTGATGGGGCTGGTCACAGGGGTGTTCGGCGGCGTGCTGCGCGACATGGTGTGCAACGAGATTCCCACCGCGTTTCGCGACCACCAGCCCTACGCCGTGTGCGCGTTTGCCGGCGGCTGGGTCTACGTGGGCCTGTGGCAGGCCGATGCCCCGGGCTGGGTGGCCCTGGTGGCCTGCGTGGTCGTGACTGCGGGCCTGCGCGGGCTGGCCCTGTGGCGCAACTGGGCGCTGCCAGCCTGGCGGGCCTGACGGAGCGCGCCGGGATGGACCGCTGGACCGAAATGCAATTGTTCGTGCAGGTGGCCGACACCGGCAGCCTGAGCCGCGCCGCCGAAGTCCTGGCCTTGTCGAACGCCGCCGCCAGCCGGCACCTGTCGGCGCTGGAGGAGCGGCTGGGCACGCGCCTGGTGGAGCGCAACACGCGCCGCCTCTACCTGACCGAAGCCGGGCAGGCCTTCCTGCGCCGCTGCAAGAGCCTGCTGGCCGATCTGCGCGAGGCCGAATCGGAAGTGAATGCTGCCAGCGTCAATCCCACGGGCCAGCTGCGCATCACGGCCTCGCTGTCGTTTGCCATGCACCACATCGCGCCGCTGCTGCGCGAGTACACGCAGCGTTACCCCCAGGTGACGGTGCATGTGGAGGCGGCCAACCGCTACCTGGACATCATCGACAACAACATCGACGTGGCGATCCGCACGCGCGAGATGGAGCCCGACTCCAACATCACCATCCGCCGGCTCGGCGAGACGCGCCGCATCCTGGCGGCCTCGCCGCGCTACCTCGCCCGGCACGGCCGGCCCATGACGCTGGACGACCTGTGCCGGCACAAGCTGCTGATCTACACCTACGCCAACAACCCCAACGAGCTGCGCTTCACGCAGGGCGGGCAGACCAGCGTCGTCACCGTGCGGGGTCTGCTGGAGTCGAACGACGGCCAGGTGCTGCGCGCCGCCGCCCTCGACGGCATGGGCATCCTGATCCAGCCCACCTACATCCTCTACGAGGACATCGTGGCCGGGCGGCTGGTGCCAGTGCTCGACGCCTGGGACCTGCCGCACCTGACCATCAACCTGGCCTACCCCAGCCGCAAACACCTGTCGGCCAAGGTGCGCAGCTTCATCGACTTCATGGCCGAGTACTTCGAGCGCATGCAGTACGAGCGCAAATGGACCAGCCGGTTTGAGATAGGCTGAAACGCGCCCCCACGCCCGGCCCTCGATCCGCGCAACTTGGGCAATCCGGGCAAGCTTTCCACCCCATGGAAAACTGATTTCCGCCACGGCGCTTGCCGCCCGGGCCGCGCTTCGCAATACTGGCCGCCAACGACCCACCGGCCCACCCCACCGAAGCCCATGCACCCCTTTACCTACACGGCCCAGCCCGCCCGCGTGATTTTCGGCGCGGCTTGCCTGCAGCAGCTGCCCAGTGAAATCACGGCGCTGGGCGCGCGCCGGGCCCTGGTGCTGTGCACGCCCGGCCAGCGCGCGCTGGCCGAACGGGTGGCGGGCTTGCTGGGCGAACGTGCCGCCGGGATTTTCGACCGCGCCGTCATGCATGTGCCCATCGAGGCCGCGCGGGAGGCGCGCGAGGTTGCGCGCCAGCTCGGCGCCGACTGCGCCGTGGCCGTGGGTGGCGGCTCCACCACCGGCCTGGGCAAGGCGATTGCGCTCGATTCCGGCCTGTCCATCCTCGCCGTGCCAACGACCTACGCGGGCTCGGAAATGACGCCGATCTACGGCATCACCGAAGCCGGCCTGAAAAAGACCGGCCGCGACCCGCGCGTGCTGCCGCGTACCGTCATTTACGACCCCGAACTCACGCTGGGCCTGCCAGTGGCCCTCAGTGTCGCCAGCGGCCTGAACGCCATCGCCCATGCCGCAGAAGGCCTGTACGCCAGCGACGGCAATCCCATCATGAGCCTGATGGCCGAGGAAGGCATCGCCGCCATCGGCCGGTCGCTGCCGGCAATCCGCCGGAACCCGGCGGACCTGCAAGCCCGCGGCGATGCGCTCTATGGCGCCTGGCTGTGCGGCACGGTGCTTGGCCATGTCGGCATGGCGCTGCACCACAAGCTGTGCCACACCCTGGGCGGCAGCTTCAACCTGCCGCATGCCGAAACCCACACCATCGTGCTGCCGCACGCGCTGGCCTACAACGCCCCGGCCGCGCCCGAGGCCCTGCGGCGCATCGCCCGAGCCCTGCAGGCTGATTCGGCGCCGCAAGCCGTGTTCGACCTGGCCCGAGACAACGGCGCGCCAGTCGCCCTGAAAGACATCGGCATGCAAGCGTCGGATCTGGACCGGGCTTGCGACATCGCCCTGCAAACCCCCTACCCCAACCCCCGGCCGCTGGAGCGCTCGGCCCTGCGGCAGTTGCTGCAGGACGCGTTTGACGGCACGCGCCCGGCCTGAACCCCTGATCGACCTTCCACCTCGACCCCACCATGCGCAACCTCAACCAGGACAACATCACCCAGGCCGTGATCGCGCGCCTTGCCGCAACGCCGGACCCGCGCCTCAAGGACATCATGACGGCGCTGGTGCAGCACCTGCATGCCTTCGCGCGCGAGGTCAAACTCACCGAGGCCGAATGGTTCAAGGGCATCGAATTCCTCACCGCCACCGGGCACATGTGCACCGAAACGCGCCAGGAATTCATTCTGCTGAGCGATGTGCTGGGCCTGTCGATGTTGACCGTCGCGATGAACAACGACAAGCCGGCCGGCTGCACCGAGGCCACGGTGTTCGGCCCTTTCTACGTGGCCGGCGCGCCGCACTATGAAAACGGCGACGACGTGGCCAACGGCGCCAGTGGCAAGCCCTGCCGGGTCAGCGGCAGTGTGCGCGGCCTGAACGGCGAACCCGTCGCCAACGCCACCGTCGAAGTCTGGCAGGCCGATGACGAAGGCCATTACGACGTGCAAAAGCCCGAACTCGGCCACGCCCAGGCCCGCGGCGTGCTGCACTCGCGGGCCGATGGCAGCTTCGACTTCCGCACCATCGTGGCCGAGGCCTACCCGATCCCGACCGACGGCCCGGTGGGCGCGCTGCTGACCGCCACGAAGCGGCACCCCTGGCGACCCGCGCACCTGCACTTCATGATCCAGGCCGAAGGCTACGAAACGCTGATCACCCACGTGTTCCGGGACGGCGACCCTTACCTCGATTCCGACGCCGTGTTCGGCGTGCGCCAGTCGCTGATCGCGGATTGGGCCTCTCAGCCCGATGGCGGCACGCAGCTGAACTACGACTTCGTGCTGAACCCCGTGGCGGCATGATCAAGCACATCGTCATGTGGAACCTGCGCGGCGGGTCGGTGGCCGAGAAGGCCGCGGCCATCGACCGGGTGCGGCGCAGCTTCGAAGGCCTGCGCGGCCGCGTGCCCGGCCTGCTGCATCTGGAAATCGGCGCGGACCACAGCCGCATCGACTACGCCTGCGACGTGGTGCTCTACAGCGAGTTCGCCAGCCAGGCGGACCTGGACGCCTACGCCAGCCATCCCGATCACCTGCGCGTGAAGGCCGAACTGGAAGGCCTGCGCGTTGCACGCCACCAGGTGGACTACGCCGCCCAAGCCCATGAAACACCCTGAACTGTCCCTGCATCACCTGACCATGCTGGCGGCCCATCCGCTGGCGCTGATCGACGCGGCGGCGGCCGGGGGCTTCGAGTACTGCGGCCTGCGCCTGGTGGCGCCCATGGCCACCGACACCGTGGTCGATGTGGTCGGCAACCCCGCGCTGGTGCGCGAGATCGACGCACGCCTGCGCGCCACCGGCGTGCGCCTGCTCGACATCGAGGCCATCTGGCTGCAGCCGGGCACCGAGGTGGCCCAGCTGGTGCCGGCGCTCGAAGTTGGCAAGCGGCTGGGTGCGCGCCACGTGCTGGCGGTCGGGTTCGACACCGACCTGGCCCGCCTGTTCGACAACTTCTGCCGCCTGTGCGAGGCCGCCGCCCGGCTTGAGATGACGGTCGGAATGGAGTTCATCACCTACTGCAGCATCGGCACGCTGGCACAGGCGCGCTGGCTGGTCGAGCGCAGCCGGCAGCCCAACGCCCGGCTGCTGATCGATGCGCTGCAGTTCTTCCGCTCGGGCGCCGCGCCGGACGAGCTGGCGTCCGTCGATCCGGCCCTGCTGCCCTACATGCAGCTGTGCGACGGGCCGCGCATCGGCCCCGCCAGCGTGGACGAACGCCGGCGCGAGGCGCGCACGGCCCGCCTGCTGCCGGGCGAGGGCGAGCTGCCGCTGGCCGAGCTGCTGCGCGCCCTGCCGCCCGGCATCCCGCTCAGTGTCGAAGCCCCCACGCTGCACCTGGCCGGCCTGCCCTTTGACGAACAGGCGCGCACCGTGGGCGAGACCACGCGGCGCTTCCTCGCCACCCTTTCACACTGAGTTTTTCATTTCAAAGGAGACTTCCATGACCCCCGACACCGCACGCGACGTCCAGGCGATCCGGCAAACCATCGAGAACTGGGCCGTCTGGCGCGACGCCGGCGACTGGGAGCGTTTTGCGACCGTCTGGCACCCCGAGGGCGTGATGATGGCCACCTGGTTCCAGGGCCCGTTCGCCGAGTTCATCCGCGTCACACAGGAGGGCTGGGCCAAGGGCGTGAGCATCCTGCACTTCCTGGGCGGCTGCTCGGTGGATGTGCAGGGTGACCGCGCCATTGCACAGACCAAGATGACGATTTCCCAGCGCGGCATGGTCGAGGGCGCCGACGGCCCGGTGCTGTGCGACGTGGTCTGCACCGGCCGCTTCTACGACTTCGTCACCCGGCACGACGGCGAATGGAAAGTGCTGCACCGCCAGCCCATCTACGAGAAGGACCGCATCGACCCCGTGGACTCCTCGGCCCGGCTCCAGCTCGACCCGGCCCTGCTCGCCACCTTCCCCGAGGGCTACCGGCACCTGGCCTACATCCAGACGCGCATCGGCTACAAGGTCAAGATGGACATGCCCATGCTCAAGGGCGCCGAGGTGCAGGCGCTGTATGGCCGTGGCGCACGCTGGCTGGCCGGTGGCGCGCTGGAACGCTGAACAAACCACTCACACGCTCATGAACGACTCAAACGACTCAACGAACCAGCGCCTTGCCGGCCAGGTGGCCGTGGTCACCGGCGGCGCCCGCGGCATCGGCCTGGGCATTGCGCAGCGCCTGGCCGCCGAGGGCTGCAAGGTGGTGGTCTGGGACGTGGCCACGCAGGCGCTGGACGGCTCCGGCTTCACGCCCGCCTTCGCCACCCAGGTGGACGTGGCCAGCCGCGCCTCGGTCGAGGCTGCCGTGGCCGCCACGGTCGCTGCCGTCGGGCCGATCGCCATCCTGGTCAACAACGCCGGCGTCAACGGCCCGGTGATGCCGGTCTGGGACTACCCCGACGACGCCTGGGACAAGGTGCTGGCCATCGACCTCACCGGTGTCTTCTACTGCTGCCGCGCCGTGGTGCCGCAGATGCGCGAGCGCGGCTGGGGCCGCATCGTCAACGTGGCCTCGATCGCGGGCAAGGAGGGCATGCCGGGCATCGCCGCCTACTCGGCCGCCAAGGCCGGCGTGATCGGCTTCACCAAGGCCTTCGCGAAGGAGCTGACCGACAGCGGCGTGACAGTCAACGCCATCGCGCCCGTCATCACCGAAACCGATCTGTTCAAGGAAATGACGGCCCAGCACATCGCCAGCGCCAAGGCCAAGATTCCCATGGGGCGCTTCCTGCAGATTCCCGAGATCGCCGCCATGGTGGCCTTCATCGCCAGCCCCGAATGCAGCTTCACCACCGGCTTCACCTTCGACCTGTCGGGCGGGCGCGCCACGTACTGAGCCCGAACCCCCACACCGCCACGCTTTTACCGCCACGCTTTTTCAACCACCACCACAAGGAGACAACACCATGAAGAAAAGCATCCCGCTCATCGCCGGCCTGCTCACGCTGGCGCTGCAGCTGCCCACCCCGGTCCAGGCGCAGGAAACGATCAAGCTCGCCAACCTGCTCGAAATGTCAGGCGCCATCGCCTCCGCCGGCACCCACTACCGCAACGGCGTGGAGCTGGCGGTGCGCGAGATCAACCAGGCCGGCGGCGTGCTCGGCCGCAAGTTCGAGACCATCACGCTCGACAGCCAGAGCAACCCGGGCGTCTCCAAGGCCCTGGCCGCCAAGGCGGCGGACATGGGTGTGTTCGCCGTCGTCGGCCCCACCTTGTCGGGCTCGATGGTCGTGAGCATGAGCGAGACGCGCCGCGCCGAGATCCCCAACTTCACCGGCGCGGCCGCCGCGTCCATCACCAGCCAGGGCAACCCCTACGTGATCCGGACCAACAGCACCCAGGCCGTCACCATGCCCAAGGTGGCGCGCTACATCAAGGACGGCCTGAAGGCCCAGACCGTGGACATCATCTGGGTCAACAGCGACTTCGGCAAGGGCGGCCGCGACGAGTTCATCAAGGCCGCGCAGACCCTGGGCCTCAAGATCGCCGCCGACGTGTCCACCGACCAGGGCCAGGTGGACTTCGCCAGCGCGGTGATCAAGGTCAAGCAGTCCAACGCCGACGTGTTGTTCGCCTACACCAACGAGGAAGAGTCGGCGCGGCTGCTGCGCGAACTGCGCAAGCAGGGGTACGCGAAACCCGTGATGGGCGACACCACGCTGGTGAGCCAGAAGGTGATCGAGCTGGCCGGCGAAGCCGCCAACGGCGCACTCGGCCATGTGCCCCTGACGGCGGACGCCCCCGATGCCGCCATGCGCGCCTTCGACCAGAAGTACACCCAGGCCTACAAGGTCCGCTCCGACCACAACGGCATCCAGGGCTACATGGTCCCCTACATCATCAAGGCGGTCAGCGAGAAGATCGGCAAGGTGGACCCGAAGGCCTTCAACGCGGCGCTCAAGGGCATGCCGCTGCGTGTGAAGGACCACCCCGGCCTGCTGATCGACATGAAATACGACGCCAAGGGCGATGCCGACCGCGTCAGCTACCTGGTCGAGATCAAGAACGGCAAGCAGCAGGTGCTGACCGCCTTGCCGCCCGCCAACCCGTTCTGACCGGTCCCGGGCCCCATGCACGACACCCCTCTGCGTTTCACCGAAGTCGAGCGCAGCGACGACGGCATCCTGACGGTCACGATCAACCGGCCCGAGGTGCTCAATGCGCTGCACCTCGACGCCCACGTTGAACTTTCGCGGATTTTTGACGGCTACGCGGCAGATCCCGAATTGCGCGTGGCCATCATCACGGGCGCCGGCGACCGGGGGTTCTGCGTGGGCACCGACCTGAAGTCGCTGGCGCTGACCGGCCCTTATGAATACCCGCACGGCGGCTTTGCCGGCCTCACCACGCGCCTCGATCTGTG
Organism: Comamonadaceae bacterium; assembly: GCA_023259355.1. Lineage (GTDB taxonomy): Bacteria > Pseudomonadota > Gammaproteobacteria > Burkholderiales > Burkholderiaceae_C > JAHFQI01. The sequence goes on from JAHFQI010000013.1 coordinate 29,804, forward strand.
GAAGCCGGTGATCGCCGCGGTCAATGGCCTGTGCCTGGGCGGCGGCGTGGAAATCCTCGCGGCCGCCGACCTCGCCGTGGCGTCGGCGCAGGCCGAGTTCGCGCTGCCCGAACCCCTGGTGGGGCTGGCCGCGCTGGGCGGCGCCGCGCTGCAGCGCCTGGCGCGCGACCTGCCCCTGAAGGAGGCGATGTACCTGGCGCTGACCGGCCAGCGGATCAGCGCCGACGAAGCGCTGCGGATCGGCCTGGTCAACGAGATTGCGCCACGCAGCCAGGTGCTGACACGCGCCAGGGCGCTGGCCCGCAAGATCCTCGCCGGCGAGCCGCTCTCGATCGAGGCGACCAAGCAGGTCATGCTGCAAAGCCTGGACCAGCCCACGCTGCAGGCGGCCCTCCAGGCCCACTACCCCGCCGCGCAACGTATGCTCGCCAGCGAGGACGCCATCGAAGGCCCCCTGGCCTTTGCCCAGAAGCGCAAACCCCAATGGAAGGGCCGTTGACCGGCCCTTCGCCACGGCCACCACGGGCCCGCGGACCGCATCACCCCCATGAAGGAGACAACATGACCGCCTTGAATCCCATGAACCGCCGCGACTGGCTCGCGACCTCGGCCGCCGGCCTTGCCGGACTCTGCGGGGCCGCGCACGCCCAGACACGCGCCGACGCAGCCAGCGGCTGGCCGCAAAAACCGATCCGCATCGTGGTGGGTTTCCCCGCGGGCACCTCGCCCGACCTGCTGGCACGGGCCCTGGCCGAACCGCTGGCCCAGGCGCTCGGCCAATCCGTGGTGGTGGAAAACCGGGTCGGCGCCGCCGGCGCCATCGGCGCGGAAGTGCTGTCCAAGGCAACGGACCAGCACACCCTCGGCGTCGTCGGCAACGCGGCCGTCACCAGCGTGCCCATGATCTACCGCAAGCTGCCCTATTCACCGAAAGACCTCCGGGGCATCACCGTCATCGGCACCTCGCCGATGCTGATCGTCGCCGCCAATTCGGTCACGTTCAACAGCCCGGCGGATTTCTTCGCCGAAGCGCGCAAGGCCGGCACCCGCTGGAGCTACGGATCGCTGGGCATCGGCTCGTCGGCGCACCTGGGGGGCGAACTGCTCAAGAGCCGCGCCGGTTTCGAGGCCGTGCACGTGCCCTACAACGGCGCGCCGGCGGTCATCAACGCCATGATCGGCGGCGACATCCAGCTGGCGACGCTGCCGATCGGCACGGCCCTGACGCAGGTGCAGGCGGGCCGCATCAAGGCTGTCGCCCTGACGTCCGCCAGCCGCAGCATCCTGGCCTCGAACGTCCCGGCCCTGCCCGAGGCCGGCATCAACGCCCTGAATATCGAGATCTGGAACGCGCTGATGGCACCGGCCAGCCTGCCCCAGCCCATCTTCGACAAGATCAGCGCGGTCGCCATGCAATTGCTGCGCGCCCCCGAGCTGCGGCAGAAGCTGTTCCAGATGGGCTGGAAGGCCGACGGCACCACGCCCGAGGCCATGGACAACCGCATCCACGAAGACACGCTGCTGTTCCGCGACATCATCACGTCGAGAAAGATCACGGTGGAGGGCTGACCATGCCGGCATTCGAACACCGCGCCCACGCCTGGGCCGACGACCTGGTCATCTCGTCCTGGAGCGCCGGCCCGCCTGACGCCCCGGCCGTCCTCATGCTGCACGGCTACCCGCAGAACCACCGCGCGTGCCTGCCCGTGGCACGGCAGCTGGCGCGGGACCACCGCGTGATCCTGACCGACCTGCGCGGCTACGGCGACAGCATCGGCCCGGCGCCGGACGACAAGCATCTGCGGTACAGCAAGCGCGCCATGGCCGCCGACGCCGCGCGTGTGATGGACGATCTGGGCATCGCCCGTTTTGCCGTCGTCGGCCACGACCGGGGGGGGCGCGTGGCCCACCGGCTCGCGCTGGACCACCCGGCACGGGTGCGCTGCCTGAGTTCGCTGACGGTGATTCCCACACCCGAGATGTGGGGCCGCGTCAACCTGGGCTTCGGGCTGCAGGCCTACCACTGGTTCATGCTGGCCCAGCCCTCGCCCCTGCCGGAAAAACTGCTGGCGGCCGATCCGGCGTTTTTCCTCGATTTCACGCTGGCGCGCATGGCGCAGGGGCGGGACTTCATCGACCCCGGCGCCCTGGCCGACTACCACCGCTGTTTCGCCAAGGCCTCGGTGCGGCTGGCGATGATCGAGGACTACCGCGCTGCGGCCAGCATCGACCGCGAACACGACCAGGCCGACGTGGCGGCCGGGCGCCGGCTCGCCTGCCCGGTCCAGGTGCTGTGGGAACAGGGACGCTACGCCGAGGGCGAGACCCCGGTGGACATCTGGCGCCGCTGGGCCATGGACGTCGTCGGCGAACCCGTCGCGGCGGGCCATTTGATGATGGAGGAAGCGCCCGACGAAGTCGCCACGCGGGTCGGCACTTTTCTCAGGACACACGCAGCACTGAAGCCATGAAGCAGAGCCCCATGACAACCCAAAACCCTGAGTATTTCGACGTGGTCGTCGCGGGCGGCGGCGCCGGCGGTGTGGCCGCCGCGGTGGGCGCGGCGCGCCTGGGCGCACGCACGCTGCTGATCGAACGCTACGGCTTTCTCGGCGGCGCGGCCACCAACGCGCTGGTGCTGTCGTACTGCGGCTTCCTGACCGGGGGCGCCAGCCCGGTGCGCACGGTCGGCGGCGTGGGCTGGGAGTTGATGCTGCGCTTGCAGGCCATGGGTTTCGACATCGCGCCGGTGCGCTCCAAGAGCGGCAACCAGATCATCATGATCGACACCGAGGCGCTGAAGGTCGCTTTCGACCGGCTGGTGCTCGCGGAGCCAGTCACGCTGCGCCTGCACACCCGCCTGGTGGCGGCGCACTGCGCGGGCGACCGGCTGGAGGCGGTGACCGTGGCCGACCACCAGGGCCTGCGCGACATCCGCGCCGGCGCCTTCGTGGACGCCAGCGGCGAAGCCACCCTGAGCGCCTTGGCCGGCGTGCCCATGAGCCAGCCCGGCGGGCCCGGCGCGCACCTGCAGCCGGCCTCGCTGCCGCTGCGCATCGACGGCGTGCCGCCCGAGGTGAACTTCGACCGCGCGCTGATGACCGAGCTGATCCGCGCCTACAACGCCACCGCCGAAATGCCCATCCCGCGCGCCGACGGCGGCGTGGTGATGCGCCTGCCGTTCTCCGACGACATCTGGTGGATGACGGTGGACATTTCGACCGACGGCATCAGCGGCGACGACCTCACGCGCGCCGAAACCACGGCCCGCGAGCAGGCCTGGCGCTTCATGGACGTGCTGCGCCGGCACCCCGGCTTCGAGCGCGCCCACCTGGCCGCCAGCGGCCCGCAACTGGGCATCCGCGAATCGCGCCGGCCGTGCGCGCTGTACGACGTGACACTCGACGACGGCCTGAACGGCCGGCGCCACCCTCACGCCATCGCCCGCGCCAGCTGGCCCATGGAAGTGCACGAGGCCCCGGGCCGCCAGCGCTTCGTGAACATCGGCGGCGAGGGCTTTTTCGACGTGCCGCATGAAACCCTGATGGCGCAGGGCCTGGGCAACCTCCGCCTGGCGGGCCGGGTGATCGGTGCCGACGCCGAGGCCTACGGGTCGGTTCGGGTCATGGGCACGGCCTTCGCCACCGGCCAGGCGGCCGGCATTTCCGCCGCGCTGTTTGCGGCCGGGCAGGCCAGCCCCTACGATAGCGTTCGCGCCGCGCTGCTGCGTCAGGACGCCATTCTCTGACTCCACCCCTGATTTCCGGCCCCTCATGCCCCACATCACCATCGACTACACCCCCAATCTGGCCGACGACATCCGGCAGGCCGATCTCGTCAACGCCGTGCACCAGGCGGCTGACGCCACGAAAGTGTTCCCCCTGTGGGGCATCCGCACCCTCGCGCGGGCGGCGGACATGGCGACCGTGGCGCACGGCGACCCGGCCGTGGGCTTCATCCAGATCACCGCGCGCATCGCGCCCGGCCGGGATCTGGCCACACGCCAGCGCGTGACGAAGGCGCTGTTCGACGCGGCGCTGGCCTGCATGGCGGCCGTGCGCGCACGGCGCGAACTCGGCATCCAGCTCGAAGTCACCGAATACAACCAGGACGTCTGCCTGCACTGGAACAACCTGACCACGCCCCGGGAGGGCGCATGACGCGGAACATCGACGCCATCATCTTCGACCTCGACGGCACGCTGGTGGACAGCGAAGTGCCGGGCATGGACGTGCTGTTCGAAGAGGCGATCAAACTCGGCGTTGCGTTCACGCGCGAGGAAGCGCACGCCATCTTCCGCGGCCGGCGCATGGCCGAGTGCATCAACTGGATCGCCGAACGCGTGACGCGGCCCTCACCGGAATTCGAAGGCGATTTCGCGGGCCGCTTCACGCCGCACATCCGCCGCGTGATGGCCGGGCGCTTCCGCGAGGGGCTGGACGCCATGCCGGGTGCGCTAGCGCTGGTCACCCGGCTGGACCGGCCGTTCTGCATCGCAACCAATGGGCCGCGCGAGAAGGCCGAACTCACGCTGGGCCTGACCGGCCTGCTGCCGCATTTCGAGAACCGCTTGTTCTGCGCCTACGAGGTCGGGCACTTCAAGCCCGCGCCGGGCCTGTTCCTGCACGCCGCGCAGGCGCTGGGCGTGGCGCCCGCACGCTGCGCCGTGGTGGAAGACAGCCTGCCGGGCATCGAGGCCGGCCTGGCCGCCGGCATGCAGGTGTTTTCCTTGTGCCATCCCGGCGCCGTGCCGGCGGACATGGCCCGCCGCATCCGGCCCATCCAGAGCCTGGCTGAACTTGACCTGGCCCTGCACGGCTGAGGTCCCTGAGCTCGCCACAGCGCGAGCCCTCACCCCAAGCCGCTCCCAAAGGAAGAGGGCCTCAGCCCGTCAGACGCGCTCGATGATCAGCGCAATCCCCTGCCCCACGCCAATGCACATGGTGCACAGCGCATAACGCCCGCCCGTGGCGTGCAGGCGGTTGACGGCCGTGGTCGCCAGGCGCGCACCCGAGGCCCCCAGCGGGTGGCCCAGCGCGATCGCGCCACCCCAGGCGTTGACGCGGGCGTCGTCGTCTTGCAGGCCCAGCTGGCGCAGCACCGCCAGGCCCTGCGC
>JAHFQI010000013.1:34929-38216 GCA_023259355.1 Comamonadaceae bacterium
GTTCGATCACGTCGAGCTGCGCGAGCGTCAGGCCGGTCTGCGCCAGCACCTTTTGCGTGGCCGGCGCCGGGCCGATGCCCATGATGCGCGGGGCCACGCCGGCCGTGGCCATGCCGACCACGCGGGCCTTGGGCGTCAGGCCGTTCTTCGCGGCTGTGGCCTCATCGGCCAGCAGCAGGGCGCAGGCGCCGTCGTTCACGCCGCTGGCGTTGCCGGCGGTGACGGTGCCGTCAGGACGCACCACGCCCTTGAGTTTGGCCAGCGATTCGATCGTGGTGGCGCGCGGGTGTTCGTCGGTATCCACCACCAGGGCGTCGCCCTTCTTCTGGGGGATGCTCACGGCGGTGATTTCACGCGCCAGGTGGCCGGCCTTTTGCGCCGCCACGGCGCGCAGCTGGCTGTTCAGCGCCATCAGATCCTGGGCCTCGCGCTCGATGCCGTAGTCGGTGGCGACGTTCTCGGCGGTTTCGGGCATGGAGTCCACGCCGTACTGCGCCTTCATGAGTTTGTTGACGAAGCGCCAGCCGATCGTGGTGTCGTACACCGCGTTGGCGCGGCTGAAGGCGCTTTCGGCCTTGGGCATGACGAAGGGGGCGCGGCTCATGCTTTCCACGCCGCCGGCGATCATCAGGCCGGCTTCACCGGCCTTGATGGCGCGCGCGGCCGTGCCCACGGCGTCGAGCCCCGAGCCGCACAGGCGGTTGATGGTGGCGCCGGGCACGGCCATCGGCAGGCCGGCCAGCAGGCTGGCCATGTGGGCGACGTTGCGGTTGTCCTCGCCGGCCTGGTTGGCGCAGCCGTAGAGCACGTCGGTGACGGCGGCCCAGTCCACGTTCGGGTTGCGCGCCATCAGCGCGCGCAGCGGGATGGCGCCGAGGTCGTCGGTGCGCACGCTGGAGAGCGCGCCGCCGTAGCGGCCGAAGGGGGTGCGGATGGCGTCGCAGATGAAGGCTTGGTTCATGGTGTTCCTCGGGGTTTTGAAAATGGGTTCGGGAGATCGGGGTTCAGGGCGCGCCGGCTCAAAGGGCGATGGGCAGGCCGACCAGCCGCTCCAGCTCGGCGTGGGCCAGGCCCTCCACCTTGTCGATCAGCTTGAGGCCTTGCGGCGTGCAGGCCAGCGTGGCCAGATCCGAATAGATTCTCTTGACGCAGGCGATGCCGGTCAATGGGTAGCTGCACTGGGCGACGACCTTGCTCTCGCCCTTCTTGGTCAGCAAATCCATCATCACCCAGGTCTGCTTGGCGCCGATGGCCAGGTCCATGGCACCGCCCACGGCCGGAATGGAGCCCGGTTCGCCGGTGCTCCAGTTGGCCAGGTCGCCCGTGGCCGAGACCTGGAAGGCGCCGAGCACGCAGATGTCCAGATGGCCGCCGCGCATCATGCCGAAGCTGTCGGCGTGGTGGAAGAAAGCGCCGCCCGGCAGCAGCGTCACGGGCTGCTTGCCGGCGTTGATGAGGTCGAAGTCCTCGTCTTCGGGCGTGGGAGCCGGGCCCATGCCGAGGATGCCGTTTTCGCTGTGCAGGATGACCTCGCGTCCGGCCGGGATGTGGTTGGCCACCAAGGTGGGCTGGCCGATGCCGAGGTTGACGTAGGCGCCGTCGTGGATGTCCCGGGCCACGCGCTGGGCCAGTTCGTCTTTGCTGCGTTTTTGATAAGTCATGGTGATTTTTCTCGCTGGGATGGCGCCGTTCAGGCCGCCTTCTTGAAGCCGCCGGCCTGCGTGGCAACGCGGGCGATCTTCACGATCTTGCTGACATGGATGCCTGGCGTCACGATGGCCTCGGGGTCCAGCGCGCCGAGTTCGGCGATCTCATGCACCGTGGCCACGGTGAGGCGGGCGGCCGTCGCCATGACCGGGCCGAAATTGCGCGCGGCCTTGCGGTAGGTGAGGTTGCCCCAGCGGTCGCCGCGCTCGGCCTTGATCAGCGCCACGTCGCCGTAAATGGGGTACTCCAGCACGTAAGGGCGGCCGTTGATCTCCCGCGTTTCCTTGGGGCTGCCGTCGCTGTGTTTGGCCAGTTCGGTGCCGTAGCCCGTGGGCGTGAAAAACGCGCCCACGCCCGCGCCGGCGGCACGGATGCGCTCGGCCAGGTTGCCCTGCGGCACCAGTTCGAGTTCGATCTGGCCGCTGCGGTAGAGCGCGTCGAACACCTGGCTGTCGGCCTGGCGCGGGAAGCTGCAGATGATCTTGCGCACCCGCCCGGTCTTGAGCAGCGCGGCCAGGCCGCTGTCGCCATTGCCCGCGTTGTTGTTGACGATGGTGAGTTCGCGTGCGCCCTGCTCGATCAGGCCGTCGATCAGCTCATTGGGAATGCCGGCGGTACCAAAGCCGCCAATCATCACGGTGGCGCCATCTTGCACATCCGCCAGCGCGTCGGCGACGGACGCCGCAATCTTGTTGATCATGAAAAGTCTCCGGGAAAACAACCGGGCCGGGAGGGTACCCGGCCGCTTGAAAATAAGTTCTAATTACGAACGTTTGTTCGTATAATGAATTTTAGGAGAATTCAATCGTTATGGCAATTGCTGCTTCACGTCCTGCGGACGCGCCCCAGCCCGGTGACGGCTACGTGCAATCGTTCGCGCGCGGGCTCGAAGTCATCCGCTCCTTCAGCGCGCAAGCGCCGCAGCAGACGCTGAGCGAGGTTGCGAGCCGCGCCGGGTTGACCCGCGCCGGCGCGCGCCGCATCCTGCTGACGCTGCAGACCCTGGGCTATGTGGAGACCGACGGCCGGCTGTTCCGCCTCACGCCGCGCATCCTGGACCTGGGCTTCGCCTACCTGTCGTCGATGCCGATCTGGAACCTGGCCGATCCGGTGATGGAGGCGCTGGTCGAGCAGGTCAAGGAGTCCTGCTCGGCCGCGGTGCTCGACGGTACCGACATCGTCTACGTGCTGCGCGTGCCGGTGCACAAGATCATGAGCATCAGCCTGGGCGTGGGCTCTCGCCTGCCGGCCTACTGCACCTCGATGGGCCGCGTGCTGCTGGCGGGGCTGCCCGAAGACCAGGTCGAGCAGCGCCTGCGCGCCAGCGACCGCCAGCCGCTCACGCGCGCCACGGTCACCGATCTCGACGCCCTGATCGCGCGCGTGCGCGAGGCCCGCCGCCAGGGCTGGTGCCTGGCCGACCAGGAGCTCGAAGAAGGCTTGATCTCGCTGGCCGCGCCGATCACCAACCGCGCCGGCGACACCGTGGCCGCGCTCAACATCTCCGGCCAGGCCAACCGCACCAGCGCACGCGTCATGCAGGCGACCATGCTGCCGCATCTGCTGGAAGCGGCCCGGCA
>JAHFQI010000162.1 GCA_023259355.1 Comamonadaceae bacterium
CAGCGGCGTGGTGGCGGGGGCGGTGAGCGGACGGGAGGCGCCCCGCTCCAGTGCCAGCAACAGTTCCTCGCCGGTTTCGAAGCGCAGGCGCTTGTCGCGCGCGATGGCTTTGAGCACCACGTGATCCAGCCAGATTGGCACTTCGGGGTTGTGCCGGCTGGGCGGGGTCGGGTCGCGGTAGTAGCGCCCATTCTGGTAGGGCAGCACTTCGCCGTAGGGCAGCTTGCCGCCGGTGAGCAACTGGTACAGCGTGACGCCCAGCGCGAACAGATCGCTGCCCGCATCGGACGGTTCGGCCGGCGCTTCGGTGTCCACACCACCCGCCTTGATGGCGAAACCCCATTGTTCGGGGTTGATGTAGCTCGGGGTGCCCGCGTGCAACAAGCGGGCGGATTCGGGCTCCCGCCCGGTCAAGGCAACCCCCAGATCCAGCAGGCGAAGCACGCCGTCTTCGCCCTGGTGCAGGTTGGCGGGTTTCACGTCGCGGTGGATGACGCGCTGGCGGTGCAGGCGGCTGAGCGCGCGGGTGGCCTGCGTGGCCACTGCCACGGCCTGCGGCACGCCGAACTTGTGCTGGCGGTCCAGCAGCTGCTGCAGGGTTTCGCCCCGGTGCCAGTCATAGAGCAGGTAGAACGCGCTGGCAGGCTGGCCCGAAGGCAGCGCCTCGTGCAGGGCCACCAGGTGCTCCGCCGCCCGGCCGCTGCCCATGCGGATCGCAAGCCAGGCCTCGTGCGCGAGCATGGCGCGTTCCTGCGCGTCGTGGGCGCGCAGCGGATGCAGCGTCTTGAGCGCGTAGAGCGTGCCGCTGAGGGGATCCCTCACCTGATAGACGATGTTGATGCCGTTGTCGGCCACGACGGCTGTGACGGCCAGGCCGTCGATCAACTCGCCCACCCTGAGTTTGGGGGGAATGGGCAGTTGCTGGGCCAGGCGGTTCTGGTCCTGCAGCGTGGCTTCCTGCAGCCGTTGCACACGCACCACCAGCGCGGTGACGTTGTCCTGGCTGCCCTGCTGCAGGGCGGCGGCGGTCAGCGCCTCGCTCACGGCCTGGGCATCGGCGCCGCCGACAAAACCCTGGAGCTTGCGCTCGGCAATCACGTTGTGCACACCGTCGCTGAGCAGCAGGAACACATCGCCCACGAGCAGGTCGCCCTGGCTGTAGTCCACGACCACACGGTCTTCCGCACCAATCGAGCGCAGCAGCTGGTGGCTGAAATCCGGGTGCGCCACCGCATGGTCCTGGGTCAGCTGCGTGATCTTGCCCTCGCGCAAAAGGTAGGCACGGGTGTCGCCCACATGCGCCAGCGCGTAGGTATGACCACGCAGGACCAGCGCGGTCAGCGTGGTCAGGCCCAAGGCGGGCTGGCGCCGGCGGTTCACGCCCGAAAGCCACAGGTTCTGCGCGCCGATGATGCGGTCCAGCGCCACGGTGGTTTCCCAGGTTTCGGGTGTGCCGAAGTAGTCGCGCACCAGACTGGTGACCGTGGTCTGCGCCGCCTCCTTGCCCATGCCGCCGGTGCTCACGCCATCGGCGATCGCGGCGATCGCGCCCTTGGCCTCCCCACCCGGCTCGGGCAGCATGGCCGCGGCGAAATCTTCATTGACGGCTTTCTTGCCGGCCAGGGAGGTGAATCCGATGTCGAGTTCAAAGCTCATGCACCAAGGGTAAGCACTTTCCATGCCCATGATGGTGCACCGCAACAAAGCACGCCCGCCAGCACCACGAGTACAAAGGTTCCAATCATCCACTGGAATACTTCAAATTCAATAGCAAGAAACCTCCGTTTGGCAATGGGGACGCCCACTAAATCGCCAGGGTTCCATTTCGGTGCACGCTCGCGCCCCATTCGCTGGCATGGGGTTTGCACTGACTTAGGCAGTTCGTAACGGAGAAACCGCGTGAAAAAATCCAGACTGGTGATGATCGGCAACGGTATGGCCGGCGTGCGCACTCTTGAGGAACTCCTCAAGATCGCCCCCGACCTCTATGACATCACCGTATTTGGCGCAGAACCCCACCCCAACTACAACCGCATCCTGCTGTCGCCGGTGCTCGCCGGCGAGCAGACGCTCGACGAGATCGTGCTGAACTCGTGGGAGTGGTACAAGGAAAACAACATCACCCTGCACGCCGGCAAGAAGGTGGTCGAGGTGGATCGCGTGCGCCGCGTCGTGCGCGCCGAGGACGGCACCGAGGCCGAGTACGACCGCCTGCTGATGTGCACCGGCTCCAACCCCTTCATCCTGCCGATTCCGGGCAAGGACCTCGAAGGCGTGATCGCCTACCGCGACATCGCGGACACCAACGCCATGATCGAGGCCAGCCAGAAGTACAAGCGCGCCGTGGTCATCGGCGGCGGCCTGCTGGGCCTGGAAGCGGCCAACGGCCTGATGCTGCGCGGCATGGACGTGTCGGTCATCCATGTGATGCCCTGGCTGATGGAGCGCCAGCTCGATGACGTGGCCGGCAAGCTGCTGCAGAAATCGCTGGAAGATCGCGGCCTGCGTTTCTACATGGGCGGCCAGACACAGGCCCTGATCGGCGACAAGGACAGCGGCAAGGCCGGCCGCGTCATGGCGCTGCAGTTCAAGGATGGCACCGAGATTCCGACGGACCTCGTGGTCATGGCCGTCGGCATCCGCCCCAACACCGACCTGGCCGAGAAGATGCGCCTGCACGTCAACCGCGGCATCGTGGTCAGCGACACCATGCAGACCGTGACCGACGCGCGCATCTACAGCGTGGGTGAATGCGCCGCGCACCGCGGCATCGCCTACGGCCTGGTGGCCCCGCTGTTCGAGCAGGCCAAGGTCGCCGCCAACCACCTGGCGCAGTTCGGCATTGGCCGCTACGTGGGCTCGCTGACCTCGACCAAGCTCAAGGTCACCGGCATCGACCTGTTCAGCGCCGGCGAATTCCAGGGCGGCGAAGGCACCGAGCAGATCGTCATGAGCGACCCGTTCGCCGGCGTCTACAAGAAACTGGTGATCAAGGACGACAAGCTGATCGGTGCCTGCCTCTACGGCGACACGGTGGACGGCAGCTGGTACTTCAAGCTGCTGCGCGAGGGCCGCGCCATCTCCGACATCCGCGACAAGCTGATGTTCGGCGAATCCAACATCGGCGACGCCGGCCACGAGGGCCACAACAAGGCGGCCGCGATGGCCGACACCGACGAAGTCTGCGGCTGCAACGGCGTGACCAAGGGCTCGATCTGCAAGGTCATCAAGGAAAAAGGCCTGTTCACGCTCGACGAAGTGCGCAAGCACACCAAGGCCAGCGCGTCCTGCGGCTCCTGCACCGGCCTGGTGGAACAGCTGCTGATGTTCACGGCCGGCGGCGACTATTCCGCCACGCCCAAGATGAAGGCCATGTGCGGCTGTACCGACCACGGCCACCAGGCGGTGCGCGACGCCATCAAGACCAGCAAGCTGCTGACCGTCGCCGACGTCTTCAAGTTCCTGGAATGGAAGACGCCCAACGGCTGCGCCAGCTGCCGCCCGGCCGTCAACTACTACCTGATCAGCACCTGGCCCCACGAGGCCAAGGACGATCCGCAGAGCCGCTTCATCAACGAGCGCAGCCACGCCAACATCCAGAAGGACGGCACCTACAGCGTGATTCCCCGCATGTGGGGCGGCACCACCACGCCGGCAGACCTGCGCCGCATCGCCGATGTGGCCGACAAATACGCCATTCCCACCGTCAAGGTCACGGGCGGCCAGCGCATCGACTTGCTCGGCGTGAAGAAGGAAGACCTGCAAGGCGTCTGGAAGGATCTGGGCATGCCCAGCGGCCTGGCCTATGCCAAGGCGACGCGCACCGTGAAAACCTGCGTGGGCAGCGAATGGTGCCGCTTCGGCACGCAGGACAGCACGCAGATGGGCAAGGACCTGGAGCACGCGCTCTGGGCCATGTATTCGCCGCACAAGGTCAAGCTGGCGGTCAGCGGCTGCCCGCGCAACTGCGCCGAGTCGGGCATCAAGGACGTGGGCGTGATCGGCGTGGACTCCGGCTGGGAGATCCACGTCGGCGGCAACGGCGGCATCAAGACCGAAGTGGCGCAATTCCTCGTGAAGGTCAAGACCTCCAGCGAGGTGATGGAATACGCCGGCGCCTTCCTGCAGCTGTACCGCGAGGAAGGCTGGTACCTGGAGCGCACGGTGCACTACCTGCACCGCGTCGGCCTGGACCACGTCAAGAAAAAGATCCTGGACGACGCCGAGGCCCGCAAGGCCCTCTGGGAACGCCTGCAGTTCTCGCTCGACGGCCAGCCCGATCCGTGGCTTGAATCCGAGAAGGCCGCCGTGGACACCCGGCAATTTCAAGCCGTTACCGCGTGAGGATCACCGTGCAACGACGCCACGTCCTGGTCGCCCTGACCACTGCCGCGACCGCCTCCGCCTTCGGTGTGCTGGCCCAGGTGACCGATCTCAATGACGCCATCAACAAGGCCGGCCGCCAGCGCATGCTCAGCCAGCGCATGGGCAAGGCCTGGCTGGCCCTCGCGCAGGATGTGGAGACCGGCAGCGCGCGCCAGGTGCTGGACAAGTCCATGGGCCTGTTCGACCGCCAGCTGGCGGAGCTGAAGGCCTACGCGCCCAACGCCGAAATCCGCGACACCTACGGCAAGCTCGAAGGCGCATGGAGCGACTACAAGGCCGCGCTGGTGGGCACCGCCCCCAGCAAGGCCGGTGCCGCCGCCGTGCTGCAGGCGGACGCCAAGGTGCTGGCGCTGGCCCACCAGGGCACGGTGCAATACGAGGCCGCCTCGGGCAGGCCCGTGGGCAAGCTGGTCAACGTGGCCGGCCGCCAGCGCATGCTGAGCCAGCGCATGGCCAAGTTCTACCTGGCCGCCATGCTGCCGGTGGATGCGGCCACCGCCGGCGCCGAGATCAACAAGGCACGCACCGAATTCATGGCCGCCACCGAGGTGTTGCGCAACGCCCCCGAGGCCACCGCACGCATCAAGGAAGAGCTGCAGCTGGCCGACGGCCAGTGGATCTTTTTCGACACGGCCCTCAAACGGTTGCAGGCCGGGGCGTCGCCCAAGGCCCTGTCGGACGTGTTCGTGAGCAGCGAGAACCTGCTGAGCGTGATGGACCGTGTGACCGGCCTGTATTCGGCCATCAAAGTCTGATATTTGAAGCAAAAAACCGGGCAAGCCCTTCGCCGGACGGTGCGGGTTTGCCCCCAAGGAGCAGTCAATCATGAGTGAATGGAAAGTCATCTGCCGCGTTGAAGACATCCCCGTGCTGGGCTCGCGCCGCGTGGCGCGCGACGCCGGTCTGGATGTGGCGGTGTTTCGCAATGACCAGAACGAGGTTTTTGCCCTGCTGGACCGCTGCCCGCACAAGGGCGGCCCGCTGTCGCAAGGCATCGTGTTCGGCACCAGCGTGGCCTGCCCGCTGCACAACTGGACCATCGGGCTGGACAGCGGCTGCGCCAAGGCACCCGACGAAGGCTGCACCCCGCGCTTCGCCGTGAAGGTGGAAAACGGCACCGTGTCGCTGAACACCGCCGAACTGGCCGGCCACGCGACCGACCTGACCCGCCCTGTTGCCGGCCCCTGCCAGCAACCGGCCTGACCCCAGCCCTCCCACCAGCCGCCGCACCATGATCTTTGGACGCCAGCGCCGCAAGCCCATTTCCATCCCGACCAAAGAGGTCAAGGAATGGAAATACACCACCTGCAACTACTGCTCGACCGGCTGTGCCATCGAGATCGGCCTGAGCGAGAGCGGGCGCATCGTCACCAGCCGCGGCCACGCGGGCGCCGACGTCAACCGCGGCAAGCTGTGCATCAAGGGCCTGCTGGAGCATGAGCTGTTCGAATCGCCCGGCCGCGGCAAGATGCCGCTGATGCGCGACAAGGCGCACCTGCCTTTTGCACCCGCCAGCTGGGACGCGGCGCTGGACAAGACCGCTGCCAAGATCAAGGAAATCCAGGCCAAGTACGGCCGTGATTCGTTCGCGGTGGTCTCCACCGGCCAATTGCTGACCGAGGAGTTCTACACCCTGGGCAAGCTGGTGCGCGGCCAGATTGGCACCAACAACTACGACGGCAACACCACGCTGTGCATGGCCTCGGCGGTGTCGGGTTACAAGCGCAGCTTCGGCTCCGACGGCCCGCCCGGCTGCTACGAGGACTTCGAGCACACGCACTGCCTGATGGCCTTCGGCTCGAATCTGCCGGAGCAGCACCCCATCATCTACTGGCGCCTGAAAGAGGCGCTGGAAAAGCGCAAGTTCCCGCTGATCGTGGTCGATCCGCGCGTGACCATGCTGGCGCAGTTCGCCGACATCCACCTGCCCATCACGCCCGGCACCGACGTGGTGCTGGTCAATTCGATGATGCACGTGATCCTCAAGGAGGGTCTGGAGGACTGCGAGTACATCGAGAAACACACCCAGGGCATCGAAGCGCTCCAGGCGCTGGTGGCCGACTACGACCCGGTGCATGCGCAGCACATCTGCGGCATTGACGAAGACCGCATCCGCACCGTGGCGCGCCTGTATGCCAAGGCGCCGGCGGCCATGAGCATCTGGACCATGGGCATCAACCAGTCCACCCACGGCTCGGATGGCGTCGTCGACATCAACAACCTGAACCTCATCACCGGCAACATCGGCAAGCCCGGCGGCACCAGCCTGTCCATCACCGGCCAGTGCAACGCCATGGGCACCCGCGAATGGTCGTCGTGCTCCGGCCTGCCCGGCTACCGCCTGCTCGAAAAGGAAAAGGACCGCAAGCGCGTGGCCGATTTCTGGGGCATCGACGAGAGCTTCTTCCCGCCCGCGCGTGGCCTGGCGCAGACCGACATCTTCCCCGCCATCGAAACCGGCGAGATCAAGGGCCTGTGGCTGGTCGCCACCAACCCCATGACCTCCATGCCCAACCAGCCGCGCATCCGCAAGGCCATGGAGAACCTGGAGTTCCTGGTGGTGCAGGACGTGTACGAAGACGTGGAGACCAACAAGTACTCGCACGTCTTCCTGCCTGCCGCCGTCTGGGCCGAAAAGGAAGGCTGCCACACCAACACCGAGCGCCGCGTCAACCTCACGCGCAACGTGCTGCCGGCCTATGCCGATTCGAAGCCCGACTTCTGGATCTTCAACCAGATGGCCAAGCGCTTTGAAGACCGCAACCAGATCCATTTCCCCGAGACCGCCGAGGGCGCCTTCAACGAAATGCGCGAGTTGTCCAGCGACGCGGGGCGAATGCTCGACATCTCGGGCATGAGCTACGACCGCATCGAGGCCGCGCGTGGCATCCAGTGGCCCTACAGCCAGGCGCAGGCCCAGGCCGACAGCCAGGCCATCGGCCAGTCCGAAGACTTCGACATGGCGCTGCGCCTGCCCTTCAAGGGCAATCCGCGCCTGTACACCGACGGCGTGTTCCAGACCCCGAGCGGCCGCGCCAACCTGATTCCGCTGCGCTTCATCGACAACAACGAACGCCCGGACACCGAGTACCCGTTCTGGCTCAACTCGGGCCGCGTGGTCGAACATTTCCACACCCGCACGCGCACCGGCAAGATCGGCAACTGCAACAAGTTCAGCCCCACGCCCTACATGGAGATGAACCCCGACGCCGCGGCCGAACTGGGCGTCGAACACCAGACTTATGTGCGCGTGGTCAGCCGGCGCGGCGACGCGGTGGTGATGGTGCAGCTCACGCAGCGCGTGGGCCGCGACATGCTGTTCATCCCGTTCCACTTCCACGACTGCGTCAACCGGCTCACGCTGGGTCTGCTCGACCCGTATTCGCGCCAGCCGGCCTTCAAACAGAATGCCGCCCGCATCGAGAAGATTGACCAGGCGGAAGCCGCGCGCTTGAACCTCGAACGCCGCGCGTTTTAAGCGACAGGGAGAAAAAATGCTGCTGGATGAACAAAAAATGCGCCGCGAAACGCCCTCGACTGAAGCGGGCGGTGGCCAGGGCCACATCTTCCCGGGCGAGGTCGCGGCCACGGCTGCGTCCACCGCGGCCGCGGCGGGTGGCTGCGGCAAGCCCGGGTGCGGCCCCACAGGCTGCGGCTCGAAGGCGGGCGCGGAGCGAAAGATCTGGGAAATCCGCACGGAAGAGCAACCGTACGCTTTCCTGCCGAACCCGGCCCTGCCCGATGTCAACCGCTACGGACAGGAAATCGACCTCATCGCCCTGACCAAGGGCAAGCTGCCCGTGGGCCGCTCGATGTTCATCAACGAGAACCCGGCTGTCGGCACCAATCCGAATCGCAACAAGCAGCACGGCTTCTATTTCACCGCCGACAACTGCATCGGCTGCCACGCCTGCGAAGCCGCCTGCAGCGAGAAGAACGAAAACCCGCCGCACCTGGCGTTCCGCTCGGTCGGCTATGTCGAGGGCGGTAGTTTCCCCGACTACAAGCGCCTGAACATCTCGATGGCCTGCAACCATTGCGACGACCCGGTGTGCCTCAAGGGCTGCCCAACGCGCGCCTACACCAAACACACGGAGTACGGCGCGGTGCTGCAGGACCCCGACACCTGCTTCGGCTGCGGCTACTGCACCTGGGTATGCCCCTACAACGCACCGCAGCTCGACCCGGTCAAGGGCCAGGTGTCCAAGTGCAACATGTGCGTGGACCGCCTGGAGGTGGGCCTGAAGCCCGCCTGCGTGGCCGCCTGCGTCGGCAATGCGCTGGACTTCGGCGTCATCGAGACCGTGCCCGACAAACGCGAGCAGGCGCGCGTCGAGATCCCCGGCTTC
>JAHFQI010000163.1 GCA_023259355.1 Comamonadaceae bacterium
GCTGCGTTGGGCGACACGCTCCATCAGCCGCCGGCCCGGGTGAGTTTCCTCGCTGAAGAAGCGGGGGTCCACCATGGCCAGCCGCAGCAAGGAGGGCTCCAGCGCCACGATCGACTCGCGCACGGGCACCAGCAGGCGCGGGTCCTGCGCCACCTGGTTGACCAGCTGGCGAACCACCTCCAGACCCAGGACCTGCCCGAGATGGGTGGCTTCCTTCTTGAGTTCGGCGCGCACCATCCGGCGCGCGCTGTGGGATGCATAGGCCCCCCAGACCCGGGAACTCAGCGGACTTTGCCCATCCACGCGCCGCACCGGCCGATCGCCGGACGACAGGTCCTGGTCGGGGGGCGGGAAATCGGCGCGGAGCGAGTCTGACGGCGCTGGCGGCGCGGCCCTCAGGGCCTCAAGCTCCTCTTCAACCCGGGCGTAGTAAGAATCGGCCAGACGGGTCTGGTCGTCGAGCGCGCCGTGAACCAGGAAATCGTGGAAAAGGGGCTCGCGCACGTCCATCCGGGAAGGGTCCACGTACAGATCGGCGGGCGCGGACGCGGGTGTCCCCGCGTCGTCGGCGAACCCGTCTCCCCACCCGCCCCCCCCAGCGCCGCCCCCAACACCACCCGCGGGCCCCGCCCGGCCCGGTTGCGCGGCGCCTCGCCCGCGCTCCCCCGGCAGGCCTCGCCCGACGCCCTTGCCGCCGCCACCCGGTGCCGCCATCACGCGGTAACTCACCGCCTCCACTTTGGCGCCGAGCAGCAGATCGATGAGCGTCTCGTACGTCCCGCGCAGTTCCCTGCCCATGGGACCGGCCAAGGCTTGGACCCATCGCGCACGAACGCCCGGCTCCACGTTCGCGCCATAGACCAGGCCGCGAAGGGCCAGGGCAAACACTTCGGGGCGCAGCGGATTGAGTTCGGGGCGAACGTTGGGAAACCCCTGCACCGCGCTGACCAGGGCATCCAGGTCGGCCATCACCGGGTCCGCGTGGAGCTGCAGTTGCTGCGACAGGCGGGCAAACTCGATGCCCTGGGACACCTGCACATCGTCCACCAGGGACAGGCTCGAAAAATCCGTGCTGAAGGCGCCGAAGCTGGCAAATGACGACGGAGACGTGCGGGGATTCCCCTCGCTGTCCACCGACGGCCCTTTTCTGAATGCGACCAGCAGATCGGCCGCGTACTGCGCCCCCCAAGACGCCTTCAACCTGAGCAGGCTGTTCCAGGCCAGCGCGATTTCGTCACGGTCGGCCAGCTTGCCCACGCCGCCCTCGGCCGCCTGCAGGGCGGCAACAGCCTCGTCGATGCAGCGCTCCAGCGCGCGCTTCGATAAGTTGGCTGCCTCTTGAAAGCAGCGCTGCAGAAGTAGGGGTTGCGCGTCCATGGGCCGATCAGGTTGGTCAGCAAGTTTAACGGCGGGCCACGCCATTGCCGTGAATCCCTTGACCGCCTGGCGGGCCAGGCAGGCCGGGTGTCAGGTATAACTTCGGCACAGTACAAAACCCTCACCGAGGAGACCACATGCACCCCATCGTCCGCCGCCAGACCATTGCCGACGCCCTGCGTCGCACCGCGCTGCGCGTCCCGTCCAAGACGGCCATCGTCTGCGGCAGCACCACCTGGACTTACGCGGCGTTTGACGATCGGGTCACGCGCGTGGCGTCGGCCCTGTCACAACGCGGCGTCCGCCAGGGCGATCGCGTGGCCGTGCTGGCCCGCAACTCGCACGGGTTCGCCGCGCTGCGCTTCGCGCTGGCGCGCCTGGGCGCGGTGCTGGTGCCGATCAACTTCATGCTCAAGGCCGAGGAAGTCGCCTACATCCTGCGCCACGCGGGCGCGCAGACGCTGGCCACCGACAGCGGCCTGGCCGAACTGGCGCGCGCCGCGGCCGCGCTCGACACCGCCGTGGAAGACTTCATCTGGCTGCCGTCAGAGGACCCGAGCGAGCCGGCGGCGGGCATGGCCAGCTTTGACGAACTGGCCGCCTGCACCGAACCGCTGCCGGAAGTCATGCTCTCCAGCACCGACCTGGCCCAGATCGTCTACACCAGCGGCACCGAATCGACGCCCAAGGGTGCCATGCTCACGCACGACGCCGTGTTGTGGCAGTACGTGAGCTGTGTGGTCGATGCGTCCATCGCCGCCGAGGATCTCGCGCTGCACGCGCTGCCGCTGTACCACTGCGCGCAACTCGACGTGTTCTTCGGCCCGGCGATCTACGTGGGTTCGACCAATGTCATCACCAGCAAACCCGTTCCCGACAACCTGCTGCCGCTGATCGAGAAACACCGCATCACCAGCTTCTTCGCGCCACCCACGGTCTGGATCGCGCTGCTGCGCTCGCCGCTGTTCGAAACCACCGACCTGTCCAGCCTGGCCAAGGGCTACTACGGCGCGTCGATCATGCCGGTGGAAGTGTTGCGCGAACTGGCCGCGCGGCTGCCGAAGGTGCGGCTGTGGAACCTCTACGGCCAGACCGAGATCGCGCCGCTGGCCACCCTGCTGGGCCCGGACGACCAGCTGCGCAAACCCGGCTCGTGCGGGCGGGCCGTGCTGAACGTGGAAACCCGCGTCGTGGATGACCAGCTGCGCGATGTGGCCGTGGGCGAGGTCGGCGAGATCGTGCACCGCTCGCCGCACCTGATGCTGGGCTACTTCCACGACGACGAGCGCACCAAGGCGGCCTTCGAGGGCGGCTGGTTCCATTCGGGCGACCTCGCCACCATCGACGCCGAGGGCTACATCACAGTGGTGGACCGCAAGAAGGACATGATCAAGACCGGCGGCGAGAACGTGGCCAGCCGCGAGGTCGAGGAAATGATCTACCGCCTGCCGCAGGTCAGCGAAGTCGCCGTGATCGGCCTGCCCGACCCGCGCTGGGTCGAGGCCGTCACCGCCGTCGTCGTGGTCAAGGCCGGCCAGACGCTGACCGAAGGTCAGGTCATCGACCACTGCACCCGCCACATGGCCAGCTTCAAGGCGCCCAAACGGGTGGTGTTCACCGACAGCCTGCCCAAGAACCCCAGCGGCAAGCTGCTCAAGCGCGAGTTGCGGCAATCCTGCGCGGGCTGAGCTGGCCGGCTAATGCTGGCCGTGCGCCCGCGCGCCGGGCGCCAGCGACGACGGACTGACGGCCGGGCGGCTCCAGTGCCCGTGGTGCGCATGGCGCGCCGACTCCACGCAGGCGGCCACCTTGCTCAGCAACACATCGGGATCGACAGGTTTGAGCACGTAGTCGATGGTGCCGGGCGGATAGCCGTCGAGCTTGCCCACGGTATCCGTGCCCCGCGCCGTGATGAAAATGATGGGCGTGTGCGCCGACGCGGGCCGCCCGCGGACCATTTCCGCCGTTTCGAAGCCGTCCATGCCCGGCATGTTGACGTCGAGAAGAATCAGGCCGAACTGCCGATCGACCAGGCAGCGCAGCGCCTCGGCGCCCGAAGCGACGGCCACCACCTCGAAACCCGGCAGGTCCAGCACTGCCTTCATGGCCACGCGGTTGGCCAGTTTGTCGTCCACGATCAGGATGGGAAAGTTCATGTCTCCTCCGATCCTCGCGCCCCGCTTTTTCGCGGAAGCCATGCCTCCAATATAGGCTTGGCCCGCGCAAGTTGCGAGCGGACGAGACGGCGCGCCGCCGGTCAGGGTGCGCCGAGGCGCCACAGCGAGGTGACTTCGGCCGCGCGCGCCGCGTGCAGCGGGTCGCTCGCGTCGGCCGCCTTGGGATGGTGCGGGCGCACGTCCATCCGGCCCAGCACCCGCAGGCCCGCCGCCTCGATCCAGCCCAGCAGCTGCTCGCGCGGGCGCAGGCCCAGGTGTTCGGCCAGGTCCGAGAGGATGAGCCAGCCTTCGCCGCCGGGGGTCAGGTGCCCGGCAAGTTCGTCCAGAAAACCGCGCAGCATGCGGCTGTCCGGGTCATAGACCGCGTGTTCGATGGGGGTGTTGGCCCGCGCCGGCACCCAGGGCGGGTTGCAGACGATGAGCGGCGCGCGGCCGTGGACCGCCTCGGACGGGAACAGGTTGGCCTGAACCACCTCGACCTGCCCGTCAAGCCCCAGGCGCTGCAGGTTCTCGCGCGCGCAGGCCAGCGCTCGCGGGTCCTGGTCGGTCGCGACCACACGCTTCACGCCCCGGCGCGCCAGCACGGCCGAGAGCACGCCGGTGCCCACGCCGATGTCGAACGCCAGTTCCTTCGACGGCAGCGGCGCCTGCGCCACCAGTTGCACGTACTCGCCGCGCACCGGCGAAAACACGCCGTAGTGCGGGTGGATGCGGTTGTGCCCCGGCCCGCCCAGCGCGGGGATTTCCACGCCTTTCTTGCGCCACTCGTGCGCGCCGACCAGACCCAACAGCTCGCGCAGCGACACCACGCTGGCCTCGCCGTCGGCCGCGGCGTCGGCGCCCCAGGCCTCGGCGCAGGCGGTGCGGAAATCGGGTGCGCGGCGCAGCGGCACAGTGAAGTCCGCGTCCAGCGGCATCAGCACCATACCAAGCACGCGGGCGCGCTGGGCTTGGGCCTGGCGGTGCAGGTGGAAGGCTTCCGAGGGCGACGGCACCACCTTGCCTGCAGGGCCCTCGCCGCGCCGCGGTTTGCGCTCCGTCCGGCGTGCCAGCGCCTGCAGCAGCTGCCGCGCGTTGTGAAAATCGCCGCGCCACAGCAGGGCCGTGCCTTCGCAGGCCAGGCGGTAGGCGGCGTCGGCCGCCACGGTGTCGTCCGCCAGCACGACGCGCTTGGGTGGCGGTGCGCCGCTTTCCGAACGCCAGCGCGCGCTGCGTTCAACGCCGCCTTCCTGCCAATGGATCGTGGGGTGGGTGCTCATCAGGCCATTGTCAGCCATGCAGCGCCGCGGCCGCCGCGCAAGGCTGCTGCGCGGCCAGCCACAGCGTGATGCGCGCGGGGTCGTTGGTCAGCCGCAGTTCGGTGAATGCCTGTTCGGCCTCGGGGTAATGCCGGCGCAGGTAATTGAGCCACTGCTTGAGCCGCCCCGAGCGGTGGCGAGGCTCGACGTGGGTGGCCACCAGCCGCCAGAAATCGGCCATCAGCGGCAGCAGGTCGGGCCAGGCAATGCCGCCGGTGCCGGGGTCCAGGCCCCGCCCGGCGCGGTCGGAAGCGACGATGGCCAGCGCCAGCCCCGGGTTGCGCACCATGCCGCGGCCGATCATGAGCGTCTCACAGCCCGTCACCTCACGGCAGCGCTGCGCGTCCTGCACGGTCCAGATTTCGCCGTTGGCAATCACCGGCAAGGCGACCGCTTCGCGGATGTCGCGCACCCGTTCCCAGTACGCCGGCGGGCGGTAGCCATGCGCCTTGGTGCGCGCGTGCACCACGAGTTCGCTGGCCCCGGCATCGGCAATCGCGCGCGCGCAGTCCAGCGCGCGGTCGTCGTCGTTGAAACCCAGCCGCATCTTGGCCGAGACCGGGACGGCCGCCGGCACGGCGCGCCGCACCGCCGCCACGATGCGGCCCACGAGTTCCGGCTCGTCGAGCAGCACCGCGCCACCCCGGTGCTGGTTCACGGTCTTGGCCGGGCAGCCGAAATTGAGGTCGATGCCCGACGGGCCGAGGCCGGCCAGCACCGCCGCGTTGTCGGCCAGGCAGGCCGGGTCCGAGCCCAGCAGCTGGGGGCGCACCAGCACGCCGGCGGGCGTGCGGCTGCCATGGCGCAGTTCGGGCACGATGCGGGTGAACACGCGCTCGGGCAGCAGCCGGCCCGTGATGCGGATGAACTCCGAGACGCAGCGGTCCACGCCGCCGACCCGGGTCAGGATGTCGCGCAGGGTGTAGTCCAACAGCCCTTCCATGGGCGCGAGCAGGAGTTTCATCGCGTCATGCCCACGCGGACAGCGGCGTCCCGGCGCGGCGTGTGATCACGCCAGCTTGCGCTTCAGGCGGATTTCCTCCACCTTGACGCTGCCCATGGGCACAGTCTTGGCCGTGTTGAGTTCGCGCTTGAAGCCAGCCAGTTCGAAAAAGCGAATCGCGCGCTCGTTGCGCAGCATTACCCAGACCGTGACATCGGTGCAGCCCTCTTCGAGCAGCCCCTCGCGGGCGGCATCCCACAGGGCCAGGCCAGCGCCCTGGTCCCAGTCGCCGGGGCCCACGTAAATGGCCCAGATCTCGCCCATGGTGGCCTTGGACTTGGGGTCGCGGGAACGGTCGAAGCCGACGAACCCCACGATGCGGTCGCCGTCCACGGCCACATGCACCTGCGGCTCGCTGAATTCAATGGCTTCGCGCCACAGGGCGAGGCGCTTTTCCAGCGAAATGCCGTTGAGGTCCGAGGCGGGCAGGATGTCCTCGTAGGCTTCCCGCCAGGTGTTGATGTGGATTTCAGCGATGGCTTTGGCATCGCGCAGGGTGGCGGGTCGAACCGAAAAATTGGACATGTCGAAGTACTTGCCTGCGGCAGATAAATGGAAAATCGGGAAAACTCAGGATTGTCGCCGCAGACGGGCCGGGCCGCGAGCCACGCGGGGTTTCGCAGCCACCTGGCGTTTCGGGACACAAGGGGTACGATTTGGGCGTTCAGGCCAAAGTGCCATGAGCGCCAGGTCCGTCAAGGTCCCGGCCGCCGCTCGTTCTGATGGCCGATGCGGCGAACAAGCGCCAAAACCGAAGGGCGGAGAGCGCCCCAGAAAGGAGTTGGATCATGCGCATCGGAGTCTTGACGGGTGGCGGCGACTGCCCCGGATTGAACGCCGTGATCCGCGCCGTCACCAAATCCCTGCTGCGGCAGTGCGGCGCCGAAGTCATCGGCATCGAGGACGGTTTTGCGGGCCTGATGGAAAACCGCACCCGGGCGCTGGACTGGCGGTCGGTCAGCGGCATCCTGTTCAGCGGCGGCACGATCCTGGGCACCAGCAACCGCGCCAACCCGCTGGCCAGCGCCGAAGCCACCGCCGCGACGCTGGCGAACGCCCGCACACTCAGGCTGGACGCGGTGGTGGCGGTGGGCGGCGATGGCACCATGGCCATTGCCCACGGCCTGGCCCAGCAAGGCCTGCCCATGGTGGGCGTGCCCAAGACGATCGACAACGACATCGAGGGCTGCGAGCAGAGTTTCGGCTTTGACACCGCCGTGGCCACGGTCACCGAGGCGCTGGAGCGTGTGCAGACCACGGGCCAGAGCCATGGCCGCATCATGATCGTGGAAACCATGGGACGCTACGCGGGCTGGATCGCGCTGGAAGCCGGCGTGGCGGGCGCGGCGGACGTGATTTTGCTGCCCGAGATCGACTACGACCCCGAAGCCGTGCTGGCGGTGTGCCGGGAACGCGAGCAGCGCCAGCGTTTCACCGTGATCTGCATCGGCGAAGGCGCCAAGCCGCGCGGCGGCGCATTGACCGTCGAGCGCCGTGTGGCCGACAGCGCCGACCCGATCCGCCTGGGCGGCGTCGGCCATGTGCTGCGCGAGTGGCTGCAGCCTCGCCTGCAAAGCGAGGTGCGCGCCACGGTGCTGGGCCACGTGCAGCGCGGCGGCGCGCCCACACCCTTTGACCGCGTGCTGGCGACCCAGTTCGGCAACCACGCCGCGCAACTGGTGGCGCGCGGCACTTTCAACCGCATGGTGACGCTGGCCGAAGGCCGCCTGGGCAGCGTGCCCATCGGCCAGGTAGCCGGTCAGAACCGGCGCGTGCCCTTGAACCACCCGCTGCTGGTGGCGGCGCGGCAGATTGGTGTTTCGTTTGGCGATGGCTGAGGCGGCACGGGCCGCGGCTCCAACGACGCCCGACCGGCTCTGACGAGCGGCGGGGCACTGCCTGCCGGTGGCCTCATGAAACACCCGAAATCGGCCACCGGCAGGCAGTGCCCCACCGCACGCGCGCACGCTGTTGAACGAAGGTCAAGAAAACCAATCACCAGGTTCATCCAGCGGACCATCGAACACGAAGGAGATCCGGGCGCCGCCACCCCCTGCTTTTGGCATGATGCGCCATGGCGAAATCTCCCGCACCTCCTTTGACTTCCCGACTTCCTTGTCTGCTGGCCACCCTGGCGCTCAGCCTGTGCACCGCCGCCCACGCTGCCCCGAAATTCGAAGACTCCATGGCCCAGCGCACGCTGGCCTGCACCGCCTGCCATGGCGAGCAGGGCCGCGCCGCGCCCGATGGCTACTACCCGCGCCTGGCCGGCAAGCCGGCGGGCTACCTGTATCACCAGTTGCTCAACTTCCGGGACGGCCGCCGCCACTACGGCCTCATGACGCGCATGGTGGACCCGCTCAGCGACGCCTATTTACTGGAAATCGCCCGGCATTTCTCATCATTGGAAGTGCCCTACCCCGCACCGCAGCCCGCGGACGTGACGGCCACCGTGCTGCAACGCGGCGAAGCCCTGGCCCGCCACGGTGACGCGCAACGCCGCATTCCAGCCTGCGTGCAGTGCCACGGCAGCGCGCTCACCGGCGTGGCGCCGGACATCCCCGGCCTGCTGGGCCTGCCGCGCGACTACCTCAACGCCCAGCTCGGCGCCTGGCAGACGAAGCAGCGCCGGGCTCACGCGCCCGACTGCATGGCGCAAATCGCCGGCCGCATGGGCGCCGACGACGTGACCGCCGTGGCCGCCTGGCTGTCCTCGCAGCCGGTGCCGGACCCGGCCAAACCCGCAGCGGCCCTGCCCGCGCCGCCACCCGGTGGGGAAACCTGGCGCTGCGGCAGCGCCCCGGCGGTGCAGGCCGCGCAGGGCGTGAAGCCATGAAGCGCGCTGCCCTGGTTCTGGCCTGCCT
>JAHFQI010000164.1 GCA_023259355.1 Comamonadaceae bacterium
CCGCGGCCGCGATGCTGGAGACACAAAACGTGACGTTCCCGGTGGTGTTGGCCTTGACCGTGGCCGAAGTCAGCGTCACCGCGCCGGCGCTGTCGGTCAGCCCCTGCGTCGCGCCGCTGTTGATGGCGCCCGACCATGCGCCCGTCACGGCAGCGCTCTGTACCGGCTGGCCCTGGCCATTGAGCACGGTGATCCTGCTGCTCACCTGCGTTTTCTTGTTGATGATGGCCATGGCGATGCCCTGCACGTGCAGGTCCGTGATCGCGGTGCCGACGGTCTCCGGGACGCTGACGGCGCAGTCCTCGCCGCTGGTGTATTTGATCCAGTCGTACTGGCCGGTAAGCGGCGTGCCGGGATAGATGAAAGTGCCGGCCCAGCCAGCGGCCGTGCTGTCCACCGGCCAGACGTTCATCATGATCTTGTGCAGCGAGTCCACGGCTTTGGGCGTGGGCTTGGGCGCCGAGTCCAGCACCTGGTAGACCGACACGCCATCGACGAACCACTCGATGCCGGTGGTGGTCCACTTGAACGCGTACTGGTGGTAGGCCAGCGAGGCATCGAAAGGCAGATCGACAAAATGCTCGTTGCCGCCGACGTTGGCGTCGTCGTTGGTCCAGAAATTGACCTGGAAGCGACGCATGTTGTTGCCCAGAAACTCGATGTCGATTTCGTTGTGCCGGCCGTTGCCCCCGTTGTCATAAGGGCCGGCATAGGTGAAGAAGGAACTCACCACGCCCGAACGCGCGACCGGTTTGAATCGGGCCTCGTAACAGCCATAGCTGTGGAAGCCCTTGCTCTGGTATTGGCCCGAGGAATACCGTTTGCCCAATGCCCGGGTGTTGTCCAGCCGGAGCGACATCGCGCCGCTGGCGAAGTTGACGTGGTCGGCCAGCCAGGCGTTGTTGAAGGGCGCGCCATTGGCCCAGCCATCGGCCTTCATCCAGCGGACGCTGTCGTAGTCACCCAAGTCGTCGGTGAAGCTGCCTTGCGCGGTCTGCGCCGGCACCGCGACCGAGGTCAAAAGCACGAAGGCGGCAGAAAATGCTTTGAGAATCAATCGCGTCATGCTGGCTCCATTTGAAGGTTCAAATTTTTGCGCACAGGGAGACCTGGATTCCGTAATCCAGTATAGGTCGGGCTTCGGACGAGCCACCTGAATCTGGGGTAGCCGGCGCGCACTTCTTCAGGTCCGGGCGCGCACCCATCGATGCCCCGGGCGTAAACTGGGCGGCCAGATGGAGGACTTTCCCATGTCCGTACTTGATCTCATCGCACCGCGCGCCCACGACCTCGGGGGCGGCTTCACCGTGCGGCGCGTGCTGCCTTCGCTGCAACGGCAGGCCGTCGGTCCGTTCCTGTTTTTCGACCATTTCGGGCCCATCACCGCGCAGCCCGCCAACGACCACGACGTGCGGCCGCACCCGCACATCGGCTTGGCCACGGTCACCTACCTGTTCGAGGGCGCGATGATGCACCGCGATTCGCTGGGCAAGGTGCAGCGCATCGAACCCGGCGCCATCAACTGGATGACGGCCGGCAGCGGCATCGTGCATTCGGAGCGCACGCCGGACGACCTGCGCGCCGTGAGCCGGCGCATGCACGGCCTGCAACTCTGGACCGCGGTGCCCGCCGGCAACGAGGAGGACGCGCCGCATTTCGACCACACTCCGGCGCACGCCATCCCCTCGGTGCAGCTGGAGGGTGCGCGGGTGCGGGTGCTCGTGGGCACGGCCTTCGGCGCCACCTCGCCGGTCAAGACGCTGTCGCCCACCATGTACCTGGACATCGCGCTGGAGGCTGGCGCATCGCTCACCGTGCCGGACGTCGGCCCTGAAAGAGCGCTGTACGGCGTTGATGAAGATTTCGAATTGGATGGCCAGCCCGTGCCAGCCTTCAGGATGGCGGTGCTGCCGCCCGGCACCACGCCCGTCGTGCGCGCCGCCAGCGCCACCCGGATGGTCCTGATCGGCGGGGAGCCGCTGGGCCACCGCTTCATGGTCTGGAACTTCGTGTCGAGCCGCAAGGAACGGATTGTCCAGGCGCAGCGAGACTGGGCGGATCAGCGTTTTGACAAGGTGCCCGGCGAAACCGATTTCATTCCGCTGCCGCCATCGCTGTCGCGCACTTGACAGCCAGCGAAGCCAGCGCTGGCGGGCGGCCCCGCCGCTAAAACCCCGGCTCAGCCGGGATCGTGCATTTCCCGGAGAATGGTCCTTGTTGACCCCCTTCCGGAGCCCCGAATTGCCTCTTCCCCCACCCGCGCCCCGCGCACACCTGCACACCCGCAAAGTCGAGTTCCGCGGCTACCAGCGCGACGATGGCCTGTGGGACATCGAGGCCGAGCTGCGCGACACCAAGACCCGGCTCATGAGCATCGCCGGGGAAAGGACATGGCAGCCGGGCGAGCCGATTCACGACATGGCGATCCGCGTGACGATCGACAGCGCGATGGTGGTGCGCGATATCGCCGTCGCCATGGACGGTGTGCCGCATGCCGAATGCCCGCAGGCGCAGGCGCCCATGCACAAGATGATCGGCTGCACCATGGGCCGGGGCTGGCGCAAGGCCATTGAACACAACCTGGGCGGCGTCCGCGGCTGCACCCACCTGCGCGAGCTACTGTTCAACATGGCCACCGCGGCGTTCCAGACCCTGCCTTTCGACAAGCCCGATGGCCACACCAACACCCCGCCGCCCCACCTGGGGCAATGCATGACCTGGGATTTCAACGGCCCCGTGGTCGAGCGGCACCATCCTGTCTTTTTCCGCTGGCAACCCAAGCCCAAGTCGGACACATCCGACGCGCCGACCTCGCCCGCCCCTTTGGTGCAGCCCGGCTGAAGCCGCAGGCCGCCATGCCCCGCACCCGCCAGCCGGCGAGCCCCTGGCAACGGATGCACGAGGCCGTCCACCGCCACACGGCCCATCTCTCACCGACTGCGCGCGGCCTGCTGTGGGCATCCGGCGCGGGCTTGGCGTTCAGCGTGCTCAACGCGCTGATGCGCGCGCTGACGCTGCACATCGACCCGTTTCAGGCGCAGTTCCTGCGCTACTTCTTCGGCCTCGTGGTGCTGCTGCCGCTGGTCTGGCGGTACGGCCTGGCGGCCTACCGGCCCAAACAGATCAGCGGCCAGTTCACACGCGGTGCGCTGCACACGCTGGGCCTGTGCCTGTGGTTCACGGCGCTGCCGCGCATTCCGCTGGCGGACATGACAGCCATCGGTTTCACAGGCCCGCTGTTCATCATGGTCGGCGCCTGGCTGTTCTTCAAGGAACCCATGCGCTGGGAGCGCTGGGTGGCCACCGGCCTCGGCTTTGCCGGCGTCCTGATCGTCGTGGGCCCCAAGCTGTCGCTGGGCCAGGGCGGCGGCGGCCTGTACCACCTGGTGATGCTGGCGTCCGCGCCGCTGTTCGCCGCCTCATTCCTGGTCACCAAGGCACTGACGCGCTACGAGAACACCGGCACCATCCTGGTCTGGCAGTCGATCACCGTGTCGCTGTTCAGTCTGCCGCTGGCGCTGATGCACTGGCAGGCGCCCACGGCATGGCAATGGGCGGGCTTCCTGCTTTGCGGCCTGCTGGGCAGCAGTGGGCACTATTGCCTGACGCGCTCCTACCGCGTGGCGGACATTTCGGCCACGCAGTCCGCCAAATTCCTGGACCTGGTCTGGTCCGCGATGATGGGCTGGCTGGTCTTCAGCGACCTGCCCACCTTCAGCACCCTGCTGGGCGGCGTGATCATCAGCGCCGCGACGCTGTGGGTGGCGCGGCGCGAGTCGCGCTGAGAGGCCACAGGGCCGAACTCAGACGCCTGCGGCCAGCCCGTCCAGCCAGGCCATCGCCTGCTCCAACTCGGCCGGGCGGATTTCATGGCCACCGGGGAATTCCGCGTAACGCAACGTCAGCGGCAGTGTGGCCGCGTGGTCCCGGATCGCGCGGGCACTGGCCAGCGGAATCACCACGTCCTGCAGACCGTGGCTGACCCAGAGCTGCTTGCCCTGCAACGATTCGGCCGGCGCGGCCAGGGCGTCCACCTCGGGCAGCAGGCGGCTGTGCATGACCAGCGCGGCCTGCAGCAACGCGGGCCGGGTGCGCAGCAGCGAGAGCGCCATGATGCCGCCCTGGCTGAAGCCGCCGAGCACCACGCGCGCGGGCGGCACGCCCAGGCGCTGCGCGATGGCCTGCACGGTCTGCGCGATCGCCTCGCGGCTCGTGGCCTCCTGGGCGGTGTCGATGCGGCGCGAGCCGTCGGGCGCCACGCTGAACTGGAACCAGGCGTACGAGCCGGCGCCCAGCACAAAGGGTGCGCGCAGGCTGACCACGTGGAACTGCGGCGGCACATACCCGGCCAGGCCGAACAGATCCTGCTCGTTGCTGCCCACGCCGTGCATCAGCACCAGCAGCCAGGGCTCGCGCGTGGCGGGGTCGGCCGGACGCTCCAGCAGGGTCAGCTTTTCGGCCGCGTTCGACGCGGAGGCGCCTGCATTCGGGTTCATGGACGCATTCATCACGCCACCGCCGCTTCGGTCAGCGCGAACGCGTCCATGGCCAGCATGCTGTACATCACTTCGCGGCTGATGTAGTCGGCCTGAAGCGGCGCATCGCCGCCCCAGCCGGCCGCGCCGAGGGTAAAGAACAGCGGCAGAAAGTGGTCTTCCGTGGGATGCGCCCGGCGGGCGTGCGGCGCAAGTTCGCGGTAGTTGAGCAACGCCGTGCGGTCGCCGCGCGTGATGGCTGACTCGACCCAGCGGCTGAACTCCAGCACGTAAGGCGAAGGCTCGCGCCCGCCGCCGAAAAATTCGCCGAGGTTGTGCGTCATGCTGCCCGAGCCGACGACCAGCACGCCGCCCTCGCGCAGCCCGGCCAGCGCCTGGCCCATGGCAAACACTTCCTTCGGCCCATGGCCGACCGGCAGCGCAACCTGCACCACCGGCACGCCGGCCTGCGGATACAGGTGCATCAGCGGCACCCAGGCGCCATGGTCCAGCGGGCGCTGCGCGTCGGACTGCGCCGCGATACCGGCGGCCTGGAACAGGGCCAGCACCTCCCGCGCAAGTTCGGGCGAGCCGGGCGCGGGGTATTGCAGCTGGTACAGCTCGGCCGGGAAACCGCCGAAGTCGTGCCAGGTGGCAGGCGCCGGATTGGTCATGACCGCCGGCGTGCGCGCCATCCAGTGCGGCGACATGATGACGATACCGCGCAACCCTTCGGCGGGCGCGTGGGCTTTGGCCCAGGCTTGCAGCGCGGGGCCCGTGGTGCCGGGTTCGGTCGCGAACAGCGGCGCGCCGTGGGAAACGAAGAGACTGGGAAGGGGGGCGGCAGACATGGTGAAGTCCTCTCGAATGCGATGAGGTGACTTTACTGGCCCCGGCTCATCGAATAAAGAGCCCTGCCGTGGATTGATTGTCAACCAATCAGCAACAAAGTGGCCGGCAAGTCCCCTTCAGAGAGAGACCAGATTCACGCAGCCTGCTGAGGTCTGGCCGTCACGTGGGGATGTTCCAGCTGGCGAATGACTTCCTTGACGATACCAACCATCAGCGCACGGTCGCGGCTGGGGTGGTCCGCGAAGTGCACGACCGTGGCCCCGATCGTCGCGAAGCCGATGTCCGCCTGCCCCGGTTCCGCACCGTACGCGATGGCGATATGGTGCTTCGCCATCAGGGGGCCGCAGGCGCTCCAGTCGCGCGTCCACTTCGGCAACGGCTGCGCCTCTTCCCAGAGGACACCCGCGCTTTCGTAGCACTCCTCGATATTGCGATGGCCCAGCAACTGGGCCAGGTGCCGCTCCTTGGCCACGCAGCTGCGGAAATACTCCTGGTCGCTGACACGCATGTGGGACTCCTTGGCGCCTGATCGTTGAAATTCGAATGACCTGATTGAACTCCCGCAGCCCGTGGCACGTCAATCGCCGGAACCCATCCCTCGCGCAAAAAAAGCAGGTTCGCCAAAAAACCCCGGCTGTGGAACACTCCGGCCATGGACACCGATCCGAAGCCTTCAACCGCCATCGTGCTGGCCGGCGGCGGGAGTTTTGGCGCCGTGCAGGCCGGCACGCTGCGCGCCCTGGTCGCGCACGGCCTGGTGCCGGACCTCATCGTCGGCTCCTCGGTGGGCGCGATCAACGGCGCCTACTTCGCGGGCGATCCCAGCGCTGGCGGCGTGGCGCGGCTGGAGGCCATCTGGCGGGGTTTGCGCCGCAGCGAGGTGTTCCCGCTCGCCTGGCGCGGCGTGCTGGGTCTGCACGGCGACCACAACCATGCGGTCGAATCATCGGGGCTGCGCCGGCTGCTGACGCAGCACCTGGCTTACGAGAGGCTGGAGCATGCGCGGGTGCCGCTGCACGTGGTGGCCACGGACCAGCTGAGCGGCGACACGGTGCGGCTTTCAAGCGGGCCGGTGGTCGATGCCGTGCTGGCCAGCTGCGCGATTCCGGGGATTTTCGCGCCCCTGGCGTGGGACGGACGTTTCCTGATCGACGGGGCCATTTCCAGCAACACCCCCATCAGCGTCGCGATCGAACTCGGCATGCAGCGGGTGATCGTGCTGCCCACGGGGTTTGCCTGCGCCCTGGACGCGCCACCGCGCGGCGCGATCGCGAGCGCGCTGCACGCGATCACGCTGCTGATCGTCCATCAACTGGTGCGGGAGTTCGAACGCCACCAGGCGCAGGCCCACATCGTCGTCGTGCCGCCGCTGTGCCCGCTCACCGCCTCGCCTTACGACTTCTCGCAGGCCGGCGAGCTGATCGACCGCGCCGCCGACCAGACCCAGCACTGGCTGGAACACGGGGGCCTCACGCGCGAGCACCTGCCGGGCGCCCTGCGCGCTCACGCGCATTGAACGCTGGCGTTCAGTCGAAGTTCAGCAGCACCTTCATCGCCTGTGAACGATCGGCCGCCAGCGCGAAGGCGCGGGCCGAATCCCGGTAGGACAGCGTGGCCGAGATCAGGGGCTTGACGTCCACCAGGCCCTTGTTGAGCAGTTCCACAGCCACGGCGAACTCTTCATGGAAGCGGAAGGCGCCGCGCAGGTCGAACTCCTTGGCCACGATGGTGTTGACCGGCAGGGTCATCTCGCCGCCCAGCCCCACCTGCACGATGATGCCGCGCGGGCGCAGCGCATCGAAGGCGCCGCGCAGGGCACGTTCATTGCCGCTGGCCTCGAACAGCACGTCGAACCGGCCCTTATCCGCCGTGAAACGCGACAGCCCCTCGGGTTCGTCGGCCACGTTGACCACCTCGTCGGCCCCGACCTTGAGCGCTTTGCCCAGCGTGTGGGCACTGACATCGGTGGCCACGATATGGCTCGCCCCGGCGCGGCGCGCGGCAACGATCACCAGCGCGCCGATGGGCCCGCAGCCCGTCACCAGCACGCTCTTGCCCAGCAGCGAGCCGGCGCGGCGCACCGCGTGCAGCGCCACCGCGAGCGGCTCGGCCATCGCGCCTTCGCCATCGCTCAGGCTGTCGGCCAGCCGGTGCGCCTGGTGCGGTTCCACCACGATCTCCTGGCGGAAGGCGCCCTGCACATGGGGCGTGCGCATGGCGCTGCCGTAGTAGCGCATGTCCAGGCAGTGGTTCTGCAGGCCCTGCTGGCAGTAGCGGCACAGGCCGCAGGGCTGGCTCGGGCTGACGGCGATGCGCTCGCCGGGTGCAAACGCGCTCACGCCGGCACCCACGGCCTCGATGACGCCGGCCACCTCGTGGCCCAGCACCATGGGCTCCTTGACCCGGATGGTGCCGAAGCCGCCGTGCTGGTAATAGTGCAGGTCGGACCCGCAAATACCGCCGCAGCGCACGCGAACGAGCAACTGGCCAGCACCCAGTTCGGGCGTGGGGATGTTTTCAACGCGCAGGTCGCCGGCGGCGTGGATGACAAGGGCTTCCATCAGATTTTTCCTTTGCTCAGAGCTTATTTCTGCAGATTGAGGCCACTCAAGAGCGTCTTGAAGTAGCTGGACTGGCTGTTCATGAAGGTCTGGAACGGTTCACCGTCCATGTAGGCGGGTTGCAGGTTGGCGCGCACCAGCGCGTCGCGGAACCCCGGATCTTCGGCGGTCTTGCGAACCGCGTCACGCAAATATTTCACCACCTCGGGCGGCGTGCCCACGGGCACCCCCAGGCCGCGCCAGGTCCCGACGACCAGATCGACGCCCTTTTCCTTGAAAGTAGCGACCTTTTCGTAGGGCGCCGGCAGCCGGCGTTCGGCCATGGACACCAGCACGCGGACCTTGCCCGCGGCGACGAACGAGCCGATTTCCGCGGGACTGACCGTGATCGCGTCCACATGCCCGCCCACCAGCGCCATGACGCTGGGCGCCGCGCCCTGGTAGGGCACGTGGTTGAAACGCACGCCGTTCTTGTCTTCCACCGCGGCTGCGGCCAGGTGCCAGATGGTGCCCGTTCCCGCGTTGCCCATGGTGACGGTGCCGGGCTGCTTGCGGGCCTGCGCCAGCAACTCCTCGATGCTCTGGACCGGCGATTCGGCACGCACGGCGATCAGGCCGGGATCGCCGTTCAGGCGCGCGATGGGAATGAAGTCGGTCGTCGTGACCTTGGTCATGCCCAGGTGCGGGATGATCGCCAGCTCGGAAATCAGCACGCCGATCTTGTAGCCGTCGGGCGCCGACCGCTGCACATCGGTCATCCCGATGCCGCCGCTGGCGCCGGGCTTGTTGCTCACGACGAAGGGCTGGGGA
>JAHFQI010000165.1 GCA_023259355.1 Comamonadaceae bacterium
GTCGAGTGTGAAATCACCGAACTGGGCATGTCCCTGCGCGGCATTGGTGGATCGCGCCGGGCGGGCGAACAGGCCGCCGCCGCCGCCATGCTGGAGAACCTGAGAGCAAAAACGAAATGACGGATGTTGCAATGACCGAGGCGGGTGATGACCTGCCGACGGCGGGAAATGACCCAACCGGCGGTGAAGTCGGGGCGCCGGGCGAGGCCGGGGCAGAGGGCAGGCACTGCGGCCTGATTGCCATCGTGGGCAAGCCCAACGTGGGCAAGTCCACGCTGCTGAACGCGCTGGTGGGGCAGAAAATCAGCATCACCTCGCGCAAGGCACAAACCACTCGGCACCGGATCACCGGTATCACCACGCGCGGCGCCACGCAGTTCGTGTTCGTTGACACGCCGGGCTTCCAGACGCTGCACAACACCGCGCTGAACAAGTCGCTCAACAAGACGGTGCAGGGGGCGGTGGGCGATGTGGACCTGGTGCTGTTCGTGGTCGAGGCGGGGAGCTTCACGCTGGCCGATGCCAAGGTGCTGTCGCTGCTCAAGCCCGGCGTGCCGGCGCTGCTGATTGCCAACAAGCTCGACAACGTGCATCGCCGTGCCGAAATCGCGCCCTGGCTCAAGTCCATGCAGGAGCGGCACCCGTTCGCCGAGTTCGTGCCCATGTCAGCCAAGAATGCAAAAGACGTCGAGCGGCTGTTCGGCATTTGCGAGAAATACCTGCCCGAGCAGCCCTGGTCGTATGGCGAAGACGAGCTGACCGACCGCAGCGAGAAGTTCCTGGCCAGCGAAATCGTGCGCGAAAAGCTGTTCCGCTTCACGGGCGATGAATTGCCCTACACCTCCACGGTGGTCATCGACAAATTCGAAGATGAAATCGGGCGTAACAAAAGCCGTCTGGCCCGCATTGCCGCCACCATCGTGGTCGAACGTGACAACCACAAGGCGATGATCATCGGCGAAAAGGGCGAGCGCCTAAAACGCATCGGCACCGAGGCGCGGCAGGAGCTGGAGCGTTTGATGGACTGCAAGGTGTTCCTGGAGTTGTGGGTGAAGGTGCGGTCGGGGTGGGCGGACGATGAGGCCCGGGTGCGTTCCTTCGGTTATGAGTGATGCGTTTTGTGGGTAAACAGCCCCATGAAACGCACGACCGAAGAGCCCGCCTACGTCCTGCACCGCTACGACTGGAGCGAATCCAGCCTGATCCTGGAAGTCTTCACCCGCCACCATGGCCGCATCGCCCTGGTGGCCAAGGGCGCCAAGCGGCCGAGCTCCAACTTTCGCCCCGTCCTCCTGCCGTTGCAGCCCTTGCACCTGAATTTCGGGGGGGACGCCGAGATCCGCACGCTCAAGGGCGCGGAATGGGTGGGGGGGCATGTCATGCCCACGGGCGACGCGTTGCTCTCGGGTTATTACCTCAACGAACTGCTGTTGCGCCTGCTGGCCCGGGACGACCCCCACCCGCGTCTTTTTGATGCCTATGCCGCAGTGGTGCGCGTGCTGGCTGCGAACGGCAGCCCGGAGGCGATCGCCATGGGTCTGCAGGGCGAGGTCATGCATGTGGCGCTGCGCGCGTTTGAGCTGCTGCTGCTGCGGGAAATCGGTCTGCTGCCGGTGCTCGACGCGCAGACGCTCACACTGGAGCCACTGGCGCCAGATGGGCGCTACTGCCTGGTGCCCGAGGGCGGCCTGCGCGAAGCGCACGACGACGACCGGGCCAGCCTGAGCGGCGTGCAGTGGCGGGGGCTTCAGGGCGCGCTGAATGAGGTGTCGCCCTTCACGGCCGTGCTGCAGGCCAGCGGGCCGGTCATGCAGGAGCTGCGGTCCCAGCTCCGCACGCTCCTGAACTACCATTGCGGCGTCAATACCCTGCGCACGCGGCAGATGATGATGGATTTGCAGAATTTATGAAGACAGCCCTCTCGGTCAACCTCAACAAGGTCGCGCTGGTGCGCAACACGCGGCACCTCGGCATTCCCAGCGTCACGCGCGCGGCCACGCAGTGCCTGCAAGCCGGTGCGCAGGGCATCACCGTGCACCCGCGGCCGGACGAGCGCCACATCCGGGCGCAGGACGTGTTCGACCTCGCCGCCCTGCTGCAAGACTGGCAGGGGCGCGAATTCAACATCGAAGGCAACCCGTTCCACAACCTGATGGATTTCGTGCGCCAGGTGCGCCCGCACCAGGTGACCTTTGTGCCCGACAGCGAGGGGCAATTCACCAGCGATCACGGCTGGAGTTTCCCCGAGGACGCCGACCGCCTGCGGCCGCTGATTCACGAGTGCCAGGCGTTGGGCGCGCGCGTGAGTCTGTTCATGGACCCGGTGCCGGCGCAGATGGCGCTGGCCAAGGCCGCGTCGGCCGACCGCGTCGAGCTGTACACTGAGCCTTACGCCGCCGCCTGGGGCCACGCCAGCCAGGCGGCCCAGTTGGCGCGTTACGCCGCCGCCGCGCAGGCCGCGCTCGACGCCGGTTTGGGCGTCAATGCCGGCCACGACCTGAGCCGCGACAACCTGACGGACTTCCTGCGCGCCGTGCCCGGTGTGGCCGAGGTGTCGATTGGCCATGCGTTGATCGCCGATGCGCTGGAGCTGGGCTACGCGGCAACGGTGATCGACTTCCTGCGCTGCATCGACGCGGCCTTTGCTCCGACGCTTTCCGCCTGAACCGGCCGTTCGCCCCATGATCTACGGCATCGGCACCGACATTTGCGACGTGCGGCGCATCCGCGCCAGCCTGGAGAAACACGGCGACCGCTTTGCGACAAAAATCCTGAGCGAGGGTGAACTCGCCACCTGGCGGACCCGCAGCGCGCGCTGGCCCGAACGCGGCGTGCGTTATCTGGCAACCCGTTTCTCGGCGAAGGAAGCTTTCAGCAAGGCGATCGGCCTGGGCATGCGCATGCCCATGACTTGGCGACTCTGCGAGATCGGCAAACTGCCCAGCGGCAAGCCGGCCATCGTGCTGCACGGCGGCCTCAAGGACTGGTTCGAGGCGCAGGGCCTCACGGCGCACGTCAGCGTGACTGACGAGTCCGACTACGCCGCCAGTTTCTGCGTGGTCGAGAAGCCTTGAACAAGCGATTTTTGATGCCTTTCCCGGAGTGTCCATGACCCAGCACGCGCCCCTGATCCTCGACATTGCAGGCACCCGGTTGACGGTGCAGGACCGGCAGCGCCTGGCCCATCCGCTCACGGGTGGGATGATCCTGTTTGCCCGCAACTGGGAAAGCCGCGCGCAGTTGGCGGCGTTGTGCGCGGAGATCCATGGCGTTCGCTCTGACCTGCTGATCTGCGTGGACCACGAAGGTGGCCGGGTGCAGCGCTTCAAGACCGACGGCTTCACCCACCTGCCGCCCATGCGCGCCTTGGGCGAGCTCTGGATGAAGGACGGCAAGGGCCAGCCTGGCAGCGGTGCGATGCGTGCCACCAACGCCGCGAGTGCCGCCGGTTATGTGCTGGGGGCCGAACTTCGCGCCTGCGGCGTGGACTTCAGCTTCACGCCGGTGCTGGACCTGGACCATGGCGGCAGCGGCGTGATCGGCGATCGCGCCTTTGCCCGCGATGCGCGTGTGGCCACCCTGCTGGCCAAGAGCCTCATGCACGGCCTGCTGCGCGCCGGCATGGGCAACTGCGGCAAGCATTTCCCGGGCCATGGCTTCGTCAAGGCCGATTCCCACACCGAGATTCCGGTGGACCGGCGCAGCCTCAAAGCGATCCTGGCCGATGACGCCGCGCCGTATGGTTGGCTCAACACCACGCTGACCAGCGTGATGCCAGCCCACGTGATCTACCCGAAGGTGGACGCGCGCCCGGCCGGCTTTTCCAGCAGATGGCTCAATGACATCCTGCGCCACCAGCTCGGCTTCGGCGGCGCGGTGTTCAGCGACGACCTGTCCATGGCCGGCGCCCGCCTGCTGGACGGCCAGCAGGTCAGCTACGCTCTTGCGGCCGTCACCGCGCTCACCGCCGGCTGCGACATGGTGCTGCTGTGCAACCAGTCGGTCGATGGCGGCGCGGCCGTTGACGAGCTCCTTGATGGCCTGGCCGAAGCCCAGCTCAAGGGCCACTGGCTGCCGAATGACGCGAGTGAGCAGCGCCGGCGCGCGCTGTTGCCTATCACGCCGGCCCCGGTCTGGGACGATCTGATGCGTTCGCCCGACTACCAGCATGCGCTGAGTCTGCTGCCTTGAAGCGATCGGCGCGGCTTGAAAATGACCCCTGCGGCCCGCATCTTGAAATCTGCTGAACTTCTGGCGGTTTTGCGCCGCCACCTTTCATGTCCCTGATTGCTGACTTCATTGGCCGTGTGGCCTCCGCGCTGCTGCGGCTTGCCTTTGCGCTGGCGGCAGCGGTGTTTGCCGTGAGCCTGCTGCTTGCCGGCCTGGTGGCCGTGGTGTTCATGCTGCTGCGTGCTGTGCTCACAGGGCGCAAGCCGGCGCCTGTCGTGGTGTGGCAGCGCTACCGCGCGGCCTCGAAAGCCTCGGCGGACCGCTGGACCCACCGCGCTGGTGCATCAGCGGCCCGGTCGGGGGCCCGATCGGCGCCCGCCGAGGTGGTGGATGTGCAGGCGCGCGACGTGACGCCGCGCTGAAACCGTCGGGCGCTGTGGTTTCAGCGCGTGGAGGTTCAGGCTTCCCGCTTGTGCTCGGGCGCCGCGTGCTCGCGGCGCAGCGCCGGGAACAGGATCACGTCGCGGATGCTCGGGCTGTCGGTCAGCAGCATCATCAGGCGGTCTATGCCGATGCCGCAGCCGCCAGCTGGCGGCATGCCGTATTCCAGGGCGCGCACGAAGTCGTGGTCGTAGAACATGGCTTCGTCGTCGCCGCTGTCCTTGGCGCTGACCTGGGCGTGGAAGCGCGCAGCCTGGTCTTCGGCGTCGTTCAGCTCACTGAAACCATTGCCGAACTCGCGGCCGGTGATGTAGAGCTCGAAGCGCTCGGTCACCTCGGGGCGGCTGTCGTTGGCGCGCGCCAGCGGCGAGATTTCGGTCGGGTGCTCCATGATGAAGGTCGGTTGCCAGAGCTTGTCTTCCACCGTTTCCTCGAAATACAGCACCTGCAGGCTGGCCAGGCTCCGGCCTGAAAGCTTGTTCTTTTCCTCGGTCATGCCGAGTTTTTTCAGCGCGCTGGTCAGCCAGGCGGCATCGTCCACGTGCGCGCCGGCCTCGGTGTGTTCGAAGATCGCCTCGCGGATGGTCAGGCGGGCAAACGGCTGGCTCAGATCGACTTCACGGCCGCCGTAGGTCAGTTGCAGCGTGCCCACGGCCTTCATCGCGGCGTCGCGCACCAGGGCTTCGGTGAAGCCCATCAGGTCGTGGTAGTTCCAGTAGGCCGCGTAGAACTCCATCATGGTGAACTCGGGGTTGTGGCGTACCGAGATGCCTTCGTTGCGGAAGTTGCGGTTGATCTCGTACACGCGGTCGAAGCCGCCGACCAGCAGGCGCTTGAGGTAGAGTTCGGGCGCGATGCGCAGGAACATCTCCTGTTCGAGCGCGTTGTGGTGCGTGGTGAACGGCTTGGCGTTCGCGCCACCCGGGATCGGGTGGAGCATCGGCGTCTCGACCTCCAGGAAGTCGTGCGCGACCATGAATTCGCGGATGCCGCTCACGGCCTTGCTGCGGGCGACGAAGCGCTTGCGCGCCGTCTCGTCGGTCATCAGGTCCACATAGCGCTGGCGGTATTTGGTTTCCTGGTCCTGCATGCCATGAAACTTGTCGGGCATGGGGCGTAGGCTCTTGGTGAGCAGCCGCACGCTGCTGGCGTGAATCGACAGCTCGCCGGTGCGCGTCTTGAACAAGCGACCCTCGGCGGCGACGATGTCGCCCAGATCCCAATGCTTGAACGCGGCGTACAGGTCTTCGCCCACGTCGTCGCGCGTGACGTAGATCTGGAAGCGGCCGGTGCTGTCCTGCAGCGTGGCGAAACTGGCCTTGCCCATGACGCGCTTGAGCATCATGCGGCCGGCAATCTTGGCCGTGACGGGCAGCGCGCCCTCGGTCGCGAGTTCTTCCGCCGTTTTTTCGCCATGCGCGGCCAACAGGGTGGCGGCATGGTCCTCGGGCTTGAAGTCGTTGGGGAAGGCGACCCCCTTGCCCTGGTTTTGCGCCTCGCGCAGGGCCTTGAGCTTTTCACGGCGCTCGGCGATGAGCTGGTTTTCGTCCTGGGGGGCTGGAGCTTGGGCTTTGGAGTCTGACATGGCATGAACCCGGCAGAATCCCGGGCAAAAACTGGCGCCGCCAACATGGCAGCAAACCCGTCATTGTAGTTTCCCCGCCGGCCGGTCAGTGCGACACGCCGTCACCCCGCACCACCTTCATCGCCGTGCGCAGCAGAATCGCCAGGTCGAAGCGCAGCGAACGGTGCTGCAGGTAATACGCATCGAGCTGGACCTTGGCCGGAATCGGCAATTCATCGCGCCCGTTGATTTGCGCCCAGCCCGTCAGGCCCGGCACCAGCGCGTGCACGCCGCGCGCGGTGCGCAGGGCGATCAGGTCATCCTGGTTGAACAGCGCGGGCCGCGGGCCGACAAAACTCATGTCGCCGCGCAGGATGCTCCACAACTGGGGCAGCTCGTCCAGGCTGCTGCGACGCAGAAAACCGCCGATCGGAGTAAGCCAGTCTTCAGGGCGTGCCAGCAGATGGGTGGCGACGACGGGTGTGTCGATGCGCATGCTGCGGAACTTGGGCATCTGGAAAATGCGGTTGCCCTGGCCGACGCGGGGGGACCAGTACAGCACCGGCCCCGGCGAGGTTGCCTTGACGAGCAGCGCCACCATAAGGCCCGGTAGCACGAGCACCACGAGGACCACCAGCGCCAGCGTCAGGTCGAACAGGCGTTTCACGATTTCAACTCCCTGGGGGCCGTGCCGGCGGCGGCGCGGCGCAAGCCCTCGTCGAGTGACAGCGGCGGCGTCCATCCCAGCTGCCTGCGGGCCTTGCCGCTGTCCACCTGCAGCGAGGCCACGAGGCGCTCGATCTGCGCGCCGCGGCCGGCCAGCCGGGCCGGCACGCGGATCAGCGGCAGGGGGATGTTCAGCAACCGGGCCGGGGTGCCCAGCGCCTGCCCGATGCGGCGAATGAACTCGGCGGTCGAGACATCCTCGCCGTCGGACGCCAGATAGACCTGGTTGCGCGCATCGGGGTGGCGCGTGCACAACTCGATCAGGCTCAGCAGGTTGTCCAGGCCCACGAAACTGCGCTGGTTGGTGACCCCTCCGAGGGGAAACAGCGTCCGGCGGGCCACGGCGCGCAGCAGCCGGCCGAAATTGCCCGGCGCGTTGGGGCCGTAGACCAGCGGCGGGCGGATGATGACGAAGTCCATCGAGGGATGCTGGCCAATCACGTCGCGCAACACCAGCTCGCACTGCAGCTTGCTGAACGCATAGGGCTCCGCCGGTTGAGGGGCGTCCTCCTCGGTGAACGGCCGGGCGTCGGTGCGCGGGCCATTGACGCCGATGGAGCTGATCAGGATGAAGCGCCGCGCGCCCGCCGCCGCGCTGGCCATCGCCATCGCGCGGGTGCTGGCGACGTTCGAAGCAAAAGCCGCTGCGACAGCCTTGGCGTCGCCGGACAGCTGACGGTGCGCCAGCGCCGCCAGGTGAATGACTGTGTCATGCCCGCGAAGGAGTTCAGTCAGCCGTGCCACGTCGGTGTAGTCGGGCACGCGGGCCGACGGGACCCCGTCCGCCGCGACGGCGGCCCGCGATACCGCGAGCACCTCGTGGCCGCATCGGGCCAGATGCGCCACCAGCGCACGGCCGATGAAGCCGCTGGCGCCGGTGACGAGAATGCGCTGGGGGTGTGCTCCCGCTTCGGTCATGAACTCAGAACTTTCGGTATTTCAGCAGGGCCCGACTTGCGTAATTCAGGAAGTGCCATGAAGCGGCCAGGCGTCCCAACTGCTCGGTAGCGCGGTAGATTTTCCACACTTCCCCGGCCGAGCGGCGCTTGTTGCGCGAGAC
The DNA here is from genome assembly GCA_023259355.1 of Comamonadaceae bacterium. GTDB lineage: Bacteria > Pseudomonadota > Gammaproteobacteria > Burkholderiales > Burkholderiaceae_C > JAHFQI01. The sequence continues at coordinate 7,962 of JAHFQI010000165.1, forward strand.
CGACTTCGGCAGCACCCGGTAGCGCATGAGATCCTCATTGAGCCCCCAGGCAGCCAGTCCCCGCTTGAGGATGCCCAGCCAGCAGACGAAATCGTCGTAATAGACCGGCGGCATTTGGATGTCACCGGTCTGGCGCCGGTCGATCAGCACCGTGGACGTGGCGATCGCCGTGTTGCCCAGCAGCTGGCGGTAGGTCAGCCGCGGTGGTACCGGGATGAACTGGCCGGTGCGCTGGCCGTCAACGTCGATGCGCCGGTAGCCGGTATAGACGAGTGCCGCGCCATGGCGCCTGGCGAATGCGAGCGACCGTGCGAGTTTTTCCGGAAGCCACAGGTCGTCGCTGTCGAGAAAGGCAAGCCAGCGACCGCGCGCCTGGGACAGCGCGGCGTTTCGGGCGGCCGCTGGGCCTGAATTGCGTGGCAGCGCGACCAGCCGGATGCGGGCATCACGGCGAGCCCAGTCCTCAATCACGGCGCGCGTGCCGTCGGGTGAGCAGTCGTCGGCGATCAGCAGCTCCCAGTTCGGGTAGGTCTGCGCGAGCACCGACGAGATTGTTTCGGGAAGGACGGCCGCCGCCTTGTAGGCCGGCGTGATGATGGAGACGAGTTCATCCTGCATCGCCGGGCTCCGGTTGATGCTTGTCCGGTGCGACAACCTGCATGGCGGTGAAGACGACCTCCGCGCCCGAACCCGG
>JAHFQI010000166.1 GCA_023259355.1 Comamonadaceae bacterium
CACCGCCCGTGCATCAGTTTCGGATCGCGTCATGCTTACCTCTTGAGGTTGGAAAAGAAAGGCACGTCAACGGCCTTGATCAGCCGCGTTTCCTGCGCCGTGATCAGGTGGGCCGAGGCAGCCAGGTACGCCGGAAAGTCGGGGTGCGTGTCGCGCGCCTTGCAACGGCGCTCGTAGTCGGCCAGGTCGTCGTAGGCCCACAGGTGCACGAACTGGTTCAGCGGCCCCACGACGCTGGTGTAGAAGCCCACCGGGTGGCCCAGCGTGTCCAGCAGCAGCGGCACGGCCATGCGGTTGAACACCTCCAGGAACTCGGGCATCTTGCGCAGCGCGATGGTGTAGACGCGGTGGTCAATGAGCGGTTTGGTCAGGTAGTTCATGCTTTGACTCCAGTCTGCTTGCCGGCCTTGTCGGCAATGTGGTTGCCGGTCACGTAGCCGAAGGTCATGTTCGGCCCGTGCGTGATGCCGGCGCCCGGGTAGTTGCCGCCCATGATGCTGGCGCGGTCGTTGCCGACGGCGTAGAGACCTTCGATGGCCGAGCCGTCGCGTTTGAGCACCTCGCCGACCACGCTGGTCTGGATGCCGTCGAAGGTGCCGAGGTCGCCCATGATGACCTTGACCGCGAAGAACGGCCCGTTCTGCACCGGTGCGACGCAGGGGTTGGGCTGGTTCTCAGGGTCCGCCAGGTAGCGGTTGAAGGCCGTGGTGCCGCGGCCGAACGCCGGGTCCTGGCCCTTGATGGCGCCGACGTTGTAGTCCTTCACCGTCTTTTCCAGCCCGGCCGGGTCGATGCCGGCGTTCTTCGCGAGTTCGGCCAGCGTGTTGCCCTTGATCAGGTAGCCGTTGCGCAGGAATTTGCCAATCGGCATGGGCGCGGGCTTGACGAAGCCGATGCCGTATTTGGCGAGCGTGGTCTTGTCACAGACCAGCCACATCGCCGTGTCCTTCTGGCCTTCGCAGGCGCGGATCATCGCGGCGCCGACGTCGTGGTACGAATTGGATTCGTTGGTGAAGCGCTTGCCGTTCTTGAGCACGCCGATGATGCCGGGCTTGTAGCGGTCCAGCAGGTGCGGGAACACGCCGATTTCGCCGCCGCCGTAATCGACACGCGACACCGGCATCCAGGCGGCGCTGTCCTTGAAGCGGATGTCCACCACGGCGCCCACCGCCTCCGCCATGTTGGTGCCGTCGCCGGTGTTGGAGACGGGCGTGGGCGACAAATGCTCGCCGCCGCGCGCCAGGTGCGGGTAGGCCTTGGCGATGCGTTTGACATCTTGTGGGAAGCCGCCGCAGGCCAGCACGACGCCGTGCCGCGCGGTGATGCGCTGCGCGCCACCAACGCCTGCGGCCATGACGCCCACGGCCTTGTCACCTTCGATGAGGATCTTCTGGGCCGGCGTGCTGGTGAGGATTGGAATGTTGAGGTCCAGCGCCGACTTCGCCAGCCGCGCGGCCAGCGCGTTGCCGCTGGTGACGTTGATGCCGCGGCGGTACAACGCCAGTTCCTTCAGGTGCGTGACCAGGCGTTTGGCCACGTAGATGAACGAGGTCAGCGACTTGGTGGCGTTGAAGAAGTGCTTGAGGTCGGCGTTGGACGAGTTGAACATCATGCCGATGAAGGTGATGGTCTTGAGCGGCGGCTTCAGGCGCGGCATGTCCTTGCCCAGACCCCGGATGTCATAGGGCGCGGCCAGGATGGAGCGGCCGATGGCCACGCCGCCCGGCACGTCCGGGTGGTAGTCGGGGTAGAGCGTGGGCACGAATTTCATCTCGGTCTCGCGCTCGAAGAATTCGACCATCTTCGGGCCGTTGTCGAGGAAGGCATCGACGGCGGCTTCGTCGTAGAACGAGCCGGTTTCTTCCATCATGTAGCGGCGCACCGCCTCGCGCGTGTCGGCCGGGTTCTGCTTGCGGCCGTGCGGGCCCATGGGAATCCACAACACGCCGCCCGACAGGGCCGTGGTGCCGCCGAAGACGGGTTCCTTCTCCAGCACGACCACGTCGAGGCCGCGCTTCTTCGCCGTGATGGCCGTGGCCAGGCCGGCGGCGCCGGAGCCGACAACAATCAAGTCAACTTCAAAATCTCGGGACATGTTGTCTCCTTCAGGCGGTTTTGTTGTAGCCAGGGCGCGGCACCATGTCCATGAGCATGGACGACATGCCACCGTCCACGGCGATTTCGGCGCCATTGACGTAGGCCGAGCGCGGGCTGGCCAGGAACAGCGCCACGTCGGCAATGTCCTCGGGCTCGCCGATGCGGCGGCTGGCCGTCACGGCCGAGCGGCGGGCTTCCAGGCCGGGCTCTTCATAAAATTTGGCCGACAGCGGCGTGCGGATCATTCCTGGACAAATCGCGTTGCTGCGGATGCCCTGGGCGCCCCACTCCACCGCCATCTGGCGCGACATCAGCAACACGCCGGCCTTGCTGGCGCTGTAGGCGCCGCTGTTCGTCTGAGGGAAATTGGCCGAGATCGAGGCCACGTTCACGATGCTGCCGGCGCCGCGCTCGCGCATGTCCGCCGCAAAGGCACGAGCGCACAGCAGGTAGCCCGTGAGGTTGATCGACAGCACCAGGTTCCAGTCATCCAGCGTGATGCTGTCCAGGCCGGCCGAGCGCAACAGGCCGGCGTTGTTGACCAGCACATCGCAAGGGCCCAGGGCCTGACGGACCTGCGCGGCAGCGGCCAGTGTGGCCGTCTCGCTGGCAATGTCGCAGCCCACCGCGATGGCGGCGAAGCCTTGCTGAGCCAGGTTTTTTGCCACCGCCTCGGCGCCGGCCAGGTCGCGGTCCAGCAGGGCCACACGGGCGCCAACCTGGGCCAGGCGGGTGGCGATCTCGGCACCGATGCCGCTGGCGGCGCCGGTGACGACACAGACCTTGCCCTCCAGTGCGAGCCAGTGCGGTGTGGGTTCAACTGCCATTCATGTCTCCTGTAGTCAGGCTGGATTGTGGTTTCGACGGCGGGCTCGCACCATTGACGTTTCCAGCCAAGAAAAGGACAATTCGTGCATTTCCAGGGTTTACACCAACATGCTGCGCAGCATCCCCAACTACGACCTGTACGGTGATCAGGCCCTGCCGGGGTGGTCGAATTCGTTCAATTTCGAGTGGATTCCCGAACGCTCGGCTCCCTACAACTGGGAGATCCAGCCCCATGTGCACGATGCTTTTGTGCAGCTGCTGTACCTGACCGAAGGCGGGGTCGAGGCCCAGCTCAACAATGCGCGGCACGCGGTGAAGGCACCTTGCCTGCTGGTGGTGCCGGCGCGCACCGTGCATGGCTTCCATTTCTCGACCGACGTGCAGGGGCCGGTGATCACGGCCACCCAGAAGCCGCTGGAGTCATTGGCCGGCGTGGTCATGCCGGAGCTGCTCGCGGTGATCCGCACGCCGGCCGTGCTGCGCATGGACGAATCGACGCGCCATGCCGACGCGCTGATGCCGCTGTTCCTGGCCGTGGAGCGCGAATACCACACCCATGCCGCCGGCCAGGTGGCGGCCGGCATGTCGCTGCTCACGGCCTTGCTGGTGCAAGTGGCGCGCATCCAGAACTCGCTGCAGACCGCCACGCCCTCGATCACCTCGCGCAAGGCGGCGCTGGTCGAACGTTTCAGGGCGCTGGTCGATGCGCGCTTCAGAAGCCGGCTGACCGTGGAAGCCTGCGCCGGCGAACTGGGCTTGACCGCCGGGCAGCTCACGCGCGTGTGCCGCGAGGTGATGGGCGCGTCCAGCCTGGACGTCATCAACGCACGCATCATTCACGAGGCGCAGCGCGACCTGGTCTACACCTCCACCACCGTGAAGCAGCTCGCGGCCTCGCTGGGCTTCGAGGACGAGGCCTACTTCAGCCGCTTCTTCCGCAAGCAGACCGGCCAGACACCCAAGGCCTTCCGGGCCGGCGCGATGGCGCACATGGTGCGGACCGGATCGGGCATGACCTGATTCCGGCCTGCGCCGCCGACGGGCCGCTCAATAGTTCAATACGCAGCGCCGGGGCTTGCTGGTGGCGCCATGGGCGACAAGGCAAAGTCCGAAGCCAGACGCCGCGCCGCACCGGCATAAAGCAGGATGTCCACCCCGGTGGCGACAAAGGTGCAGCCCAGCGCCAGGTAGCGCCGCGCCAAGGCGGGGTCGGAGGTCAGCGTACCGGCGGCCTTGCCCGAGGCAACGATGGTTTTCATGGCCTGCTCGATGGCGGCCTGCACTTCAGGGTGGCCGGGCTTGCCGCGATAGCCCATGGACGCCGCCAGGTCCGCAGGGCCGATGAAGACGCCGTCCACCCCATCCACGGCGCAGATCGCTTCCAGATGGTTCAGGGCCGTGACGGTTTCAGCCTGCACCAGCAGGCACACCTCGCTGTCGGCCTGGTCCAGGTAGTCCGCCCGCGCGCTCCAGCGCGAGGCGCGGCCCACGGCGCTGCCGACGCCGCGGATGCCCAGCGGCGGGTAGCGCGTGGCGCTGACGATGGCGCGCGCCTGTTCGGCCGTATCGACCATGGGCACGAGCAGGTTCTGAGCGCCGATGTCCAGCAATTGCTTGATCAGCGGCACCTCGCCGGCCACCGCGCGCACCACGGGCTGGGCGCGGTAAGGCGCGACAGCCTGCAGCGACGCCAGCGTGCCGCGCAGGTCGTTGGGGGCGTGCTCGCCGTCGATCAGCAGCCAGTCGAAACCGGCGGTGGCGCTGACTTCGGCCAGGTAGGGGTCGGCCATCGAGAGCCAGAGGCCAATTTGCGGGCGGCCGCTGGCCAGCGCCGCCTTGAAGGGGTTGCCTGAAATCATGGAGAGGGTTCCTTTAACTGACGATGCCCAGGTGCCAGGGCACGAACTCGTGGTCGCCCAGGCCCAGCGCCTCGCTCTTGGTGGCTTCGCCCGACGCATGGCGCAGGATCGCCTCGAAGATGCGCTGTCCCATCTGCGGCACGTCGAGTTCGCCGTCGAGGATGGCGCCGCAGTTGATGTCCATGTCCTCTTCGAGGCGCGTGAACATCGGGGTGTTGCTCGCGAGCTTGATCGTGGGCGCCGGCTTGGAGCCGAACATCGAGCCGCGGCCCGTGGTGAAGCAGATCAGGTTGGCGCCGCTGGCGATCTGGCCGGTGGAGGCCACGGGGTCGTAACCCGGCGAGTCCATGAAGACGAAGCCGGCGCGGTCGATCGGTTCGGCGTATTCATAAACCGCCTGCAGCGGCGTGGTGCCGCCCTTCATGGCCGAGCCCAGCGATTTCTCGAAGATGTTGGCCAGGCCGCCGGCCTGGTTGCCGTGGCCCACGACGCCGTTGAACTGGGCGTTGTGGCCCGCCGTGTAGCGCTCCCACCAGGCCAGCCTGTCCAGCAGCTTCTGGCCGACCTCGGGGCTGACGGCGCGGCGCGTGAGCATGTACTCCACGCCGTGGATTTCCGGCGTTTCCGAGAGGATGGCTGTGCCGCCGTGGCGCACCAGGATGTCCATGGCCGCGCCGAGCGCCGGGTTGGCGGTGATGCCGGAGAAGCCGTCCGAACCGCCGCACTCCAGGCCGATCTTCAGGTGGCTGGCCAGCACGGGCTGGCGTTGTGCGGCATTGGCCTCGGGCAGCATGTCGTTGATGGCGGCGATGCCGGCTTCGATCGTGACGCGCGTGCCGCCCACGTCCTGCATCACCAGGGTGCGCATGAGCTTGCTTTCCGGCAGGCCCTGCGACTCGACCAGCGAGGCCACCTGGTTGCGCTCGCAGCCCAGGCCGACGATCAGCACGCCGGCCAGATTCGGGTGGCGCGCGTAGCCGGCCAGCGTGCGGCGCAACACGTCGAAATGCTCACTCGGCGACGACATGCCGCAGCCGCTGGTCTGCGCGAACGCCGCGACGCCATCCACGTTGGGAAAGGCCGCCAGGCGCTCCGGGGTGAAATGCGCCGCGATGGCCTTGATGACGGTGGCCGAGCAGTTGACCGACGCCAGGATGCCGATGAAGTTGCGCGTGCCCACGCGGCCGTCGGGGCGCACGAAGCCCATGAAGGTGGCGCGCTCGGCCTCGGGCAGGTAGTCCACGGGCCGCACGTCCTGGCCGAAAGCCGGGTCGCGGTCGAAATCCACCAGCGTCAGGTTGTGCGAGTGCACGTGATCGCCGGGCTCGATGTCGCGGGCCGCCACGCCGATGACCGTGTCGTATTTCAGGATGCGCTCGCCGGCCGCGATGCGGCGCGCCGCGATCTTGTGGCCGGCAGGCACCTGGGCGCGCGCGCGGGCGCCGATCTCGGGGAGATCCTGGCCCAAGGACAGGGGGATCTTGGCGACCAGCACGTTGTCATGGGCGTGCAGGCGGATCAGCGGGCTGACCGGGTGTTGATTCATGGGTTTGGCGCGAAGCGGGCGAGGTGGCGACAGTCAAAAAAAGTCAGTCAGGCGGATGACCTCTCAGCTCTTGAGCAATTCCTTGAGCTTGAGCTTTTCGATGAGCACGGTTTCCTTCTGGTAAATGGCGGCGACGTATTTCTCGTAGTCGGGGCCGTCCAGGTAAAGCACGGGGGCATCGATCTTGTCGGCCACCAGCTTGAACTCGGGGATGGCCACGGCGACGCGGAAGGCATCACGCAGCTTCTTGGCGACCGCCGGGTCCAGTCCCTTGGGCGCGCCGATGCCGTTGGGCGCATCGACCACCACGTTGAAGCCCAGCTCTTTCAGCGTGGGCGCGTCCTTGAAGCGAGGGGTGCGACGCTCCCCCCAGGTGGCCAACAGTTTGAGCTTGCCGGCCTCGACGTGGGGCGCCCAGGAACTGGAATCGGCCAGCAGGTCCACATGGCCGCCCAGCACGGCCTGCAGGGCGTCCGCCCCGCCCTTGAAGGGCACGTGGTTGAACTGGATGCCCGCGGCGAGCGCGAATTCCTCCATGCCCACGTGGGTGGCACCGCCCACACCCGCATGCGCATAGGTCACCTTGCCCGGATTCGCCTTGGCGAACGCCACCACCTCCTGCAGCGACTTGAAGCGCGAGTCCGCCGGCGCGGCGATGCCGAAAGTCTGGCCCGAGGTACGCGCCAGATAGGTGAGGTCCTTCAGCGGATCGAGCTGCAAGGTGCCCAGTTGGGAGAAGCGCGTGACGGAAATCGGGATCTGGCCGATGGTGTAGCCGTCGGGCTTCGCCGATGCCATGGCCTTCGTGCCGATCATGCCGGACGCACCGACCTTGTTCTCCACCGCAATCGCCTGGCCCAGCACGCGCGAGGCCACCTGGCACAGCGCGCGCATCGACTGGTCGGCGGTGCCGCCGGCGGGCCAGGGGCAGATGAAGGTGATGGGCCGCTCGGGGTAAGCCTGCGCAAACGCACGCAAGGGACTCATCAGCACCGTCGCACCCGCCGCGGCGGTTCCGGCGAGCAGGCTGCGACGCTTGAGGTGGGAGGGTGTGCTGGAACGGGTCATGTTTGTCTGCCTCTTGGAAATGGAGTGTTTATGGGGGGCCATTCTTGACCCATACAACATAACAATCCAATCGAATAATCAAATCTCTTCATAGCATTCTGGTTAACATCAGCCATGACCCAGATTGACCGCGTCCTGCGCTCCAACATCAAGCTGCGGCATCTCCAACTGGTGGTGGCGCTGGACCAGTTCCGCCACCTGGGGCGCACGGCGGAGTTCCTGTCCGTGAGCCAGCCGGCCGTGTCGAGAATGCTGACCGAGGTCGAGGCCATGCTGGACCTGACGCTGTTCGACCGGTCCACCCGCGGCACGGAACCCACGGCCAGCGGACAGGCCATCGTCCGGTTCGCGCGTTCGGTGCTGGCCGAATACGAAAGCACGCGCGACGAGATCGCCGCCGTGGCCAGCGGCGCCGCGGGGCGCACGCGCGTGGGCTCCATGGTGGTGGCCATGCCCGTGCTGCTGGCCGGGGCGGTCAAACTGCTCAAGCAGCGTTCGGCCCTGGCCACGGTGCTGGTCGAGGAAGGTGATCTGACGCACCTGTTGCCCAAGCTGCGCCTGGGCGAACTCGACCTGATCGTCGGCCGGCTGGAGCCCGGCTACGCCGCCCCGGACCTGGTGACCGAGCCGCTGTTCAACGAACCCATGGTGGTCGTGGTCAAGCGCGGCCATGCCCTCGCCCGCAAGCGCAAACCCGGCTGGAGCGATCTGGCGGCCATGCCCTGCGTGCTGCCGCCGCCCTGGGCTTCGCTGCGCGTCAAGATCGAGCAGACTTTCTTCCGCCACGGCCTGAATCCGCCTCACGACATCATCGAGACATCGTCATTTCTCGCGCTCAGCACGTTCGTGCAGGAACTGGAAGCGGCTGGCTTCCTGGCGCGGTCCGTGGGCCTGCATTTTCAGAAAGAGGGATTGATCACCGTGCTGCCCATCGACGTCCCGATCGAGTTGCCCCCCATCGGCTTGATCACCGTGCGCGGACGGCGGCTCACGCCGGGCGGCGAGCAGCTGATGGCTTGCCTGCGCTTGACGGCAGATTCCGAAAAAGAAAAAGCCCGGACGGGCCGGGCTTTGTAAGGGCTTGATTGACAAGCGTTTTTCTGGAGGCGCGGGCCGGAGTCGAACCGACCTACACGGATTTGCAATCCGGTGCATAACCGCTTTGCTACCGCGCCAGTATTTCTTCGATTTCTTTGACAAAAAAGGGAAGCCTGGGCTTCCC
>JAHFQI010000167.1 GCA_023259355.1 Comamonadaceae bacterium
GGAGGCGCGGGCCGGAGTCGAACCGACCTACACGGATTTGCAATCCGGTGCATAACCGCTTTGCTACCGCGCCAGTATTTCTTCGATTTCTTTGACAAAAAAGGGAAGCCTGGGCTTCCCTTTTTGTGGAAGACGTTGGCACTTCTTCCAATATTTGGAGCGGGAAACGAGACTCGAACTCGCGACCTCAACCTTGGCAAGGTTGCGCTCTACCAACTGAGCTATTCCCGCACTAACAGCAAGCCTTGCATTATTGCATTGTTTGCTGCGATGGATGAATTATATCGTGATTTTTTTGATCTCCGCGAGGCTCGTCAAAAAAAGTGCGTCAATGTTTCACCGAGTCGCTGCCAGCGGCGCCGACAACAGGCGCCGCTGCCACAGCGGGAGCCTCTTCGTCGGGCAAGGGGGCCGGCTTCTTCTCAAGCGCAATATCGAGCACCTGGTCGATCCATTTGACCGGGACGATCTCCAGCCCGTTCTTCACGTTCTCGGGAATCTCCTGCAGGTCCTTGACATTCTCTTCGGGGATCAGCACCGTCTTGATGCCGCCGCGCAGCGCCGCCAACAGTTTTTCCTTCAGGCCACCGATGGCGGTGACTTCACCGCGCAGCGTGATCTCGCCCGTCATGGCCACGTCGCCTCGCACCGGGATGCCGGTCAGCGCGGAGACAAAAGCTGTCGTCATGGCGGCGCCCGCGCTCGGGCCGTCCTTGGGCGTGGCGCCGTCGGGAACGTGGATGTGGATGTCGCGCTTTTCGAACACGTCGTCCTTGATGCCCAGGCGGCGGGCACGGCTGCGCACCACGGTGCGCGCGGCTTCCACCGACTCCTTCATCACATCGCCCAGCATGCCGGTGCGCGTGATGACGCCCTTGCCGGGCATGACGGCAGCTTCAATGGTCAGCAGATCACCGCCGACTTCGGTCCACGCCAGACCGACCACCTGGCCAACCTGGTTCTGGCTCTCCGCCAAGCCATAGGAGAACTTGCGCACGCCAAGAAATTCGTTGAGGTTGTCCGCCGTCACCACCACCTGCGGCGTCATCTTCTTGAGCAGCAGGCCCTTGACCACCTTGCGGCAGATCTTGGACAGGTCGCGCTCGAGCGAACGCACGCCCGCCTCGCGGGTGTAATAGCGCACGATGTCGCGCACCGCGTCCTCGGTGACCCGAAGCTCCTCGTCTTTCACGCCATTGTTCTTCAGCTGCTTGGGCAGCAGGTACTTCATGGCGATGCTGGTCTTCTCGTCCTCGGTGTAACCCGAGAGGCGGATGACTTCCATGCGGTCCAGCAGGGCCGACGGGATGTTCATGGAGTTGGAGGTCGCCACGAACATCACGTCGGACAGGTCAAAGTCCACTTCGACGTAATGATCGGCGAAGGTGTGGTTCTGCTCCGGGTCCAGCACCTCCAGCAGCGCGCTCGAAGGATCGCCGCGGAAATCGGTGCCCAGCTTGTCGATCTCGTCGAGCAGGAACAGCGGGTTGCGCGTGCCGATCTTGTTCAGGCTCTGCAGCACCTTGCCCGGCATCGCGCCGATGTAGGTGCGGCGATGGCCGCGGATCTCGGCCTCGTCGCGCATGCCGCCCAGCGCCATGCGCACGTACTTGCGCCCCGTGGCCTTGGCCACCGACTGCCCCAGCGAGGTCTTGCCCACGCCGGGAGGCCCGACCAGGCACAGGATCGGCGCCTTGACCTTGTCCACGCGCTGCTGCACCGCGAGGTATTCAAGGATGCGGTCCTTGACCTTGTCCAGCCCGTAGTGGTCTTCGTTGAGCACCTGCTCGGCATGGGCCAGGTCGTGCCTGATCTTGGTCTTCTTGCTCCAGGGCAGGCCGACCAGCACGTCGATGTAGTTGCGCACCACCGTGGCCTCGGCCGACATGGGCGACATGAGCTTGAGTTTCTTGAGTTCGCTCTCGGCCTTCTTGCGCGCCTCGGCCGGCATCTTGGCGGCCTTGATCTTCTTCTCGATCTCTTCGATGTCGGCGCCCTCTTCGCCCTCGCCGAGTTCCTTCTGGATCGCCTTGACCTGTTCGTTGAGGTAGAAATCGCGCTGGTTCTTTTCCATCTGGCGCTTCACACGCCCGCGGATTTTCTTGTCCACGTTGAGGATGTCCACCTCGCGTTCGAGCTGCTCGAACAGGTTCTCAAGCCGCGCCTTCACGTCGGCCAGGTCCAGCACCACCTGTTTGTTGTCCAGCTTCAGCGGCAGGTGGGCGGCAATCGTGTCGGCCAGGCGCCCCGGATCGTCGATGCTCGAAATGGACGTGAGAATTTCCGGCGGAATTTTCTTGTTGAGCTTGACGTACTGGTCAAACTGCTGCATCACGGCGCGGCGCAAGGCTTCTATTTCGCTGCCCTTGGCCTCGCCTTCAACCACCGCCAAAGGCGTCACCGTGGCGGTGAAATGCGATTCGCCATCCTCGATCTTGTCGACCGTGGCGCGTTGCTGCCCTTCCACCAGCACCTTCACGGTGCCATCGGGCAGCTTGAGCATCTGCAGGATGGTGGAGACGCAACCGACCTCGAACATGTCGGATACCGCCGGCTCGTCCTTGGCGGCGGTCTTCTGCGCCACCAGCATGATGCGGCGCTCGGCTTCCATTGCGGACTCCAGGGCCTTGATGCTCTTGGGGCGCCCGACAAACAGCGGGATCACCATGTGCGGGAACACCACCACATCGCGCAAGGGCAACAGTGGCAGTTCAATCGGGGTGGCAGGCAGCGGTGTGTGTCCAGACATTGGAATCCCTTGGGTTACCTGTTGAAGATGGTCGCCATGGCAAGATTTTCAACCCGCCGCAGCGAACGGCGCTGCAGCGGGGTCGAGAATTTGAACCGACTCGGACCTCGCGGTCCGGATCAGGCTTTCTTGGCCGCTTCGCGGTACACGAGCAGCGGGGGCTTGTTTTCCTCGATGGTGGATTCGTCCACCACCACTTTTTCGACGTTCGCCGCATTGGGCAACTCGAACATCGTGTCGATCAGCGCCTGCTCCAGAATCGAGCGCAGGCCGCGCGCGCCGGTCTTGCGCGCCAGCGCCTTGCGGGCAATGGCCTTGAGCGCCGAGGGGCGAATCTCCAGGTCCACGCCTTCCAGCGCCAGCAATTTCCCGTACTGCTTGATCAGCGCGTTCTTGGGCTCCGTCAGGATTTGCACCAAAGCGTCTTCAGTGAGTTCCGCCAGCGCAGCGATCACCGGCATGCGCCCCACCAGTTCGGGAATCAGACCGAACTTGATCAGGTCTTCGGGCTCGATTTCATTGAACACATCGGTCAGCGAGCGCTGCTTCTTGCTCTTGACCGAGGCGCCAAAGCCGATGCCCGAGGCCTCCGTGCGGTTCTCGATGACTTTCTCAAGGCCGGCAAAGGCGCCGCCGCAGATGAACAGGATGTTGGTCGTGTCGATCTGGAGGAAATCCTGGTTCGGATGCTTGCGCCCGCCCTGCGGCGGCACGCTGGCCATGGTGCCTTCGATGAGCTTGAGCAGCGCCTGCTGCACACCCTCGCCCGAGACGTCGCGGGTGATGGAGGGATTGTCGGATTTGCGCGAAATCTTGTCGATTTCGTCAATGTAGACAATGCCGCGCTGGGCGCGCTCGACCTCGTAGTTGCAGCTTTGCAGCAGCTTGGCGACGATGTTCTCCACGTCCTCGCCCACGTAGCCGGCTTCGGTCAGCGTGGTGGCGTCGGCCATGACGAAGGGCACATCGAGCATGCGCGCCAGCGTCTGCGCCAGCAGCGTCTTGCCGGAACCCGTTGGGCCGATCAGCAGGATGTTGCTCTTGGCGAGCTCGATATCGTCCTTCTTCGCCTTTTCCTTGTGGCGCAGGCGCTTGTAGTGGTTGTAGACCGCCACGGCCAGCGTGCGCTTGGCCTTCTCCTGGCCGATCACGTAGTTGTCGAGATTGGCCTTGATTTCGGCGGGCGTGGGCAAGTCGCCGCGCGCCTCGCGACCATCCGCCACGGCGGGAAGCTCGTCGCGGATGATTTCGTTGCACAGGTCTATGCACTCGTCGCAGATGAACACCGACGGCCCTGCGATCAGCTTCTTCACTTCATGCTGGCTCTTGCCGCAGAAGGAGCAGTACAGGGTTTTTTCGGTGGAAGAGCCTTTTTTATCGGCCATGTCGGGAGTGCCTTGTTACGCGGTTTCGGAATGATAACCAATGGAGGCGGGCAGAAAATGCGGTTTTAGCGCCGTTGCCGCCCGCCGTCCAGCAGTCTTTTAGGGCCGCTTTGCAATCACCTGATCGACCAGCCCGTATTCCTTCGATTCGTCGGCGGAGAGGTAGTAGTCGCGCTCGGTGTCGCGTTCGATCTTCTCCAGCGGCTGCCCGGTGCAGTCAGCCAGGATCTTGTTGAGCTGCTGGCGGGTCTTGAGGATCTCGCGTGCCGAAATTTCGATTTCAGTCGCCTGGCCCTGTGCCCCGCCCGAAGGCTGGTGAATCATGATCTTGGAATTGGGCAGCGAAAAACGCTTGCCCTTGGCGCCCGCGGCCAACAGGAACGCGCCCATGCTCGCGGCGAAGCCCGTGCACAGCGTGGACACATCGGGCTTGATGAAATTCATCGTGTCGTAGATGGCCATGCCGGCGCTCACCGACCCGCCCGGCGAGTTGATGTAGAAGGAAATGTCCTTGTCGGGGTTTTCGCTTTCCAGGAACAGCAGCTGCGCCACCACGAGGTTGGCGGTCTGGTCGTTCACCGGACCGACCAGGAAAATCACGCGCTCCTTGAGCAGCCGTGAATAGATGTCATAGGACCGCTCGCCGCGTCCCGATTGCTCGATCACCATCGGAATCATGCCGAGGCCTTGAATGTCCAGTGCGCTCATGTTTTCTCCTGCAGATGCAAATACTGTACCGAAAAAGCGACTACCCCAAACAACATGGGGCTTGTGAACCGGACTGCAAGCCCGGCACAAGCCCCAGCAGGAATCAGGCCAGCCGCCGGGCTGACAATCAGCCCTGACCCATCAGTTCGTCAAACGAGACTTCCTTTTCGCTGATCTTCGCCTTGGCCATCACGAAGTCGGTCACGTTGTTTTCGATCACCACGGCCTCGACCTCGGCCAGGCGGCGGTTGTCGCTGTAGTACCAGCGCACCACGTCGGCGGGCTTCTCGTAGCTGGCGGCCATTTCCTCGATGTGGGCCTTGAGTTGCTCGGGCTTGGCGTGCAACTCATTGGCACGCACCAGCTCGGCCACCACCAGGCCCAGGCGCACGCGGCGCTCGGCCTGCGGGCGGAACACGTCATCGGGAATCGGCGCATTGTCGGCGTCCTTGATGCCGCGTTGCTTGAGGTCGGCGCGGGCGCCTTCGATCAGGCGGTCCACTTCAGCCTGCACGCTGGACTTGGGCAGGTCGAGCTCGGCCTTGGCGACCAGCGCGTCCATCACGGCCTGCTTGTTGCGGGCCAGCAGGCGGAACTTGACTTCGCGCTCCAGGTTCTTCTTGATGTCGGCGCGCAGGCCTTCCACGGTGCCGTCCTCGATGCCCAGCGACTTGGCCAGGTCTCCGTTGACTTCGGGCAGATTGGCCGCCTCGATCTTCTTGATCGTGACCAGGAAGTCCGCCGTCTTGCCAGCCACGTCCTTGCCGTGGTAGTCGGCCGGGAAAGCCAGCGGGAAAGTCTTGCTCTCGCCCGACTTCATGCCGCGCACGGCATCCTCGAATTCCTTGAGCATCTGGCCTTCGCCGACCAGGAACTGGAAGTCCTCGGCCTTGCCGCCCTGGAACGGCTCGCCGTCGATCTTGCCTTCGAAGTCCACGGTGACGCGGTCGCCGTCCTGGGCAGCGGCGTCCAGCGCGCGCTGCGCGAAGCTGCGGCGCTGCTTGCGCAGGATGTCGATGGTCTTGTCGATGGCGGCGTCGCTGACTGCAGCGGTCAGCTTTTCCACCTCGGCATCGGCCAGCTCGCCGATCTTCACGTCGGGGTACACCTCGAACACGGCGTCAAACGCCAGTTCGCCTTCGCCGGCTTGTTCCTTTTCGGTGATGCGCGGCTGGCCGGCAACACGCAGCTTGGCTTCGTTGGCGGCGCTGGCAAAAGCCTCGCCCACCTTGTCGTTCATCACTTCGTAATGCACGGAATAGCCGTAGCGCTGGGCCACCACGTTCATCGGCACCTTGCCGGGACGGAAGCCGTCCATCTTCACGGTGCGGGCGAGCTTCTTCAGGCGCGAGTCCACTTCGGACTGAATCACGTTGACGGGCAGCGTCAACGTCATCTTGCGTTCCAGCTTCTCAAGGGTTTCTACAGTCACGGCCATGATGTTTCTCTCAACAGTTAGTGGTGCGCGGGGGGGGACTCGAACCCCCACACCATTGCTGGCGTCAGGACCTAAACCTGGTGCGTCTACCAATTTCGCCACCCGCGCGGGCTTGAAAACAGTCACGGGCGGTCAGGTGGCCTCTGTGGCACCCCTGACCGCCCGCGTGAAATCGGTCAACCTTGCATTTTAACCGGGAACCGATTCCCGTTTGACCCTGAACCATGCCGCGTACATGGCCGGCAGCGCCAGCAGCGTCAGCGCGGTGGCCACGATCAGGCCGCCCATGATGGCCACGGCCATCGGGCCCCAGAACACCGAACGCGACAGCGGGATCATCGCCAGCACGGCGGCGGCCGCGGTCAGCACGATGGGCCGCAGGCGGCGCACAGCCGACTCGACAATCGCGTCCCAGGCCGGCACGCCGCGCGCGCGGTCCTGCTCGATCTGGTCGATCAGGATCACCGAGTTGCGCTGGATCATGCCCATGAGCGCGATCACACCCAGCAGCGCCACGAAGCCGAACGGCCGGTTCAGCAGCAGCAGCGCCCCCGCCACCCCGGCAATCCCGAGTGGCCCGGTCAGGAACACCAGCATGGCGCGGCTGAAGCTCTGCAACTGCAGCATCAGCAGCGTGAAGGTGATGAACAGCATGATGGGAATGCCCGCGGCGATCGAGGCCGAGCCCTTGGAGCTTTCCTCCACTGCGCCGGCCACCTCGATGCGGTAACCGCTCAGGCCAGCCGCGCTCCATTTGGCCTCCAGCGCCTTGAGCTGAGGCAGCAGCTCGGCGGTGACCGTGGCGCCCTGCAAGCCTTCGACGATGTCGCTTTGCACCGTGATGGCGTAGTCGCGGTTCTCGCGCCACATCACGCCCGGCTCCCAGGTGAACACCGGCTTGGCGATCTGCGTGAGCGGGATCGAACGGCCCGACGCCGTGGGCAGGTAGGCGTTGCCGATGTCGGTGATGGCGCTGCGCTCATCGGCCGGCTGGCGCAGCACGATGTCGATGAGTTTGTCGCCCTCGCGGAACTGGCCCACGGTGGCACCGGCCAGGATGGTCTTCGAGGCCTGCGCAATGGACTGGCTGGTCACGCCCAGCGCCCGGGCCTTGGCCTGATCCACCTCCAGGCGCAGCACCTTGATCGACTCGTTCCAGTTGTCGTTCACGCCGCGCGTGTTCGGGCTCTGGCGCATGGCGGCCTTGACCTCGTCGGCGCGTTCGCGCAGCGCCAGCGGGTCGGGGCCGGCCACGCGGAACTGCACCGGGAAAGGCACGGGCGGGCCGTTGGGCAAGAGCTTGACGCGGCCACGCACCTCGGGGAACTCCCGGGCCAGCAGCGCCGGCAGCTTCACGCGCAGGGTTTCGCGCGTTTTCAGGTCCTTCGGCAACACGATGAGCTGAGACACGTTGGTCTGCGGAAACACCTGGTCCAGCGGCAGGTAAAAGCGCGGCACGCCCGAACCCACCCACTGGCTCACCGACGTCACGCCGGGCTCGCCCATGAGGCGGGCCTCCAGGCGCTTGGCGACGGCCTCGTTGGCGGCAAACGAAGTGCCTTCCGGAAACCAGATGTCTACCAGGATTTCCGGGCGGCTCGAATCGGGGAAGAACTGCTGCTGCACCTTGCCCATGCCCGCGATGCCCAGCACGAAGACCAAAATGGTGGCGCCGATGGTGATCCAGCGGCGGTGCACGCACCAGTTCACCAGCGCGCGGAAGCTGTTGTAGAACGGGCTGTCGAACATCTCGTGCGGCTCGTCGTGCGCGCGGCCGGCCTCGGCCGCGGCCACCACATGAGGCGGCGCCTTCAGCAGCAGCGTCCCGAGATACGGCACGAAATAGACCGACACGATCCAGCTCAGCACCAGCGCGATCACCGTCACGGCGAAGATCGCAAAGGTGTATTCCCCCGTGACCGAGCGTGCGATGCCGATCGGCAAAAAGCCCGCCGCCGTGATCAGCGTGCCAGTCAGCATGGGCATGGCCGTGAGTTCGTAGGCGAAAGTGGCCGAGCGCACCTTGTCGTAGCCCTCCTCCATCTTGCGCACCATCATCTCGACGGCAATGATGGCGTCGTCCACCAGCAGGCCCAGGGCGATGATCAGTGAGCCCAGCGAAATCTTGTGCAGGCCAATGCCCCAGTAGTTCATGGCCAGGAAGGTCAGGGCCAGCACCAGCGGAATGGTGATACCCACCACCAGGCCGGGACGGAC
>JAHFQI010000168.1 GCA_023259355.1 Comamonadaceae bacterium
GGCCAGGTACACCGGCAGCTTCCACAGCGCATACAGCGGCGTGGCCAGCAACTCTCTCGCGCTGAGCAAATGGCGGCCGTAGCGCCACCAGGCCAGGCCCACGGCCAGCACCAGCGCACCCGACGCCAGCGCGAGCACGCCGGCAGCCAAGCCGAACACCGGCCAGACCCAACTCGTCGCGCCGACCAGAACCAGCGCCGCGGCCAGCGTCAGCACGTACAGCGCCAGCGGCGGAATCAGCAGGTCCAGCGCCAGCACCCACAACGCACGCCGGCCCGAACGCGCCGCCGTGCCCAGCATGCGCGGCAGCTCCTCGGTCAGCGTGGCCAGGTGGCCGTGCTCCCAGCGCGACTTCTGCGTGCGTGCGGTCTGCGAATCGTCGGGGAAGGCGCTGCTGATTTCGGCGTCGAGGCAAAAGCGCGCCGGGTGCCCGGCCATCGCCAGCTCCACGCCGAGCTTCATGTCCTCGGCGATGTGGCCCGTGGCCAGCCGCGCCGTGGACATCAGCGGCCACGGCAGCGCCATGCCCGTGCCCATCAGGTGGCAGGCACCGCCCAGGCGGAACGAGCCCAGCGGGCGCACCAGGTTCTTGACCACCATCGCGAATTCGAGGATGCGCAGGCGCACGCCGGCGCCGGGCGCCGCGTGCATCAGATTGAGCATCTGCACCGGGCAGCCGGTGTCGGCGCTCTCGCGCGAGATTCGCGCCACGGCGCCCTCGGACACCACGCAGTCGGCATCGACCACCATCACCACCTCGGGCGGGTCGGCGCGCAAAAAGTCAACGCCAAACGCCAGCGCATAACCCTTGCCGCGCAGCGTGGCGTCGTGGCGTTCGATCACGGTGGCGCCGGCTTCGCGCGCCAGGGTCGCCGTGTCGTCGCTGCAGTTGTCGGCCACCACCAGCAGCCGGTCGCCCGCGCGCATTTGCGGCAGCAGGCAGGCGATGGTGGGCAGCACGTTGCGCGACTCGTTGTGCGCGGGCACCAGCACCGCCACACGCGGCCCCGTATCGGCGGGCGCAGCGGCCGCCGAGCCCTTGGGGCGCCGGCCCGCGGCCAGGGTAAGCAGCAGCAGCGCCAGGGCCGGCAGCGCCAGGCCGAACGCCGCCGCCGCGGGCAGGGCCGCGCCTAGCATGCACCCCTTCGCGGGGGGCGCGTCCGACACACTTTGGCATCACTTTTCATGGCGACTTTGAGTGTAATCCCTGTATTCCCGAACCCCTCGGGCGACCGAGCCTTCACACGACACATGGACAACCCCCAAGCACCCGGCCGCGGCCTGCGCCCGCTGCTGAGCCTCCAGCGGCACTACCGCATCAGCTTCCTCGTGGCGCTGGTCGTCGTGCTGGCGGGCCTGCCGCTCGTGTGGGTCAAGGGACGCAGCCACTATGTGGCCGAGGCCGTGTTCCAGGTCTCGCCGAATTTCCAGAAAAACGTGTCGGCGGACAAGGAGCTCGAACTCCAGTCGAACTCGCAGTACCGCGAATTCGTCAACCACCTGTCGCGCTCGGCGCTGCGTTATGACGTGCTGCAGCGCGCGCTCGCCAAAATGCGCGCTGGCGGCGTCAACCCCTGCGTGGCGGCCGAGACCGACCGCAAGTGCATCGAGCGGCTGCAGCGCGAGGTCTACGTCATCGCCATCGCCGACACCTACATGGTCCGCGTGGGCCTGAAGTCCGAGCGGCGCGCGGCCGTGGACAAGATCGTCAACGGCATCATGGACGCCTTCCTGAACACCACGCGGTCCGAGCAGATCTTCGGCTCCGACGACCGTGCCCGCGTGCTCGACGAACGCAGCCAGGCGCTGCACACCGAGATCGCCGGCTTTGCCGAGCAGCGCTCGCAACTGGCGGCGCGCCTGGGCCTGACCACCTTCGGCGAGAACACCGCCAACCCCTATGACGCGATGCTGGCCCAGGCGCGCGAAAAACTCACGCTGGCCACGATCGACCGCAGCCAGGCCCAGGCCACGCTGGCCGCCTTCGTCGCCTACCAGGAAACGCCGACGTCGGCCGGCCGTTCGGTGCTGGAGATGCGGCTGCAGGACACCGGCCTGCAGGCCCTGCGCAACGAGGTGGTCAAGCGCTCCGAGGAGCTGGGCCGCACCATGGCCGGCCTGGAAGACCGGCACCCCGCGCGCGCGCCCGCCGCCACCGAGAAGGACGAGATCAACCAACGCCTGCAGTCACGCGAGAGCGCCTTCGAGAAATCCGCGCAGCAGAACGTGCGCGCGCGCTTGACCGCCTCGCTGGCGCAGACGCAGCAGGTGGAGAAGGAAGCGCGCGAGCGCCTGCGCGAGATCGAAGGCCAGGCCACCACCTTCGCCACCAATTTCCGCGAGGCCATGCGCCTGACCGGCGAGATCCGCAAGCGCGAGCAGGAACTGGACGACCTGCGCAACCGCCTGAACTTCCTGGGCACCGAACGCAACGCCATCGGCTTCGTGCGCCTGATCACCCCGGCGCTGCCCGCCGAAACGCCGCAGGGCCTGGGCAAGCTGCGCCTGCTGCTCGCGCTGCTCGGCGGCGCCGGCCTGCTGGCACTGGCCCTGCCCACCGTCATCGACCTGCTGGACCGCCGCGTGGTCGTGGCCGGCGACGCCGAGCGCGCCATGGGCATCGCCGCCGCCGGCTGGATCGTGCGGGTGGACGGCGCGGCCACGCGCCTGCTGGCCGCCGACCAGACGCGGCGCCTGGCCTCCACGCTGCTGCGCCAGCGCGCCCGCGGCGCGCGCCAGGCCTTTGGCTTCACTTCCGCGCGCGTGGGCGGCGGCACCACCGCGCTGGTGCGCGAGCTGGCGCACACGCTCGGCCAGCTGGGCAGCCGCGTGCTGATCGTGGACGCCAACTCACTCTCGCACGCCACCTCCCCGCAGGTGGATGGCCCGGGCCTGAGCGAGCTGCTGGCGGGCCAGGCGGGCCTGGACGACGTGGTGCATGAATACCGGCACGAAGGCCGCACGCTGACCCTGGTGCCCTTCGGCGCCGCGGGCCAGGACGGCATCGAGCGCCTGGACCGGCTGCGCGATGCCCTGGCGCACTGGTCGCAGGCCTGGGACATCGTGCTGGTGGACATTCCGCCGCTGCTGCCGAGCGCCGATGCCGAGCTGCTGATCGACGCCGTCGGCCAGGTGTTCCTGGTCGCCGAGGCCGGCGCCGTGGCCAAGCGCGACGTGGCCCGCGCCCGCGCCGCGCTGCAGCGCCTGGACCCCGAAGCCGTGGGCCTGATCGTCAACAAGGTAGCAATGGAAACCGGCGGCGCCGACCTGCAGGCCCAGATGGTCGAAACCATCACCGGCGGGCGCTTCGAGCGCTTCATGAGCCTGCCGTGGCTGCGGGTTCAGTGGGAGGTGTTGCGGATGCGCTGGGGGAAGCTTCGGGTGAGGGGGTGAGGCCGGCACACCGGCAGTGATGCGGGCCGTGGCGCCGTCAACCCAGGAACTCCATCCCGTACTTCGCCGCAATCGCCCGAAAGTCCGTCGCGGCCCCGGGCCTCGATGGACTCCCACTGTCCACCATGGATTCCGCGACTTCAGCGACGAAGGCATCGAAGATGCCGCCGGGGGAACTGATGATCAGCTGGCGTCCGGTTTCCGGGCCCGTGCACATGAAGCTGTGGGGCGTGCCTCTGGGCACGAACACCACCTCACCCGGACCCAGCTTCAGCCGCTTTTCGCCCAGCTGAAAATCGTAGTGCCCTTCGCAAATGACGAAGGTTTCATCGTAGGTGGGGTGCCGGTGGAGTCCCGCGCCGGACGCTGGCGGTTCAATGGCTTCGCAAACGGTATAGGCATTCCAGTTCGGTTCGGCGGTGGTCTTGAACGTCATGGTCATCCGCCCGATCTGGTAGCTTTTTCCGCCGCCCGGGGGAAAGTGTTTGGGCTGTACAACGTCGTTCATGGCTGTCTCCCGTTGAAAGGTTCACCAGCGATCCAAGCGACGTTGGCGTGGCCGCTCTGCAATGCTATCCGGACGGCCGGGTCCAAGCAAACGCCACCCCTCAATCCGCCGTGATCCCCGCCTGCCTGATCAGCTCCCCATACCGCACGAGCTGGACGCGCATCGCCTTGCCGAGTTCGTCGGGCGAGGTGCCGCGCGGCGTCAGGCCTTGCGCGATGAGTTTTTCGCGCACCTCGGGGTCGGCCAGCGCCTTGCCGATCTCGGCGTGCAAGGTCTGCACGATGGCTTTCGGGGTGCCGGCGGGCGCCATCAGCGCGAACCATGAATTGAACTCGAAGCCCGCCAGCCCGGACTCCGACACCGTGGGCACCTCGGGAAACTGCGGCATGCGGCGCGGCGTGGTCACGCCGATGAGGCGGACCTTGCCGGCCTTGATCAGCGAGTTGACGGTGGCGATGCCCTGGAAGGCGGCCTGCACCTCGTTGCCCGCCACGCCCATGGCGGCCTGGGTGGCGCCCTTGTAGGGCACGTGCGTCATGGCCACCTTGGCCTGCGCGGCGAACAGGGCCATGGCGATATGCTGCGGGCTGCCGTTGCCGCCCGAGCCGTAGTTGATCTTGCCGGGCGTGGCGCGCGCGCTGGCGATCAGGTCGGCCGCGGTTTTTTGCGGCGCGTCGGCGCCCACCACCAGGCCCCACTCCACGGTGGCCACCAGGGACACGGGATCGAAATCACGCAGGATGTCCCAGGTCATTTTGGGCTGCAGATTAGGCAGCATGGTCATGATGCTGTCGTTGAAGCCGCCCAGGGTGTAGCCGTCGGGCGCAGCCCGGGCCACGCGCTCCGCGCCGATCAGGCCGGCGGCGCCGGGCTGGTTCTCGATCACGATGGCCTGGCCCATGTTCTGCCCCATCTTCTGGGCCAGGATGCGCGCGGCGTTGTCCACGGCGCTGCCGGCGGCCAGCGGCACGATCATGCGGATGGGTTTGCTGGGATAGGCGCCGGCGGCGGTCTGGGCCCAGGCCAGGCCGCTGCCCAGCAAGCCGAGCAGGAAAAAACCCAGGGTGCGACGATGGAGTGGGGTCATGGTGGTGGCTTTCAAGAAGGGCGTCAGGTGGCCTGCAGGGTGGGCATGCCCAGCTCCTGCGCGAAGGCGTCGAGCTGCTTGAGCAGGGCGGGCGGCAAGGCCATGCCGTCGCGTTCGTTGGCGGCGCGTTTGGCGTGGCTTTGTTCGCCGGGCAGCCAGATGCGCTCCACACCCGGCATGCGTTCGCTGGCGCGCAGCTCGCGCACCAGCGTATCGACCCGGGCCTTGAAGGCCGCCACGTCGCCCCAGGCGCTCAGGTCGATGGCCATGATGGCCTGGCCGGTGTTGGTGACGCTGGTGTCGTCGTGGTTGAAGTCGATCACCTGCCGGCCCATGGCCGCGCCGTTGAGCGTGCCGGCCAGCAGCCCGACGATCAGCGACAGGCCGTAGCCCTTGTAGCCGCCGATGGGCATGAGGAAACCTTCCTCGGCGCGCTTGGGGTCGAGCAGCGGCGCGCCGGTGCGGTCGATCATCCAGCCCTCGGGCATCATCTCGCCGCGCTGCGCCTTGGCCTTGACCTTGCCGTAGGCGGCCACGGTGGTGGCCATGTCCAGCACCACCGGCGGCTCGTCGCCCGCGGGCACGGCCACGGCGATCGGGTTGGTCGAGAGCAGCATGTCCAGCCCGCCCCAGGGCGGCAGGTGGTTGGCGTTGCCCACCGCGAAGTACAGGCCGATCATGTCGTGCGCCATCGGCATGCGCGCGTACAGCGAGGCCGGGCCCGCATGGTTGCTGAACTGTGAGCCCACCCAGCCAATGCCGCAGACCCGCGCCTTCTCGATGGCGATCTGCGCCGCGCGTTCCATCACCAGGTGGCCCATGCCGTTGTCGCCGTCGAGCAGCGCCATGCCGGGGCGCTCCTGCACCACCCGGATGTTGGGCCGCAGGTTGAGGCCGCCGGCGCGGATGCGGCGGGCGTAGGGCAGCAGGCGAATCACGCCATGACCATCCGAGCCTTGCAACTCGGCCTCCGCCATGAGCCGGCCGACGGTGGCGGCATCGGCCTCGGGCAGGCCGAGCCGCGTCATCGCGACGGTGATGAATTGCCGCAGTTGCGCCAACGAAATGCGGGGCTCGGCCTGGCGGGTGTCGGCTTGGGGTTCAGACATGGCTCATTCTTTTCTGGAGCGCCAGCACGGCGCAGTCGGGGCTGCTGAGGACGGGGCAAGCCAGTTCGGCCTGGACGGCGGGCTGCGCGGCGTCCATGGAGAACTGCGCCAGCATGACCACATCGCAAGCGGCCAGCTTGCGGGCGGCCAGCGCGATCTTCTGGTGGTGCTGCGCGGCGTGGCCCTGGGCCAGGTCGCTCATGGCTTCGGGGACGAATTCGGTGTGCAGCTCGATCTGGCGGCCGCACGCCCGGGCCATGTCCTGCAGCTCCGCAGACATGGACGGGATCGACGCCTCGAAGGTGGCGATCAGCCCCAGCTTCGCGCCCTGCGCCGGACTGAGCGCCAAGGCTTCTTCAAACATGGCCTCGTTCGGCTTGAGCGTGGGCAGGCCCACGGCCCGGCCCGCGGCCTCGATCGCCGTGCCAAAGGCCGAGCAGGTGAACAGGATGCCGCTGCAGCCGGCGCGTTGGGCATAAGCGGCGAGGTCGATGAAGCGCTGGACCATGTCGGGCGTGAGGCTGCCGGCTTCGGCGCGGTCCACCGAGAGGCAGTCGTCGAGCAGGTTCATGCACCGGGCTTGCGGCCAATGGCGGCCGAAGGCCGACTGGATGGGCGCCATCGCGAGCGCGGTGGCGTGAATCAAGGCAACTCGGGGAGAAGATGGCATGCTAACCAGTATCTGGAGCGCTGCCGCACTTGTCAATGGACGGAAACGCCCGGTTCCGGGCCCTCAACCGCCGGACGGTGGACGCTCCAGAAGCGTCACGATGCGCTGCGCCGCCTCGCGCCAGGTGTAGCCCTGCGCCGTGGCATGGGCCAGGTCGGACTGGCGCTGCCAATCGGCTTCGGCCTGCGTGCACAGCCGCACGATGGCATCGGCCATGGCCTGCGGCGACTCGGACGGCACGAGGCAGCCCGCGCCACCGGCCAGCAGGTCGGGCGCGGCGCCGATGGGCACGGCAATGACGGGGGTGCGGCAGGCCATGGCTTCGAGGATGGGCAGGCCGAAGCTGTCCAGGCGCGAACCGAACAGCCAGACATCGCAGGCGGCGTAGTGCTCGCGCAGGCGGTCCTGCGCGGGGCGGTGGAAGTACGCGGTGCCCTCAGGCAGCGGCACTTGCTGCGAGGGGGCGTCGGTGCCGAAGGCCAGCACGCGCAGGCCAGGCAGGCGCTCGCGCGCGAGTTCGCAGGCCCGGGCGCAGATGTCGGCGCCCTTGATGGCGGCCTGCGCGTAGACGAAGCCGACGGTGGGCTGGGCGTTGCGCACGCGCGGCGGCGCGTCGAACTGGCGCGGGTCCACGGCATTGGGCACGACGGTGATGCCCAGCGGGCCGAGGGCCGATTCGATGGTCTGCTTGAGGTCACGCGAGATCGCGATCTTGGTGTTGGGCAGGCGCAGGGCCGCGTGCACCTGCGGCACATGCTGGGCGCCCAGCCACACTTCGTAGCCCTGGATCAAATGCACCCGGCGCCCCTTGCTCGCGGGCAGGGCGTGCATCCAGACCGCCGTTTCCCACCAGGTGGCGACGATGACGTCGGCATCGGGCACGTCAGCGGCGGTGATGGGGCCGGGGCGTGGCATGACTTTGTGCGGCACGCCCGAGAGCGCGATGTGGCCGGCCGTCGGGGGCGTGGGGGCGGCGCGGCCCTGGCCCTTGAACACGCCGCGCAGGCGCTCGCGCCAGGACGGCGCATCGGGCGCGCAGGTCACCACCAGCACCTCGTGGCCCAGCGCCATGAGTTCACGCGCGTGGACGGCGACGACGCGTGCGCCGCCCGTGAGGTTGTCGCAGGGCAAGAGGAAGGTGATGCGCATGGCGGGCGTTCGGTGGCGAGGGATCGGTGGTGGCGGGTCGGCGTGGTTCGTGCGGCGCTTGCGGACGGCGGCTCAGCGGGTCAGCGCCAGGGCCAGCGCGGCGTCGAACCCCCAGCCGGCGCCCGCGCCCACGGCCAGCGCGAGCGGCCACAGGCCTTCGCTGCGCCAGCTCAGCAGGCCGTTACGGTGCTTGAAGGCCAGCGCCAGCGGCCAGCCGGCGAACTGGCTCACCGCCACCGCCATGACCGCGCCGCGTTCGGCGCCCAGCGCATAACCCGCCGGGATCAGCAGCACCAGGCAGGCGGCACGCAGCGCATTGCTGGCGCTGACCCAGGCGGGCTGGCCGCGCGCGAACATCATCTGTTCGAGCACCTGGTAGCGGAGGGCCAGCAGCCCGAGGCCCAGCAGCTGCAGCATCCAGCCGGCGTCGGCGTAACGCGCGTCATAAAGCAGGTGCACGGCCCAGCCGCCGGCCATGAACAGGCCGCCGGCGATCAGGCCCAGCAGCACATCGGCCGCCTGCTGAACGCGCACATAGACGCGCGCGGCCTCGTGCGCGCCGCTGCGC
>JAHFQI010000169.1 GCA_023259355.1 Comamonadaceae bacterium
GCCACAGGCCGATGTGCGGCAGGCGCCCGGCCAGCACGGCCGTGACGACGCGCTGGCGCGGCGGCAATGGTGGCACCTGCGGCGCGAGAAACAATTGGCCGCGCAGGCGCTGCAGCCCCGCCCGCGGCAAGGTCCACGGGTCGCGGCCGTCCAGCGTCAGGGTGCCCGCCGACGGCGGCAGCGCGCAGGCCAGCAGGTGCAGCAGCGTGGTCTTGCCCGCACCCGACGGGCCGATCACCGCGACCTGCTCGCCACGGTCGATCCGCAGGCTGAAGGCCCGCAGGGCGGCCGGCGCCCCGGCGCGGGCCGCCGGGTGACGGCCCGAACAGGCGTCAAGAACAATGTTCATGCATCAAGCCCGAGCAGCGACCGTGGATCGCCACGCCCTGCGGGCTCGCCATGGCGAACGCGGCCCGACAAACCACAGCGGTGCCCGGCACGCTTATTTCAGCAGGCCGGCACTGCGCGCCGCCGCTTCGATGCCCTTGTAGTTCTCGGCCTTGGTCGGCACGAACTTGCTGGCGCGCTGCAGCTCCAGGATGTCCTTGCCTTCGGGCGTGGCCTTGTTCAGGTCGAGGAAGGCCTTGGCGATCTTCTCCTTCATGGCGGCGGGCATGTCGGCATGCACCGTCCAGTTGTAGTCGTAGTACGGGGGCGTGGTGTAGAACACGCGCACCTTGGTCGTGTCCACCTTCTTGTCGGCGACGAATTTCTCCCACACCGAGATGTTCAGCGCCCCGGCGTCGACCTTGCCGGCAGCCACGGCGGCGATGGTCGCGTCATGCGCGCCGGAATAGGCCACGCGCTTGAAGTCCTTGTCGGGGTCCACCTTCGCGTCGAGCAGGAAGCTGCGCGGCATCAAATGGCCCGAGGTGCTGGACTGCGAGCCGAAGCTCACGTTCTTGCCCTTCAGATCGGCCAGGGTCTTGATCGCCGGGTCGGTGGTGATGAAGACCGACTTGAATTTCTCGTCTTCCTCGCGCTGCACCAGCGGCACGGCCTTGCCGCCCGAGCGCACATTGGCCTGCACGAAAGTGAAGCCGCCGAACCAGGCCATGTCGATCTGCTTGTTGGCCAGCGCCTCGACCGACGCGGCGTAGTCGGTCACGGGCGTAAACTCGACCTTCATGCCCAGGCGGCTTTCCAGGTACTTGACCAGCGGCGCGGCCTTGCGCGCGAGTTCGGTGGGCGACTCGTCGGGAATCGCGGTGAACTTAAACACGGCCTGGGCCGCGGCGTGGCCGGCGAACGCCAGCACGGTGCAGGCAGCGAGCGCCTTGAAGGCGCGTGAAGAAGAAAATCGGAACATACAAAACCTTCAGCAAGAAAAGGAAACACCCCGGATTAAACCCCAAGCGGCAAGCCCCGATGCGGCCAACCGGGCCTGCTACATTGCGCCATGGCCGACACCACCCAAGCCGCCGTGCTGCCCCGCACACCGCGCTTCGTGCAGCTGCACCACGAGGACCGTGCCGCGGTGCGCGACGAACTGATCCGCGGCCTGCTCGCCCCGGCGGCGTTCACCTCGCCCAAGTACCTGTACGACGCGCTGGGCTCCCGCCTGTTCGACGCGATCACCGAGCTGCCCGAGTACTACCCCACGCGCACCGAGGCGGCGATCTTCGCGGCGCACGCACCGGCCATGGCCGCGCAGCTGCCATCAGGCGCCACGCTGGTGGACCTGGGTGCCGGCAATGGCGAGAAGGCGGCGCGGCTGTTCGAGGCGCTCCAGCCCCGCCGCTACGTGGCCGTGGACATCTCGGTGGACTACCTGCGCCACGCCCTGGCCGGCCGGCAGCGGCAGTTTCCGGCACTCGACATGGTCGGCGTGGGCATGGATTTTTCACAGTCGCTGGCGCTGCCGGCTGAAGCCTTTCGCGACGGCTTTTCAGGGTCTGGCGACGGCGCCCCGCGCGTGCTGTTCTACCCCGGCTCCAGCATCGGCAATTTTGCGCCGGCCGAGGCCCTGGCCTTCCTGCGCCAGGCGCATGCGGCCTGCGCGCAGGGCGGCGCCGGCGGCGGCCTGCTGATCGGCGTGGACCTGGTCAAGCCGGCCCGCATTCTGGAGCCCGCCTACGACGACGCGCTGGGCGTGACGGCCGCCTTCAACCGCAACCTGCTGTCGCACATCAACCGCCTGACCGGCGCGGATTTCCGTCTGGCCGACTGGCGGCACGTGGCGTTCTACAACGCCGCCGAATCGCGCATCGAGATGCACCTGGAGGCGCGGGAGCCTCTTGCCGTGTGCTGGCCCGGTGCCGCGTCGGTACAAGAACGCCGCTTTGCCGCGGGGGAACGCATCCACACCGAGAACTCGTACAAATGGCAGGCTGCGGACTTCGACGCGCTGCTGCGGGCTGCGGGCTTTCGGAACACCCGGGTCTGGACCGACGCCGCCGGCTGGTTCGCGGTGTTCTGGGCCCGTTCCTGAGACCGGCCCGCCCCTGCCTCGATGCGCCGCATGGATCGCCGCGGCCCATGGCTTCGCGATGACGGGCGGACGGCGGTTCATCACCCTGCGTCCAGCGCACAGCTGCGGAAGCCGGCATGGATGTCGTTGCGCTCCGGTGTGAAAAAGTTGCGGTATTTCGGGTGCGTCATGCGGGGCGACGTGGCGACGCTGGCCCCGCGCAAGACCCGGCGCGTGCCGAACCACGGCGCGGAATAGTCGCGGTAGGGGTGTGGCGCAAAGCCAGGGTAGGGCTCGAACGGGCTGGCCGTCCAGTCCCAGACGGCGCCCCACTGGAATTGCGGCTGGGTCATCGCGGCGCACTCCCACTCGGCCTCGGTCGGCAGCCGGCGACCGGCCCAGCGGCACCAGGCGTCGGCCTCGAACCCACTCAGATGCACGGCCGGGGCCTGCGCATCGAGCGGTTGCCAGGCGCCAAACTGCGCCCCTGACCACCCGCCGCCGTCTTCCCGCCGCAAATACCGCGGCACCTGCATGCCTCGGCCCGCCCCCTGCAACCAATGCCAGCCTTCGGGCGACCACCAGCGCGCATCGCGGTAGCCGCCGGCCTCGACGAAGGGCAGGTAGCGGGCCCAGGTCACAGGCGTGGCATCGATCTCGAAAGCCGCCAGAGCAACGGCATGGGTGCCCAGTTCGTTGTCGAAGGCAAAGCCGCCGCAGGCGCTGCCGAGCGTCCAGGTGCGCGCGGGAATGGCAAGCACCGACGTGCCGGCTGGCGGGGGCGCCCCTCTGCGTCGCGACGGGAACGCCGATTCGGCGGGCAGCCCAATCCCCAGCGCCTGCGCCATGTACACGGCCGCTTCGGCGTGCATGTCCTCATGGAACAGTGCGAGCCGGAAGAAATAGAGCGACGCATCGTCCTCGGCGCTGGCGGCCAGCAGGGCCAGCGTGTCGCCGAACCCTGCCTGCAGGTCCGCGCGCGTGGCCTCGGCCCCGGGCAACGGCAATTGCCAGCGGGTGTCATGCGGCACCAGGCTGGAGTTGTAGAGCGCGTCAGCCCCGGCCAGCCGCGACGGCACGCGGGCAGCGTCGGGGTCGCAGGCCGCGCCCAGACCGCGCTGGGGATTGCGGGCCAGCCACCATGATTGAAACCAGCCGACATGGCCCAGTTCCCAAAGCGGCGGATTGAGTTCCGCGGTGCAGGGCACGGCCATGCCAACGGATCGCAAGGCCTTCTCGTAGGCCGAAAACAGGGCCAAGGTGCGCTCGCGCGCGGCCGTCAGCGCCTGGGCCAGCACGGCGCGGCCGCCGGTGCGGGCTTCGTGCGCGGTGTGCCAATCGGGAAACAGGGGTGCGATGGAAAATGTCATCACGCTATAAACGGGTCATGAGCAAAGCTTCGGTGGTCATTGTCAGTCCGGCGCTGGCCGATGCCAACAACGGCAACTGGCAGACCGCCTGGCGCTGGCGGCGCATGCTGGCCGCGAACTACCGTGTCCGCATCGCGAGCCAGTGGCCGGACGGCGATGCGGCCGCGCAGGATGCCGTGATGATCGCGCTGCACGCGCGCCGCTCGGCCGGCCCGGTTGCGGCCTGGGCGCGGGCCCATCCGGGCCGCGGCCTGGTGCTCGTGCTCACGGGCACCGACCTGTACCGCGACATCCAGACCGACGCCTCGGCACAGCAATCGCTGGCGCTGGCGCAGCGGCTCGTGGTGCTGCAGGAGCGCGGCCCTGAGGAACTGCCGGCGGCGCTGCGCGGCAAGGCGCGCGTGGTGTTCCAGTCCTCGCCATCGCGCCAGCCCCTGCCCAAAACCGATCAGCACCTGCGTGCGGTGATGGTGGGCCACCTGCGCGAGGAAAAATCACCGCGAACACTCATGGACGCTGCACGGCTGTTGAAGGGCGCGCCCGGCATCCTGATCGACCACATCGGTGCCGTGCTCGATCCCGCGCTGGGCGACGCGGCCCGCGCGACGGCCGCCGAATGCCCGCATTACCGCTGGCTCGGCGGGCTGCCTCACGAGGCCGTGCGACGGCACATCCAGCGCGCCCATGTGCTGGTGCACGCAAGCCGCATGGAAGGCGGCGCGCACGTCATCATGGAAGCCGTGACCAGCGGCACGCCGGTGCTGGCCTCGCGCGTGCCCGGCAATGTCGGCATGCTCGGGCCGGATTACGCCGGCTATTTCGAACACGGCAACGCCGGCGCGCTGGCCGGCCTGCTGGCGCGCTGCCGCGACGGGCTGCAGGACGCGGGCGGCCCCGGGGGCGGCCTGCTTTCCCGGCTTCGCGCACAATGCCAGCTTCGCGCGCCCCTGTTCGCGCCCCAGGCCGAGCGGACCACCCTGCGCCACCTGATTAAAGACTTGCTGGAGATGCCATGACCCCCCCTGCCACGCCCCTGGCCGCCACCCCAGCGCAACCCCGCCTGACGTCCCTGTCCCACGGCGGCGGCTGCGGCTGCAAGATCGCGCCGGGTGTGCTGTCGGAGATCCTCAAGGGCACGACGCAGATGCCGATCCCCAAGGAGTTGCTGGTCGGCATCGAAACCGCCGACGACGCGGCCGTCTACCAGCTCAACGAGAGCCAGGCGCTCATCGCCACCACCGACTTCTTCATGCCCATCGTCGATGACCCATTCGACTTCGGCCGCATCGCCGCGACCAATGCGATCTCGGACGTGTACGCCATGGGCGGCACGCCGATCATGGCGCTGGCGCTGGTGGGCATGCCGATCAACGTGTTGTCCACCGAAACCATCGGCAAGATCCTGGAAGGCGGTGCCTCGATCTGCCGCGCCGCGGGCATCCCGATCGCGGGCGGCCACACCATCGACTCTGTCGAACCCATCTACGGCCTGGTTGCGCTGGGCCTGGTCCACCCCCAGCGCGTCAAGCGCAATGCCGACGCCCGCCCCGGCGACGTGCTGGTGCTGGGCAAACCCGTGGGCGTGGGCGTGCTGTCGGCCGCGCTCAAGAAGGACGCGCTGAGCCCCGAGGGCTACGCGCAGATGATCGCCAACACCACCCAGCTCAACACCCCCGGGCCGGAACTGGCCGCGCTCGAAGGTGTGCATGCGCTGACCGACGTCACCGGCTTCGGCCTGGCCGGCCACGCCCTGGAAATCGCACGCGGCGCAAACTGCACGGTCCACATCGACTGGGCCGCCGTGCCCCTGCTGTCCGGCGTGCGCGAGCTGGCCGGTCAAGGCATGGTGACGGGTGCTTCAGGCCGCAACTGGGCCGGCTACGGCGCGGACATCTCGCTGCCCGCCGGTTTCGCCCCGCAAGACCAGGCCCTGCTGACCGACCCGCAGACCAGCGGCGGCCTGCTGGTGTCGTGCAGCCCGGACAGCCTGGACGAGGTGCTGGCCATTTTCCGAAAACACGGCTTCGACCGCGCCGCCGTGGTCGGGCGCATCGAGCCCGCCGGCGCGGCCCGGCTCATGGTGGCCTGAGCCGCCCGGAAACCTCGTTTCAGCGCGGCGCCCGGCACGCCCCATGGCGCGCCGCATTGGCCATGGATGAGGGCGTCAAGCCCGGCGCAGGATTTTCTGGAGCCAACCGCGCTGCGGCGCGATCTGGGGCGGCGCGGGCACCCGTGACGGCGCGATGTCGTCGAGGATGGCCTGAGGCCGGTCGATGACCAGGCGACGGGCCTCTTCCGCGCCGAGCCAGCGCTCCGCCACGGCACGCGCCTGCGACAGCTGCGGCACACGCCGGCCTGTGGAATGCGCGTCGCTGGCGAGGATGTGCGTCTGCCCCTCGCCCAGAAACCGCTCGCCCCAGTACTTCGCGCGCGGGCCGAACTTGCCCGTCAGGGCGCCGGCCGTGACCTGCATCCACGCGCCTTGCTGGATCAGCTGGGCGAACACGGGGTACTGCTCCTCGATCCAGACCAGCCGTTCGGGGTGCGTGATGACGGGGGTGTAGCCCGCCGCGACCAGTGAAAACACCGAGTCGAGGAAACGGGGCGGCACGATGTTGTGCGATGGCTCCAGCAGCACATAACGCGACCCCGCCAGCGTGGGCACGCGGCCCGCACGCAGGCCGTCCAGCAGGCCCGGCACCAGGTGCACGTCGGCGCCGGTCACGAGCTTCAGCGCCAGTCCCTTCGCGTCCAGCGCGGCCTGCAGCGCATCGCGGTGGCGCGTGATGCCGGCGGCGTCGTTCATGTACAATCCCGGGTAAATGTGCGGGGTGCACGCCATGGTGTGAATGCCATCGTCCACCGCGATCCGCGCCATTTCCAGGGAAATGTCCAGCGTCTTGGCACCGTCGTCGATGCCGGGAAGAATGTGGCTGTGCAGGTCAATCATCGTCACCACCCTTCAACGGGCTGACAGCCCGAAACCATCGAAATAAGCCTCGCCGCGAAGGCCCGCGAGCGCATCGCTGCCCAGTTGCGTCCGCAGCTGCATGAGCACGGCGCCGCAGTTCGCGGGCACCTCCAGCGGCAGGGTCAAATCCTGCCAACGGCCTTGCGTGTCGGTCAGCGACGGCGTCCGCCCCAGCTCGGCGCCACCGGTCGTGCAGGTGAACACCCAGGTCAGCCCCGCGCCAGCCCGCAGCTGCTGCGCCATGTAGCGGCCCGAGAACGTGTAGCTTCCGGGAAACAGCACCAGGTGCTGGCCGACCACCGGCAAGGCGAGCGGTCGGCCATTGAAGGCCAGCTCCAGCGCCCGCCCCTGCGCACCCGCCACGGGAGGCTGCTGGACTTGAACGCCGGTGCGCGCCGGGGCCGCGTCCTGCAGCTCCCAGTCAAAACCGCCGCGAACGAAACCATTCTCGAAGTCGCCGTTGTAGATCAGTGGCGCGGGTTGCCCAAGCAGCCGCAGCCACAGCGCTTGGCCGTCCAGCCAGTAACCGCCGGCCTTGAGCTGGCTGACCAGCGCCAGCCCGGCCTCCGCAGGGATCAAGCGCAAAGTCAGTGCCTGTGCCAGGAACGGCATCGCCTGCTGCGCCGGCACCTGCGACGCCGGCAAGGCCTGCAAGAGCGGCTCGACCCAATGGCTGTCCGGCTGAAGCGCCGCCACCAGGGCGGCACGCGCATCCGACCATGCCAGGAGGGATGCCAGGGCTTGCGCCGCGGGGCCGTCGCGGTGCAGTTCCACCAACTGCGTGAGCAAGCGCACCGCCTCAGGCCACTGGCGACGCTGCAACGCGCGCGAGGCCCGCACTCGCAGGAGCCGCGGGTCATGCCCGGCGAGCTTGCCGGTCGCCGCCAGCACCGCCTCATCGTCGAGCGGCGCAATGCCGCCCGGTTGCGTGGTCAGCAGGGTCAGGGCCAGATAGGGCACCACGTCGCCGGGGTTCCTCGCAATCCGCTGGCGCAAATCGCGCACCTGGGCCGCCACCGCCGCGTCCGGCTTCGGGCAGGAGGAGAAATTCGGCCACTCGTCGAGCTCGCAGGCGCGATCAAAATTGCGCTGCAGGCTGATCCAGCCCAAGGCCAAGGCGATGGCCACCAGCGCCACCATCGTCGCGGCGGACACCGCAACAGCCCACGGTGGCCGCCCGGTGGTGCTCATCGTCCGGAGTCGCTCGCGCTCAGCTGCGTCAGGACGGGCTGCCCGCCGCGCGAGGCAAACAAGGCGCGAACCACCAGTTCCTTGGTCGAGTTTTGGGACCCTTCATCCTGCAAGTGCAGCAGCACGACACCGTCCACGACCAGATGGTCACCGCCATTTCGACCCGCGAACTGCACCTGGCCCAACTTCACGGCGCGCGAGCCTGAAATGGTGCGGTTGTAGACGTCGGCAAAGCGGGCGCCGCCGTCGCCCTGACGCGCCGAGCGGTCCACCAGCCGGATCACCTGATCACCCCGGCCGCTTTGCAGCGCGCCGAGCAACTGCGCGAGCAGGGGCTGGACATCGACCATGCGCGGCGAGTCGGAAGCTGCCGCAACGACAGGTACCGCCATTGCCGCCGAGGCGGGGACTGGCACCGGCGCGGCCACAACGACCGCGGCAGGTGCCCTGGGCGCCTGCGCCACCGGAGCGGGGGTGGGGACGACGGCAACAGGCACAGGCGGCACGACCGCCGCCATGGCCACCACAGGCGCGAGCG
>JAHFQI010000014.1 GCA_023259355.1 Comamonadaceae bacterium
CCGAACAGGATCGCCACCGGGATCACCGCGACCGGGTGGTGCCGCGCGATGAACGACACCAGGATGCCCGCATAGCCATAACCCGCGATCAGCGCCGCGTTGGCGCTGTTGTGCACGGCGGCGACTTCCACCGCGCCGGCCAGGCCCGCGCCCGCGCCCCCGAGCACGCACGCCAGCAGAATCAGCCGCGACGCCGGCAGGCCGACCAGCTGGGCCGCGCGCGGGTTGCCGCCGACCACACGCACCGCGAAGCCCGAGGGCGTGAGCCGCAGCCACAGCCCCGCCGCAAGGCAGGCGACCACGCCGAGCACCAGGCCCCAGTGGACATCCGTGCCGGCAATGCCGCCGATGCGCAACCCGTCAGACAGGGCGAAGGTGGAGGGCTTGTTCAGGCTGGACGGGTCGCGCAAGGGC
This sequence comes from Comamonadaceae bacterium, assembly GCA_023259355.1. Lineage (GTDB taxonomy): Bacteria > Pseudomonadota > Gammaproteobacteria > Burkholderiales > Burkholderiaceae_C > JAHFQI01. The sequence continues at coordinate 415 of JAHFQI010000014.1, forward strand.
CCCTCCACAAGGTGCTTGAACAGGCCGACCGCCACATAGGCCAGCAGCAGGCTGCTGATGGTTTCGTTGATGGCGCGGAACTGGCGCAGCCAGCCGGCCAGCCCGATCCACAGGGCGCCCGCGAGGGCGCCCGCCGCGCAGACCAGCACGGTCCCCGCGAGGTTGTCCGGCAAGGGCAGGCCCTGGGCCAGCCCCGCGCAGGCGAGGCCGCCCAGGACCAGCGCCCCTTCGCCGCCGATGATCACCAGCCCGGCACGCGCCGGAATCGCCACGCACAGGGCCGTCAACATCAAGGGCGCCGCGCGCTGCAAGGTGTTCTGCCACGAGTACCCGTCGCCGAAGGCGCCCTTGAACAGCAACACCCAGACATCCAGGGGGCTGGCCCCCGCGAACCAGACGAACACGCCGAACAGCAGCAACGCGGCCGCGATGGCCACGGTGGGGAGCAGGGTTTCCTTCAGGGCGTTGCGCATGGCGACCGGCCTGCAGCGCACATCAGCTGATCGAACCCATCACGCCTTCGACGAGGTAGTTCATCTTTTCCAGCTCGAGGTCGGTCTGCTTGAACGACTTGCCCGCCGCGATGACGGTGGCGCCCTTGTTGTCCTTGAGCGGCCCCTTGAAGATGTCGAACTTGCCGGCCATCATCTGCGCCTTGGTGCCGTCGGCCGACTTCTTCGCCGCGTCGGTCACCGCCGGGCCGTAGGCCGACATCTTGACGAAGCCGTCCTTCAGGCCGCCGCGCACGAAATTGGGATGCGGCTTGCCGCGGCGCGCGGCGTCGATGAAGGTGGTGTAGGCGGTCAGCCAGTTCCACTCGGCGCCGGTCAGGTAAGCCTGGGGCGCGAGCTTGGCCTGGCTGGCGTGGTAGCCGCAGACCATCTTGCCGCGCTTGGCGGCGGTCTCGACGATGACCTTGGGGCCATCCACGTGCATGGTGAACACGTCCACACCCTGGTCGGCCAGGCTGTTGGTGGCCTCGGCTTCCTTGACCGGCATGGACCAGTCACCCGTGAAGATCACGCTGGTGGTGATGGCGGGCTTGACCGAGCGCGCGCCCATGGTGAAGGCGTTGATGTTGCGCAGCACCTGCGGGATCGGCTTGGCCGCGATGAAGCCGAGCTTGCCGCTCTTGCTCATGTGGGCGGCGATCACGCCGTTGAGGTACTGGCACTCGTCGATGTAGCCGAAGAAGCTGGCGGTGTTCTTGGGGTGCTTGCCTTCGGTCCACATGCCGCCGCAATGCGCGAAACGCGCGTCGGGGAACTTGGCGGCCACGGCCAGCATGTGCGGATCGAAGTAGCCGAACGAGGTCGGAAACACCAGCGACGCGCCGTCCTGCGCGATCATGCCGGTCATGGTCTTCTGCACGGCGGCGGTCTCGGGCACGTTTTCTTCCTCGACCACTTTCACGCCCGGCATCTTCTTGAGCATCGCGGCGGCCTCGGCCTGGGCCTGGTTGTAGCCGTAGTCGTCGCGCGGGCCGACGTAGATCACGCCGACCGTGATCGGCTTCTGGGCCAGCGCCAGTTCGCTGAATCCGCCCAGCGCGCCCGCGGCGCCAACGGCGGCAAGTGTCTTGAGTGAGTCGCGACGATTGAAGTTCTTGACGGTCATGGTGGCTTCTCCGGTGGGGTGGGTGGTGAATCAAATGCAAACGGGTTTGCTGGGTCGGCCCGGCCTTGGATACAAGACAGTGCGCAATATGTGTGCCATGTCAGGGCGCCGGTTCAGGCCAGCAGGCTCACATGGGCGGCCACCACGCGCCAGCCCTCGGGCATGCGCACCCAGGTCTGGCTCTGGCGCCCGGTGCTGGTGCTGCCGGTGCGCTGGAATTCGACGTTGGCGGTGGCCGTGTCACGCCCATAGGTGGTGATGACGGTCTTCAAAATGGTGCGCGCCAGCCCCTGGGCGGGGCGTGCCGCGCGGAAGTCGCGGATGGCGTCGAAGCCATAAAGGTTTTCAGTGGCGCCGTAGCGCAGGGTGTGCGGGCTGTTCCAGAACAGCTCGTCCAGCACCGCGACGTCGTTGGACACCAGGGCCTGTTCATAACGCTCGAACTGCGCGGTGACTTCGGCCAGCACCTCGGGCAGGTTGATTTCCATGTCAGAGCTCCACGGGTTTGACGCCGGCGACGCCGGACTGCTGCAGGACCCAGGCGACGCGCAAGGCCAGGTCCTCGCGCCAGGGCGCGGCGATCACCTGCACGCCGATCGGCAGGCCGCCGGTTCCCGCGGGCCACATCGGCGCGGCCACCACGGGGCAGCCCATGAATGACACCGGCTGGGTCAGCAAGCCCAGCGACGGCCGGCAGGGCTGGCAGCTGCCGTTGATGTCGATCCACTCCGTGCCGATGGCGGGCGCGGCCACAGGCGTGGCGGGCGCCAGCAGGATGTCCCAGTGCTGGAACAGGGCATTGATGCGGTCGCGGTAAACGCGCCGGAACCGCTGCGCCCGCACGTACCACGCAGCGGGTTGCAGCGCGCCCGCGATGAAGCGGTCCACCGACAGGGGTTCGAATTCGTCCGCGCGGGTCCGCAAATCCGCCAGGTGCAGGCTGCCGCCTTCGCTGGCCGTGATGATGAACGCGGCGGCCCGGCCCAGCGCGGCGTCGGGCCAGCTCACTTCGGCGCGGGCCCCGAGGGTGCTCGCCGCCAGCGCCACGGCCTCGCGCGCGGGCGGCGTCGCGTGGTCGTGGAAATAGCCGTCCAGCACACCCACGCGCAAGCCGGCCAGGCCGAGTTGCAGGTCGGCCGCCACGGGCTGCAGCGCCGTGGCATGGCAGCCGGGGTCGAGCGCGTCCGGTCCCTGCAGGGCGTCGTAGCTCCAGGCCAGGCCTTCGACGCAGTCGGACAGCGGGCCGAGGTGGTCGATGCTGTGGACGAACGGCTCGCTGCCGCGCCGCGACAAGCGGCCGAACGTGGGTTTCAGGCCCCAGACCCCGCACAGCGAGGCGGGCACGCGGATCGAGCCATTGGTGTCGGAGCCGAGCGCGAGGCCCACCTGCCCCGCCGCCACCGCCGCCCCGCTGCCGCCGGAGGAGCCGCCGGCGCTGCGGCCAAGGTCGTGCGGGTTGTGGCAGGGGCCGTCATGGCTGTTTTCGGTGGTGAAGCCGTAGGCGTATTCGTCCATGTTCAGCGCGCCCACCAGCACCGCGCCGGCCGCCGCCAGGCGCTGCACCAGCACGGCGTCGCGCGCCGCGGGTGCATGGCCGCGGTTGATGCGCGAGCCCGCGCGCGTGACGACGCCCTCGATGTCGAACAGGTTCTTCACCGCGTAGGGCACGCCGGCCAGTGGCGACAACGCCTCGCCGGCGGCGCGGCGGGCATCCACCGCGGCGGCCTCGGCGCGGGCGCGCGCCAGTGTGCGGTCGGTGAAGGCGTTGACGCGGGCATCGGTGGCCTCGATGCGCGCCAGGCTGTGGTCCAGCAACTCGCGGGCGCTGAGTTCCTTTGTCGCCAGCGCACGGGACAGGTCCGCAAGCTGCTTCATGACGACGCGCCCCCGTCGGCGGTGCCCGGGAAGGGGGCCGGACGGTAGATTTCCGCCGGTTCGTCCTCGGGCCGCAGCGGCACGCCGTCCAGCAAGGCCGCCAGCGCGGCCGTGCGCGCCAGATGCTGCGCCACCCGCTGCGCGCGCGCCGCCTCCAGCGGCAGCGCCAGCAGGGCGGCGCTGGCTTCCACGTAGGCCAGAAGGTCCGCGTCGGTCGGGCTCATCGGCGGACCTCGCGTTGAAAAATCTCCAGGCTGCGTTTCTTGGCCTGGATGAAGCCGGGCTCGGAGAGCGTCTCCACCGTGCGCGGACGGGCGTCGGCATACGGCAGGATCTCGGCCACGCGGGTGGGGCGCTTGGTCAGCAGCAGGACCTGGTCAGCGAGGTACACCGCTTCTTCGAGGTCGTGCGACACCAGCAGCATGGTGGTGCCGGTCTGCATGAACACCTCCTGCAGCTTTTCGCGGATGAACAGCGTCATCTCAAAATCCAGCGCCGAGAACGGCTCGTCCAGGAACAGCACCTCGGGCTTGGGCGCGAGCGCCCGCATGATCGACGCCGTCTGCTGCTGGCCGCCCGAGAGTTCGTAGGGGTAGCGATTGAGGTCGAACCTCACGTCGAAGGAGGCCACGAGTTCGGCCATGCGGCGGTCCACCTCGGCCTTGGACCGGCCCGCCAGCTTGAGCGGGTAGGCGATGTTGTCGATGGTGCGCATCCAGGGAAACAGCGCGTCGCGGTAGTTCTGGAAGACGTAGCCGATCCGCGTGTCTTTCAGCGACTTGCCGTCGAACAGGATCTCACCCGCGTCGATCGGCACCAAGCCCGCGATCATGTTGATCAGCGTGGACTTGCCGCAGCCGTTGGGTCCGAACACCGAGACGATCTTGTGTTTGGGGATGTCGAGGTTGAAGTCCTCGTACAGCGGCCAGCCGGCGAAATGCTTGGTCAGGCCGCGCACGGTGATATGGGTGCCGGCCGGGCCGGGCTGGAAGGCCGGCACGGGCACGTCGGCCACGACAGGGGCGTTCAACACCGCGCTCATCGTCCGCTCCAGTGGACGATGCGGCGTTCGACCATCAAGAAGAGAATGTTCAGGGCGTAGCCGAGCGCCCCGGCGGCCAGGATGGACGCGTACATGTCGCGCACGTTCATGACCTGCTGCGAGTTGATGATGCGGTTGCCCAGCCCGCTGTCGGCGCCGATGAACATCTCCGCGACGATCACGATGACCAGCGCCATCGAGACGGCCGAGCGCAGCCCGACGAAGCTCGGCTGCAGGCTCTCCCAGACCAGTACGTCCTTGAACACCTGCCAGCGCGAGGCGCCCATGACGCGCGCCGCCATCACGCGCTGCTTGCGTGCGTTGATCACGCCGTAGGCGCTGTTGAACACCACGATGAGCAGGGCGCCGAAGGCGGCGATGGCCACCTTGTTGACATCGGAGACGCCGAAGATCATCAGGAACAGCGGGATCAGGGCCGACGAAGGCGTGGAGCGGAAGAAGTCGATCAGGAACTCCACGCTGCGGTAGGCTTTTTCGTTGCTGCCCAGCAGCACGCCCAGTGGCATGCCGACGGCGGCCGCGATCAGGAAGGCCTGGACCGTTCGCCACACCGTGACCATGAAGTCCCCGAGCAGGGGGCCGCCCGCCAGGCCGCTGGCCAGCGCGCCAAGCGCATCGGCCGGCGCGGGCAGCAGGATGGCCTTGATGAAACCCAGGCGCACGACCAGATCCCAGACGATAAAGAGCGCGAGCGGCCCGATGAAGGGCAAGGCCTTGCCCCATGCCGCCGGGCGCGGCGCAGCGGCCGGCGCGGCGGCGGCCGGCGGCGCCCAGGGCTGGACCGGCGCCGTCAGGATGGAAGGTGTCGGGTCCGCCATGCTCAACCCTTGTAGAGCATGGAATCGACCATGAGCCGCGACGCGAAGATGCCCTTCTCGGCGAACAGGTCGAAGAACTTCTGGAAGTGCGCCACGTCGGCCGGCGTGAATTCGTTGTACAGGGTGTACGCGGCCAGCGGCACCTCGCCGGTCAACGCGCCTTCGATGGCGGTGTAGCCCTTGAGGTACTGGCGCGCTTCGGCGGGCTTGGCACGCACGTAGCTCACGCCCTTGCCATAGGCGGTGATGAATTTTTTCGCTTCGCCGGGGTACTTCTTGATGAAGGCCGCGGTGAGGGAGGCCGAGCCGCCAAACCACGGCGCCAGCGGATCGCCAAGCACGTATTTCGCGATCACGCCGGCTTCCAGCACCCGGGTGGTACCGTTCAGGCGCCCGATCGTGCCGGTCGGCTCCAGGGTGTAGCAGCCGTCGAGCTGGCCTGCGGCCAGCGCCGCCACGTGCTGGCCGATAGGCAGCTCCACCACCGTGGCACCGGTGGCGCCGCCGCGCTCCAGCACGGTCTTGGCCAGCGTCACGTTCTGGATGCCCGGGCCGGAGCCGACGCGCTTGCCCTTGAGGTCGGCCATGGTCTTGGCGCTGCTGCCGACCGGCACGATGACCTCGTCCAGCACGTTCTTCACGTTGCTCGGGTTCGAGCAGAAGATCTTGAACGAGCCGGGTGCGGCGATTTCGCCGACGGCGATGTTGGCCGAGCCGGTGCCGTTGGCGCTGCCGTCGCAGCGGTCGGACAACATGCCTTCCATGATCTGCTGGGCGCCGGCGAACTTGAGCGCTTCCACGTTCAGGCCAGCTTCCTTGAAGTAGCCCAGCTCCACCGCCGCGTAGAACGGCAGGCCGGCGGCGATGGGCCAGTAGCCGATGCGGATCTTCGGGCCGGTTTGCGCGCGCAACAGGGCCGGTGAACCGAGCAGGCCCAGGCCGCCCAGCGCGGCGCCGGTCTGGATCAGTTGCCGGCGCGTGGGGGCCGGCGTTGCCGGCGTCAGGGATTCAGGTGCGGTCATGCGGTTCTCCGTGGAAGGTCTGTGGAAATGGGTGGGCCTTCAGGCTTCAGGCCGCGCCGGCCTTGAGCGCGGCGATGTAGGCACGCCAGCCGCCGTAATCAGAAATGTCCGTGGCACCTTGCAGCGCCTGCGCTTCGCACAGGAAGCCCTGCACGCTGCTGCCGTCGGCCAGTTCCAGCGTGCCGATGCCCAGCGGCGCCGGGATCATCGCGACGAACGAACCGTAGTGCTCGACCGGCATGTCCCAGACTTCCAGCGCGATGGCGGCGCCCTGGCCCGGTGCGACGCGCAGCAGGCCGGGTTTGGGCGGCACCGTGCCTGGCAGGGCAAAGAAGCGGTAGTCCGGCGCCGTCCGGGCCTCGCGCACCAGCGTGGCGCCGCGCTCGGTCAGCTGGCTGTTCAGCGGCATGCCCGACAAGTGGGCGCCGACCACCGCCACCTTCACCGTGGCGCCGGTGTGCAGGCCCCGGATCGGCTGGGGTTCCGGCAAGGGCTCGCCGGTGGCCCCCTGCGCCAGCCCCGTGGCATGGTGGTAGCGCTGGCCGAGTTCCGCGAGCTGCCAGTCGCTGCCGCAAGGGCCGACCAGGGTGATGCCGAAGGGCAGGCCGTCCGGGCGCAGGCTGCTGGGCACCGAGATGGCCGCGTAGTCCAGCAGGTTGACGAAGTTGGTGTAGGCCCCCAGGTTGCGGTTGAGCGCCACCGGGTCCTCCTGCATCTGCGCGATGGTGTAGTGCGTCGGCGCCGTGGGCACCAGCAGCAGGTCCATCTTTTCCCACAGGGCCGCGGCCTGCTGGCCCAGCGCCCGCAGCCGGGTTTGCGCGTCGTACAGGTCGGCGGCGCTGTAGCCGCGTCCGGCGGCGATGATGCTGCGAACCGGCTCCATGACGTCGCGCTCGTGGGCGTCGAAGAAGGGGCGGATGGCGGCGTAGCGCTCGGCCACCAGGGCGCTGTCGTACAGCATCGCGGCGGCCTGCGCCAGCGGGCCATAGTCGATTTCCACGGCGGTGCCACCCAGGGCCTCCAGCCGGGCAACGGCCTGCGCGAACGCCGTCTCGGCCAGCGCATCCCCGAAGAACGAGAGCGGGCGTGGAATGCCAAAACGGAAGTTCCGCGCGAGCGGCCGGGCGGCCAGCGGCAGGGCACGGGAGTACGGGTCCTGCGCGTCGTGGCCCAGCGCCGCCTCCAGCACCTTGACGGCCATGGCGACGCTGCGCGCGAAGATGGAGACGCAGTCCACGCTCTGGGCGGCGGGCACCACCCCACGGGCGCTGATCAGCCCTTTCGAGGGCTTGAGGCCCACGATGTTGTTCAGGCCGGCGGGTACGCGGCCCGAGCCGGCCGTGTCGGTGCCCAGCGCGAAGTCCACCTGCCCGGTGGCCACGACGTAGGCCGAGCCGGAGCTGGAACCGCCCGAGACATAGGCCGGGTTGAAGGCGTTGGGCACGGCGCCATACGGCGAACGCGTGCCGTTGAGCCCGCAGGCGAACTGGTCCAGGTTGGTCTTGCCGAGCAGGGATGCACCGGCATCGAGCAGGCGCCGCACCACAACGGCGTGGTCCGTGGGCAGGTAGGCAAAGGCGGGGCAGGCGGCCGTGGTGGGCAGCCCGGCGACGTCGATGTTGTCCTTGACGGCAAAGCGCAAGCCGTCCAGACAGCCCGGCTTCTCCAGTGAGATCGGCTGGGGCGGCCGTGCGAGCCAGGCAGGCTCCGCGGTGTCGTCGCGCGGCGCCACGGGCGCCGGGTTGACCAAGGATTCAGAAGCGAGGGGTTGCACCACTTTAAAGCATCCAATCTTGTATCCAAGTTGCAATGCAAGTGACGTGCCAGATTCCGCCGCGATGGAGGTTGGCGGGTGCTTGCCGGTTGCCCGGCCTTTCCAGAACGGCGCCCCGGCTGGGCGCGGGCGCCGCTCAGCCGGGGTTCTTCTTGACCGCGAGCGCCGCGTCGTAGAGCGTGTTGCGCGACGTCCCGGTGATCTCGGCCGCGAGCTTGACGGCGGTTTTGAGCGGCAGCTCGGCCAGCAGCAGTTTCAGCACGCGCAGATCCTCGCCCGCGTCGTCGGCCACCGGGGCCCCATGCACCACCACCACGAACTCGCCACGCAGGCGGTTCGCGTCGGCGGCCAGCCAGGCGGGCAAGTCCTTCGCGGGCACCGTGGCAATCTCTTCAAACTGCTTGGTCAGTTCGCGCCCCAGCGTCACCGGGCGTTCGCCTAGCACGGCCAGCGCGCCGGCCAGCGCCTCGATGCGGTGCGGCGCTTCGAGCAGCACCACGGCGCGCGGCTCGGCGGCCAGGGCCTGCACGGCGCGTTCGCGTTCGGCCGCCTTGGGCGGCAGGAAACCCGAGAACACGAAACCCCCTTCCTGCGTCATGCCCGCCGCGCAGAGCGCCGTGGTGACGCTGCTGGCACCGGGCAGCGGCACCACCGCCAGAGAGGCCGCGCGCACCGCGGCGACCAGGCGCGCACCGGGGTCGCTGATGGCGGGCGTGCCGGCGTCGCTCACATAGGCGATGCGCTGGCCCAGCTGCAGCCGTTCGATCACGGCCTGCGCGGCCTCGGCCTCGTTGTGCTGGTGCACCGCCAGCAGTTGCGCGCCGGGACGATCGATGCCGTAGGCGCGCAGCAGCTGCTGGGTGTGGCGCGTGTCCTCGCAGGCCACGGCGTCCACCAGGGCCAGCACATGCAGCGCGCGCAGCGTGATGTCGGCGAGGTTGCCGATCGGCGTGGCCACGACGTAGAGCGTGCCCTGCGGATAATGCTGGTGCGACGCAGCCTCGCGGGCCGCCATCAGGGCCGGGGCAAAAGAAGCGCTGGAGGGGAGGGACAATGGAATTCCTTGCAAAAAAGCCCGGGGCTCAACCCGGAACGGCCACACGCGCCACCACCAAGCAAAAGGGCGATGCCGCCGAGGACGCCGCCCTGCGCCACCTGCAGGCGGCCGGCCTGAAACTGCTGTCGCGCAATTATCGGACGCCCGGGCGCGGCGGCGGCGAAATCGACCTGATCCTGCGCGAGCGCGACGGCACGCTGGTGTTTGCCGAGGTGCGCCAGCGCAGCAGCGCCTCGCACGGCGGCGCGGCGGCCAGCGTGGGCGTCGTCAAGCAGCGGCGCATCGTGTTTGCCGCGCGCCACTACCTGATGCGGCTGCGCGAGCCGCCGCCCTGCCGCTTCGATGTGGTGCTGGTCGAACCCGCGGGCGTGCAGTGGCTGCGGGCGGCGTTCGATGCGGGTTGATGTGACCCCCACGTTCGGCACTGCGTGTCCTCACTGCCCCCCGAGGGGGCCCAGCCTTGCTTGGGGCGGCCCGGCGCTGGGCTGAGCCGGCGCGCGGCACCCGGGCGGTGCCACCGCCGTGTTACACCGTCCTACATCCCGTTGCAGAGGGCGCGGTTATCATCAAAGACCATGTTAGAGCAACGCATTCAACAGCATTTCATCGACAGCGCCGACCTGAAGTACCAGTCGGCCCAATCCCTCGGAAAACCGGTCGCGGCCGCAGTGCAGGCGCTGCTGGCCTGCGTCACCAGCGGCGGCAAGGTGCTGGCCTGCGGCCACGGCGGATCGGCCACGCTGGCGCAGCATTTCGCGGCCATGTTCGTGGGGCGCTTCGAACGCGAGCGCCCCGAGCTGGGCGCCCTGGCGTTAACCGCCGACGGCGCCATCCTGACCGCCATTGCGCGCAGCGACGATGGCGACCAGGTGTTCGCCCGGCAGGTGCGGGCGCTGGGCCAGGCCGGCGACGTGCTGCTGGCGATTTCCACCAGCGGCAACGCCGCGCCCGTGTTGCGGGCCCTGGAAGCCGCCCACGAGCGCGAGATGACCGTGGTGGCCCTGACCGGCCACGGCGGCGGCGAGATGGGTCAGGTGCTGCGCGAGACCGACGTGCACGTCTGCGTGCCGCACGACCGCATGGCGCGCATCCACGAGGTTCACGGCCTGGTGCTGCACTGCCTGTGCGACGGCGTGGACGCCCAATTACTTGGAGAACAGGAAGTTTCAACATGACCCCAAAACAAACCCCGCGTTTCCTGATGGGCGGGCTGACCGTCCTGGCCCTTGTGTCGGCTCTGGGCGGCTGCGCGCCGCTGGTCGTCGGCGGCGCCGTCATGGGCAGCATGGTTGCCACCGACCGCCGCACCTCGGGTGCGCAGCTGGACGACGAGGGCATCGAGCTGCGCGCCGCCAGCCGCCTGCGCGAGGCCCTGGGCGAGCGCGGCCATGTGAACGTGACCAGCTACAACCGCCAGGTGCTGCTGACCGGCGAAGTGCCCACGGCACAGGACCAGCAGCTGGTGGAGAAAACCGTGTCGGGCGTCGAGAACGTGCGGGCGATCGTCAATGAGCTGGGCGTCATGGGCAACTCCACGCTGACCCAGCGCTCGTCCGACTCGCTGGTGACCGGTCAGGTCAAGGCGACCATGGTCGATGCACAGGACATTTTCGCCAACTCATTCAAGGTTGTGACCGAGCGCGGCACGGTCTACCTGATGGGCCGCGTGACCCAGCGCGAAGCGGATCGCGCCACCGAACTCACGCGCGGCGTGAGCGGGGTGCAGCGCGTGGTGCGCGTGCTGGAGATCATCAGCGACGCTGAACTGCAGCGCACGCTGCCCCAGCCGGCGCCCGCGCCTTCGACGGCGCCGAAGTCCTGAGCCTGACGGGCCTCAGCGCAGGCGCTTGATCAGGCTGGAGGTGTCCCAGCGCCGGCCGCCCATCTGCTGCACGTCGGCGTAGAACTGGTCCACCAGCGCGGTCACGGGCAGGCGGGCGCCGTTGCGGCGGGCCTCCTCCAGCACCAGGCCCAGGTCCTTGCGCATCCAGTCCACCGCAAAACCGAAATCGAATTGGCCGGCCGCCATGGTCTTGCCGCGGTTGTCGAGCTGCCAGCTCTGCGCGGCGCCCTTGCCGATCACGTCGAGCACCTGGTTCATGTCGAGCCCGGCGCTCTGGCCAAACGCGATGGCCTCGGCCAGCCCCTGCACCAGGCCGGCAATGCAGATCTGGTTGACCATCTTGGTGAGTTGCCCGGCGCCGCTCTCGCCCATGCGCGTGAAGGCGCGTGAAAACGCCATGGCCACGGGCTGAACCGCCTCGAACGCGGCCACGTCGCCGCCGCACATGACCGTGAGGGCGCCGTTTTGCGCGCCCGCCTGGCCGCCCGAGACCGGCGCATCGACAAAACTCAGCCCCAGGTTTTTCGCGGCGCCGTAAAGCTCGCGCGCCACATCGGCCGAGGCCGTGGTGTGGTCCACGAAAATCGCGCCGGGTTCCATGCCGGCGAAAGCGCCGTCGGCGCCCAGCGTGACCGAGCGCAGGTCGTCGTCATTGCCGACGCAGCAGAACACGATGTCGGCGCCCTGCGCCGCCAGCCGGGGCGTTTCGGCGAATTCGGGCCTGGCGCCCTGCGTGAACTCCTTGCACCAGGCGGCGGATTTGGCGGCGGTCCGGTTGTACACCTTGACCTGGTGGCCCGCGGCGGCCAGATGGCCGGCCATGGGGTAACCCATGACACCCAGGCCCAGGAAGGCGACTTTGCGGGCGGGGGTGGGTTCGTAGGCCCGGACGTTGATGTTGCTCATGGATGTCTTTCAAGTGAAGTCCTGCGGCGCGGCATCACCCACGAACGGGTGAGCGATCGCGGAAGCCGTCAGACGATGGAGAAGTGCTCGGTGCCAGATGCCAGATCCTGCGACTTGCTGCGCTGGCTGTTGAGCTTGATCTGCAGTCGCAGATCGTTCACGGAGTCGGCGTTGCGCAATGCGTCCTCGTAGGTGATGAGATTGGTTTCGTAGGCGTCGTACAGCGCCTGGTCAAAGGTCTGCATCCCGAGGTTGCGGCTCTTTTTCATGGTCTCCTTGATCTCGGTGACTTCACCCTTGAAGATCAGGTCGGAGATCAGTGGCGTGTTGAGCAGGACTTCCACCACCGCCAGGCGGCCCTTGCCGGTTTGCCGCGGCACCAGGCGCTGCGAAATCAGCGACTTGAGGTTGAGCGACAGATCCATGAGCAACTGCGCGCGGCGTTCCTCAGGGAAAAAGTTGATCACGCGGTCGAGCGCCTGGTTGGCGCTGTTGGCGTGCAGCGTGGCCATGCACAGGTGGCCGGTTTCGGCGAAGGCAATGGCGTGTTCCATGGTCTCGCGGTCTCGGATTTCACCCATCAAAATCACGTCGGGAGCCTGGCGCAGCGTGTTTTTCAGCGCGGCCTCCCAGTTGTCGGTGTCCAGGCCGACCTCGCGCTGCGTGATCACGCAGTTCTTGTGCGCGTGCACGAACTCCACCGGGTCTTCCACCGTGATGATGTGGCCGTAGGAGTTCTCGTTGCGCCAGTCGATCATCGCGGCCAGCGTGGTGGACTTGCCCGAGCCGGTGGCGCCGACCAGGATGCACAGGCCGCGCTTGGACATGACCACGTCCTTGAGCACCGGCGGCATGCCCAGGCCGTCCAGCGTCGGCAAGGTCTGTGGAATCACCCGCAGCACCATGCCGATCTTGCCCTGCTGCACAAACGCATTGACCCGGAAGCGGCCGACGCCGGCCGGTGCGATCGCGAAATTGCACTCCTTGGTGCGCTCGAAGTCGGCCGCCTGCTTGTCGCTCATGATCGAGCGCGCCAGCGCCTGCGTGTGCACGCCCGTGAGCGGCTGGGGCGACAGCTTCGTCACCTTGCCGTCCACCTTGATGGCGGGCGGAAACTCGGCGGTGATGAACAGGTCGCTGCCGTTGCGGCTGACCATCAGCTTGAGCAGGTCGGTGATGAACTTGCTTGCCTGATCGCTTTCCATGAAATCTCTCCTTGCGCTGCGCGCTCAACCCGGGAAGTTCTCGGGGATCTTGGCTTTCGAACGCGCTTCCGCGGGTGAAATGACGTTGCGCTTGACCAGGTCCGACAGGTTCTGGTCCAGCGTCTGCATGCCGACACTGTTGCCGGTCTGGATGGCCGAGTACATCTGGGCCACCTTGGCCTCGCGGATCAGGTTGCGGATGGCGCTGGTGCCGATCATGATCTCGTGCGCGGCCACACGGCCGGTGCCGTCCTTGGTCTTGCACAGGGTCTGCGAAATCACCGCCTGCAGCGACTCCGACAGCATGGCGCGCACCATGTCCTTTTCCTCGGCCGGGAACACGTCGATCACGCGGTCGATGGTCTTGGCAGCGCTGGAGGTGTGCAGCGTGCCGAACACCAAGTGGCCGGTTTCGGCGGCCGTCATGGCCAGTCGGATGGTTTCGAGGTCGCGCATTTCACCGACCAGGATCGCGTCCGGGTCTTCCCGCAGGGCGGAGCGCAGCGCGGCGTTGAAGGACAGGGTGTGCGGGCCGACCTCGCGCTGGTTGATCAGGCACTTCTTGGATTCGTGCACGAACTCGATCGGGTCTTCCACAGTCAGGATGTGGCCGTACTCGGTTTCGTTGAGGTAGTTGACCATGGCGGCCAGCGTGGTCGATTTGCCCGAGCCGGTGGGCCCGGTCACCAGCACCATGCCGCGCGGCTTCAAGGCCAGATCGCCAAAAATCTTCGGCGCGTTGAGCTGTTCGAGCGTGAGGATTTTCGAGGGAATGGTCCGGAACACCGCACCCGCGCCGCGGTTGTGGTTGAAGGCGTTCACGCGAAAACGCGCCAGGCCCTCGATCTCGAACGAGAAGTCGCATTCGAGGAATTCCTCGTAGGCCTTGCGCTGCGCGTCGTTCATGATGTCGTACACCATGGCGAAGACGGTCTTGTGGTCCAGCGCCTCGACGTTGATGCGCCGCACATCGCCGTGCACCCGGATCATCGGGGGCAGTCCGGCGGACAGGTGCAGATCGGAAGCCTTGTTTTTGACGCTGAATGCCAGCAGTTGGGTGATGTCCACGAATCCCTCGGTCGTTTTGATACGCTCTCAAGGATTATGACGATGATTGCCGACCATCTCCAGACCGTGCACGCCCGCATCGTGGCCGCCTGTCGCGCGGCCGGGCGCGATCCGCGCGAAGTCACGCTGCTGGCCGTGTCCAAGACCTTCGGGCCGGACGCGGTGCGCGCCGCGCACGCCGCCGGCCAGACCGCGTTCGGCGAGAACTACCTCCAGGAGGCCGTGGACAAGATGGCGGCGCTGGGCGACCTGCCGCTGGCGTGGCACTGCATCGGCCCGATCCAGTCGAACAAGACCCGGCTGGTGGCGGCGCATTTCGACTGGGCCCACACGGTGGACCGCCTGAAGGTGGCCCAGCGCCTGTCCGAGCAGCGGCCCGCCCACCTGGCGCCGCTGCAGGTCTGCCTGCAGGTCAACATCGACGGCGGCCCCACCAAATCGGGCGTGCCGCCCCACGAGGCGATGGCGCTGGCGAAAGAGGTGGCGCAGCTGCCGCGCCTGGCGCTGCGTGGGCTCATGACCCTGCCCGAGCCGGCCGCGGATTTCGACGCCGCGCTCGCCGTGCACCGGCGCGCGAAGGCGCTGTTTGATGCGCTTTGCGCGCAGGGCCTCGCGCTGGACACGCTCTCCATGGGCATGACCGCCGACCTGGAGGCCGCCATCCATGCCGGCAGCACCATGGTGCGGGTGGGCACCGCGATTTTTGGCGGGCGGGTCCGCGCCGCCTGACCGGCGTTCGCACCGGCGCCGCACGCCAGCGCCGTCCTTCATTTCGTTACCGAACTTGCGTGTCGGCGGGCGGATGTAAGCGCACCCGGCCCTAGCATGAAGTCCTGTTCAACAAGGAAGTTTCATGGCATCCACACCGTTTTTTGGCAAACGCGAATCCGACGCGCTGCCACTGCGTTCCTCCGCATCCCACGGTCTCTCAGGCGGGACTTCGCCGGCGGCCATGGCGGGCGCCGCCAGCAATGTCGCGGCCGCGCCGGCCGTCGAGGTGCCGACCCTGCCTTTGCCCAACCCCGCGGCCTCCATCACGCCGGCCGGCGGAAGCCGGCTCATCGTCGGCCCCAACATCAAGCTCAAGGGCGTGGAGATCACCGACTGCGACACGCTGGTGGTGGAAGGCCTGGTCGAAGCGACCATGGATTCGCGCCTGATGCAGATTGCCGAGATTGGCGCGTTCAAGGGCTCCGCCGAGATCGACATCGCTGAAATCCGCGGCAGCTTCGACGGCGACCTGACGGTGCGCGACAAGCTGGTGATTCATGCCACCGGCAAGGTCACGGGCAAGATCCGTTACGGCAAGGTCGTGATCGAGGAAGGCGGGCAGCTCTCGGGCGACATCACCGTCGACACCGGCAGCCGGGCCAAGGCCCCCGGCATCACGCCGCCGGCGCTGCAGATGGCGGCCTGAAGAAAACCGGGCGCCGCGCGACGCCGCCGAACAGGGGCGTCAGCGCCGGGCCCGGAGCCATTCGTAGGCATCGCTGACGCGCTTGAAGGCGTCTTCGGCGAGTTTTCGCACCAGGGGGGACACCTGGCCCAGCTTGTCCGGGTGGTAGTGCTGCAGCAGGGAGCGCCGCGCGCGCTCCACGTCCTCCCAAGGGCAGTTCTCCTCAAGGCCCAGCACCGACCAGGCACCGTCGGCGTCCGGGTCGTCAACCGCCGGGTCGGCCCCGTCCGCCTCTTCCGCCTCGGGCTCCTCGCCGGGACCGTCCTGCCGCTGCACCACGCAGACCGCCGCCTCCCAATGGACCGCGTATTCGGTCTTGCACGCGGGGCATCGGATTTCGCCGGGCTCGGGCAGGTGCGGAATCCGCAGCCGGGTCTGGCAGCTGACGCAGCGCATGATGCCCGGCACGGGCCGGGCCCCGTCCGCCTCGGACTCCATCGGAGATTCCGCATGGATCCTGGAGGAATCTCCCACCGCGGCGCGCAGCAGCTCGGTCTTCGAGGGCGGCCGGTACCGCAGTTCCGCACGCAAGGCGTCCAGCACCGCCGGATTGGCGCCGTAGCGGCGATGCAATTCGGCCAAATCCTCCACGCCGATGCCCTGCAGCGGGCGGCCGGGGTTGAGCGGCACGGCCAGCCGGACCTCGGCCGGCTCGGTCGCCAGCAGATGGCAGGCATGCACGAGGTCTTCGGCCGCGACCGGCAGGGCTTCCAGGGCCTCGCGCGGGTCCACCAGGCCCGCGAGCATGTCGATGGTCAGGCGCGGCAGGCCCAGAAATTCGGCGGCGGCAACGGCGAGGTTGTCATCCAGCGTCTGCAGGCGCCTGAAGCCAATCCGCAACTGGCTGATGTCCCAATGGGACACGCCCATCGCCGCGGCCATTTCACTGAGCGTGAGGCCCCGCTCCGTGGCGCATTGCACCAGGGCGGCGATCAACATGCCGCCCGGTCGGGGCAGTTCAGCCGGGTCGAGGCGGCCGCTCCAGCTCTCGGGCACGGTTTCCACGGGCTTTTTCCGGAAGGCCGACGCGGTGGCGCTGGCGGTGGCTTGTTGCATGGCGATAGCGGCTGTCCTGGCGGGACAAAAAGGGCGGACAGGACCTCGATGGTACCGGCGTCCCGGTCAGGCCGCCACGGCTTCGGGTGCCGGCGTGCGGATCAGGTGGTCGAAGGCGCTCAGCGCGGCCGTGGCGCCCTGGCCGGCGGCAATCACGATCTGCTTGTACGGCACCGTCGTGCAGTCGCCGGCGGCGAACACGCCCGGTACGCTGGTCTGGCCGCGCGCATCGACCACGATTTCGCCGAACTTCGACAATTCCACCGTGCCCTTGAGCCATTCGGTGTTGGGCACCAGGCCGATCTGCACGAACACACCTTCGAGTTCGACGTGGTGCGCCTCGCCCGTGGCGCGGTCCTTGTAGCGCAGGCCGGTGACCTTGCCCGTGTCCACACCGTCCGCATTCACGCCGGTGATTTCGGTGGTCTGTGCGTTGGTGTGGACCGTCACGTTGGGCAGGCTGTGCAGCTTCTTGACCAGCACGGCATCGGCCTTGAGTTCGGTGGCGAACTCCACCACCGTGACATGGGCCACGATGCCGGCCAGGTCGATGGCGGCCTCGATGCCGGAGTTGCCGCCGCCGATCACGGCCGTGCGCTTGCCCTTGAACAGCGGACCGTCGCAATGCGGGCAGTAGGCCACGCCCTTGTTCTTGTATTCCTGTTCGCCGGGCACGTTGACGTTGCGCCAGCGCGCACCCGTGGACAGGATCACGGTCTTGCCCTGGAGCACGCCGCCGTTGGCCAGCCTGATTTCAATCGGGCCGCCGGGCTCGGTCGCCGGGATGAGCTGGTCGGCGCGCTGCAGGTTCATGATGTCCACGTCGTAGGCGCGGGCGTGCGCTTCGAGTGCCAGGGCGAACTTGGGGCCGTCGGTTTCCAGCACCGAGATGTAGTTCTCGATCGCCAGCGTGTCGTTGGTCTGGCCGCCAAAACGCTCGGCCGCGATGCCCGTGCGGATGCCCTTGCGGGCCGCGTACACGGCCGCCGCGGCGCCCGCGGGCCCGCCACCGACGATCAGCACGTCGTACGGCGCCTTGGCTGACAGTTTGGCCGCATCGCGGGCGGCCGCGCCAGTGTCCAGCTTGGCGACGATTTCCTCCACGGTCATGCGGCCCGAGCCGAACACCTGGCCGTTGAGGAAGACCATGGGCACGGCCATGATCTCGCGCGCCGTGACCTCGTCCTGGAAGGCGCCGCCTTCGATCACGGTGGTCTTGACCCTGGGGTTGACGATGGCCATGAGGCTGAGCGCCTGCACCACGTCCGGGCAGTTGTGGCAGCTCAGGGACATGTAGACCTCGAAGTTGAAGTCACCCTCCAGCGCCTGGATCTGCTCGATCACGTCGGCCTCGACCTTGGGCGGATGGCCGCCGGTCCACAGCAGGGCCAGCACCAGCGAGGTGAATTCGTGGCCCAGTGGCAGGCCGGCAAAACGCAGGCTGTTGCCGGCGCCGGTGCGCTGCAGCGTGAAGGAGGGCCTACGCGCGTCCTGGCCATCGGTACGCAGGCTGATCTTGTCGCTGCGCAGGCTCTGGATGGCCTGCAGCAGCTCGCGCATCTGGCGCGAATTGTCGTCGTCGCCGAGCGAGGCCACGATCTCGAACGGCTGGCTCACACGCTCCAGGTAGGCGGCGAGTTGGGCTTTGAGGGTGTCGTCGAGCATGGTGGTCACTCCTTGGTGAATCGCGGCAAAGGGCTGTTTGGCGCCGGGAAGAGATAAAAAAGCCATAAAAAAGCCGGACGGCGGGGCGATGGGCCCCAACCCCGTCCGGCTGGAGAACGCACTAAGGCGTTCTGCCGTGGTGGCGGGAGGCCCGCTTAAATCTTGCCGACCAGGTCCAGCGACGGAGTGATCGTCTTGGCGCCTTCATTCCACTTGGCGGGGCAGACCTGGCCGGGGTGGGCGGCGGTGTACTGGGCGGCCTTGAGCTTGCGCACGGTTTCCTTGACGTCGCGGGCGATTTCGTTGGAGTGGATCTCGGCGGTCTTGATCACCAGCTCGGGGTTGATGATGAAAGTGCCGCGCAGTGCCAGGCCTTCTTCAGGAATGTGCACACCGAAAGCGTTGGTCAGGGTGTGGGTGGGGTCGCCGACCAGGGGGAACTTGGCCTTGCCGACGGCGGGCGAAGTCTCGTGCCAGACCTTGTGCGAGAAGTGGGTGTCGGTCGTGACGATGTAGACCTCGGTATTGGCCTTCTGGAACTCGGCGTAGTGCTCGGCGGCGTCTTCGATTTCGGTCGGACAGTTGAAGGTGAAGGCCGCCGGCATGAAGATCAGGACGGACCACTTGCCCTTCAGGGTCTCATCGCTGACTTCCACGAACTTGCCGTTGTGGAAAGCCTGGGTCTTGAAAGGCTGGACTTGCGTGTTGATCAGGGACATGAAAACTCCGTTGGGGTTGATAAAGCGTTGGGTCGTTTGAACCAATGCACGAATCATAGCGGCGACCTATCGATAGATGAAGTTGGTTTTTTCTAAGCTATCGATAGGGGTTCTTTATGACGCCACGCCGCGTGCGGCGAAACCGGCCTACCCCCACACCGCGTCCAGCGCCTGCCAGGCGCTCGCGATCACCGGTTCGGCCACGCGCGATTTCTGGCAGACAAAACTCAGCGCGCAATCCAGGCTCACGCGGTCGGCCACGACCAGGCCGCGGGCCTGGCTTTCGCGGATGGCGATGGAATCGCGCACCAGCGACAGGCCCACGCCGGACTTCACCAGGTCGAGCATCGAGGCCTCCTGGTCCACCAGCGCGACGCGCCGGGGCTCCACCCCGGTCAGCGAACCGGGGCCGAACACCCGGGCCAGCAGCCGGTGGTGGGCGCTGGCCGGCGGCGTGGCCAGCCAGGGCAGCGCCGCCAGCGCCTTCCAGTCGCGCCCCAGCACCTGCGGCCCCCAGCCCGCCGGCGCGAGCACCCGGTAGGTGAACCGGGTCAGGATGTTCACTTCAAAAAGAGCGCCCGGCTGCGCGGCCTCCACGCCAGGCGCGGGCGGGTCCGGTTCGGCGTCCCGCGCCGACGGCGCCAGCGGGACCAAATAGAAGCCCACATCCAGCTCGCCGCGCCCGAGCTGCGCGAGCACGTCACCGCTCATGCCCTGGCGCAGCTCGGTTTCGATCTGCGGGGCCGATTCAACCAGCTGCTTCAGAAAAGCCCCCAGCCGGATGAACTCGGGGTCGAGGATGGTGCCGATGCGCAGGCGCCCGCGCACGGTGTTGTGCAGGCTTTGCGCCACATGGCCAAAATCCGCCAGCGCAGCCAGCGCCTTTTCGGCCTGCGGCAGCAGCGCCACGCCGTCGGGCGTCAGCGCCAGCCCGTGCGGCGTGCGCGTGAACAGCACCAGCCCGGTGGCCTGCGCCAGGCTCTTGAGCTGCAGGCTGACCGCCGGCTGGCTCCGGTGCAGGCGCTGGGCCGCCCGCGAGACATTGCCCTCGCGCGCCACGGCCACGAAGGCGCGCAGGGTCTGGGGATCGGCGGCCGAAGTCATATTTGCAGAATTTATACCTTTGTTCAGGCGAAATCATTGGGAAAATCCACCTGTTTTCGCGACACTCTGGGCCTTCAACGGAGACTTTGATCATGAGCACAGCAAATATTCACCATTTCATCGGTGGCCAGCGCACCCCGGGCGCCGCCGGGCGCGCCCAGGATGTGTTCAACCCCGCCACGGGCGCCGTCACGGGCCATGTGGCCCTGGCCAACGGCGCCGATGTGGACGCGGCCGTGGCCGCCGCGCAGGCCGCGTTCCCGGCCTGGGCCGACACCCCGCCGATCCGCCGCGCGCGCGTGATGTTCAAGTTCCTCGAACTGCTGAACCACCACAAGGACGAGCTGGCGCGCCTGATCACCGCCGAGCACGGCAAGGTGTTCACCGACGCGCAGGGCGAGGTGGCGCGCGGCATCGACATCGTCGAGTTCGCCTGCGGCATCCCGCAGCTGCTCAAGGGCGACTTCACCGACCAGGTCTCCACCGGCATGGACAACTGGACGCTGCGCCAGCCGCTGGGCGTGGTCGCGGGCATCACGCCATTCAACTTCCCGGTCATGGTGCCGATGTGGATGTTCCCGGTGGCGATTGCCGCAGGCAATACCTTCGTGCTGAAACCCAGCCCGATCGACCCCAGCCCCAGCCTGTTCATCGCCGATCTGCTGCAAAAGGCCGGCCTGCCCGACGGCGTGTTCAACGTCGTTCAGGGCGACAAGGAGGCCGTGGATGCGCTGCTGAACCACGCCGAGGTGAAGGCCGTCAGCTTTGTCGGCTCGACGCCGATCGCCAACTACATCTATGAAACTGGCGCGCGCCACGGCAAGCGCGTGCAGGCCTTGGGCGGCGCCAAGAACCACATGGTGGTGATGCCCGACGCCGACATCGACCAGGCCGTGGACGCGCTGATCGGCAGCGCCTACGGCTCGGCGGGCGAGCGCTGCATGGCCATCAGCGTGGCCGTGTTCGTCGGCGACGTGGCCGACAAGCTCATCCCGAAACTGGTCGAGCGCGCACGGACGCTCAAGATCAAGGACGGCCTGGAACTGGACGCCGAAATGGGCCCCATCGTCACCGCCGCCGCGCACAGCCGAATCACGGGCTACATCGAACAGGGCGTCAAGGAAGGCGCGCGGCTGCTGGTGGATGGCCGCGGTTTCGAGGGCAAGAGCGCCGGCGCCGGCTGCGCGGAAGGCTTCTGGCTCGGCGGCACGCTGTTCGACCACGTCACGCCCGAGATGCGCATCTACAAGGAAGAAATCTTCGGCCCTGTCCTCTCCTGCGTGCGGGTCAAGGACTTCGCCAGCGCCGTGCAACTCGTCAACGACCACGAGTTCGGCAACGGCGTTTCGTGCTTCACGCGCGACGGCAACGTGGCGCGTGAATTCTCGCGCCGCATCCAGGTCGGCATGGTCGGCATCAACGTGCCGATTCCCGTGCCCATGGCCTGGCACGGCTTCGGCGGCTGGAAGAAAAGCCTGTTCGGCGACATGCACGCCTACGGCGAGGAAGGCGTGCGCTTCTACACCAAGCAGAAGAGCATCATGCAGCGCTGGCCCGAGAGCATTGGCAAGGGCGCCGAGTTCGTGATGCCGACAGCGAAATAGGCCCACCCCCGACTCTCGCGCACTGCGTGTCGCTCGCATCCCCCCTCAAGGGGGCGCTCCCAGCGGCCCGGCGAAGCCGGTTCCGCGGGAGCCCTGGCACAAGCGGCTGCGCATTGCGACATGGCGGATGAACAAGAACGACGACAAGACAGGAGACAACCCGTGAGCAGCACCACCTTCGACTACATCATCATCGGTGGCGGCACCGCCGGCTGCCTGCTGGCCAACCGCCTGTCCGCCGACGCCCGCAAGCGCGTGCTGCTGGTCGAAGCCGGCCGCAAGGACGACTACCACTGGATTCACATTCCGGTGGGCTACCTCTACTGCATCGGCAATCCACGCACCGACTGGCTCTACAACACCGAGCCGGAGGCGGGCCTGAACGGCCGCGCGCTGCGTTACCCGCGCGGCAAGACACTGGGTGGCTGCAGCAGCATCAACGGCATGATCTACATGCGCGGCCAGGCGCGCGACTATGACCAGTGGGCGCAGCTGACCGGCGACGACAGCTGGTCGTGGCGCAACACGCTGCCCTGGTTCAAGCTGCACGAAGACCATTACGCCGGCGCCAACGCCATGCACGGCGCCAAGGGCACGCCTTCCGAGCTGCTGGAGGCCAAGGGCGAGCCCGCCGATGCCGTCTGGCGCGAAGTGTTGCGCCACCACCAGGCGGGCGGCGAATGGCGCATCGAAAAGCAGCGCCTGCGCTGGGACGTGCTCGACGCCTTCGCCCAGGCCGCACAGCAGGCCGGCATCCCCGCCACCAGCGACTTCAACCGCGGCAACAACGAGGGCGTGGGCTACTTCGACGTGAACCAGAAGGCCGGCTGGCGCTGGAACACCGCCAAGGCCTTCCTGCGGCCCACCTGCTACGGCCGGCCGAACTTCGAACTCTGGACCTCGGCGCAGGTGGCGAAGCTGCTGGTGGAAGAGCAGCCCGACGGCAGCCAGCGCTGCACCGGCGTGCAGGTCTGGGCCGGCCATGAGATGGTGACGGCCACCGCCAAGCGCGAAGTCATTCTCTGCGCAGGCAGCATCGGCACGCCGCAGATCCTGCAGCTGTCGGGCATCGGCCCCGGCGCGCTGCTGCAGCAGCACGGCATCGCGCCGGTGCGCGAGCTGCCCGGCGTGGGCGCCAACCTGCAGGACCATCTGCAGATTCGCTCGGTGTTCAAGGTGCAGGGCGTCAAGACACTCAACACGCTGGCCAACTCCTTCTGGGGCAAGGCCAGGATCGGCCTCGAATACGCCTTCAGGCAGAGCGGCCCGATGAGCATGGCGCCCAGCCAGCTCGGCGCCTTCACGCGCAGCGGGGCCGACCAGACCTACCCCAACATCGAGTACCACGTCCAGCCGCTGAGCCTGGACGCCTTCGGCGAGCCGCTGCACCCGTTTCCCGCGTTCACGGCCAGCGTCTGCAACCTCAACCCCACGAGCCGCGGCACGGTACAGATCAGGTCCGGCCGCTTCGAGGATGCGCCGGCCATCGCGCCCAACTACCTCAGCACCGCCGAAGACCGCAAGGTGGCCGCCGACAGCCTGCGCCTGACGCGCAAAATCGTCGCGCAACCGGCGCTGGCGAAGTACCGGCCCGAGGAATTCCGGCCCGGCGTGCAGTTCCAGAGCGACGAGGACCTGGCGCGCCTGGCCGGCGACATCGCCAGCACCATCTTCCACCCGGTGGGCACCACGAAGATGGGCCGGGCAGACGACGCCATGGCGGTGGTGGATTCGCGCCTGCGCGTGCACGGCGTTGCCGGCCTGCGCATCGTGGACGCGGGCGTCATGCCGACCATCACCAGCGGCAACACCAACAGCCCGGTGCTGATGATGGCCGAGAAGGCCGCGCGCTGGATCATGGCGGAGGCGGCCTGACCGGGCCGTCAACGCCGCTCAGCGGCGCTGCTGCCGCGTCGGCGCAAGCCGCCGAGGTGATCTCCGCGTCAGCGTAACCCGCCGAGGTGATCGTCCGGTCAGCGTAACCCGCCGACGTAGCGCCCGGTGTCGTCGCCCGGCTCGCGTGGCGCGGCCGGCCGGCTGTCGGCGAACAGGGAATCGGCCCAGCCGGGGCTGTTGAAGCCACTGTCGCGCACCGGTGCGGCGGCAGGCACCGGCATGACCGGGCGCGGCGGGATCGAACCCAGCAGCGTCCTGCGCGGCGCCGGCCCGGCGGCCATGGCCTGCTCCAGGCGGGTTGCCCACTCGGCCACGTCCTCCAGGCCGGGCTCCAGCGCACGCTCGCGCGCGAACCGCACGATCTCGGCCGCGTATTCGGCATTGGCGGCGAGCCACTCGGTGTCGGTCACGCGGCCGGTCTTGCGGCGCAGCAGCACATGGAGGCGGGCGGCGATCGCGAGTTTTTCACTGGGCAGCATGGGCTTCTCCTGAAGTGGACGGGAAGATGAGCGGCATCACGGCAGATCAGGTGCCGATGCGCTCGCGGTGTTGCGTGATGTCCAGACCGGTCTGCTCGCCGGCCTCGTCCACCCGCAGGCCAATGACTTTCCCGATCAGCAGCAGCAGCGCGGCACTGACCACGCCGCTGTAGATCAGGACCGCGAACGTCGCCACGGCCTGCGTGAAGACACTGCCCTGCGCGCCCGACACCGCCGGGCTGGCGAGCAGCCCGGTCAGCAAGGCCCCCACGATGCCGCCGATGCCGTGCACGCCGAACACGTCCAGCGAGTCGTCGGCCCCGAGCAGCCGCTTCAGGCCGGTGGCGCCCCAATAGCAGGCCAGGCCGGCGCCGCCGCCGAACACCACCGCCGCGGCCGGCGTCACGAAACCGGCCGCGGGCGTGATCGCGACCAGCCCCGCCACCAGCCCCGAGCACAGGCCCAGCAACGAAGGCCGCCGGCGCACCACCCACTCGGCGAGCATCCAGGCCATGGCGCCGGCCGCCGCGGCAATGTGCGTCACCAGCATGGCCAGTCCGGCGCGCCCGTCGGCGGCCACGGCCGAGCCGGCGTTGAAACCGAACCAGCCCACCCACAGCAATCCGGCGCCGGCCATGGTCAGGCCCAGGTTGAACGGCTCGAAGGGCTCGCGGCCGTAGCCGCGCCGGGGCCCCAGGACATACGCACACACCAGCCCGGCAACGCCGGCGTTGACGTGCACCACCGTGCCGCCGGCAAAGTCCAGCGCGCCCATCTGCGCGATCCAGCCGCCCGGCTCCCAGACCCAGTGCGCCACCGGCGCATACACCAGCAGCGACCACAGGCCCACGAACCAGACCATGGCGGAGAACTTCATGCGCTCGACGAACGCCCCCACGATCAGCGCCGGCGTGATGATGGCGAAGGTCAGCTGGAACATCGCGTACACCGACTCCGGAATGTTCGGCGCGATGTGGCTCACCGACACCTTGCCGGCCTCCTTCAGGTAATCCAGCCCCTCGAACCAGAAGCGGCTGCTGCCGCCGAGCCAGCCGCTGCCCGGCGTGAAGGCCAGCGAATAGCCGAGCATGAACCAGAGCAGGCTCACCAGCGCGGCAACCGCCACCACGGTGGCCATGGTGTTGATGACGCTTTTCTTGCGCACCATGCCGCCGTAGAACAAGGCGATGCCCGGCAGCGTCATGAGCAGCACCAGGGCCGTGGAGGTCATCATCCAGGCGGTGTCGGCGCCATTGAGGCTGGCCTGCGGCACCAGCCCCGGCCGCGTGAGCGGTGCGGGCACCGGCGGTGCAACGACAGGCGGCGCCACGACCAGGGCCGCGGGGGCGGGTGCCGCGGCAGCCCCCATCGCCGCGATCGCAGGCGGTGCAACCGGCACCGACAGGGACTCGGCGGACTGTGCCCAGGCGGCACTGCCCATCACCACGACACACACCCACGCGACCACCGGCCGCCAGACTGCCTTGCGCATATTTGTTCCTGTTGAGCTTCCAACCCGTTGCTCAGTGCAAACCCTATGCCAACCCATTTGGTGTCTTCCGGCCCCTTGAGGCCCGTCAAATGCACGTTTGCGGAACGAAGGCGTACCAGAAGGGCGCGGGAAATCCCTGATGCACAAAACGAGTGCGCCCCTTTACAGTTCGGCCACTCGCAAACGGGCTCAGGCCCGTCACGCAGAGGGACCGAGGAGACACTCCCAACTATCAAAACATTTTTATCAGGCGTCCGTTCGAGACGTTTTCAAAGGCGCCGCACTCCGGCGCCTTTTCTTTTTTTAGGCTCAAAATCCGCCAATTACACGGGCAGGACTGCCTTCATTGCTACATAGTTGATAGCGATCTGGAATGCGACAATGCCCGCCATGGAACTCCTGATCGTCTCGCTGGCCTCGCTGCTGGCCGGCCTGGTGGATTCGATCGTGGGCGGAGGCGGGTTGATCCTGGTCCCCGCGCTGTTCGCAACCTTCCCAGCGGCCCACCCCGCCACACTGTTCGGCACCAACAAAAGCGCCTCGGTCTGGGGAACGGCCATCGCCACCGCCCAGTACAGCCGCCGCGTGCAGATGCGCTGGGCGGCACTGCTGCCGGCCGCTGCTGCCGGATTTGCCGGTTCGTTCTCGGGCGCCTGGGTGGTCACGGTGATCGATCCGGGCTTTTTGCGCCGGCTGCTGCCCTTCATCCTGCTGGCCGTGCTGGGCTACACGCTGGCCCGAAAGGAGCTGGGCCGCACCCATGCGCCGCGCTTCGGCGGCAACCACGAGGTGGCCGTTGCCAGCGCGATCGGCCTGGCCATCGGTTTCTATGACGGGTTCTTCGGTCCCGGCACCGGCAGCTTCCTGGTGTTTCTGTTCGTGCGCTTGCTGGGCTACGACTTCCTGAACGCCTCCGCCTCCGCCAAGCTGATCAACACCGCCACCAACCTGGCCGCGCTGATCCTGTTCGCCCTCAAGGGCCATGTGTGGTGGCACTTCGCGCTGGCCATGGCGCTGGCCAACGTGGCCGGCAGCCTGATCGGCACGCGCCTGGCCCTGAAACACGGCGCCGGCTTCGTGCGCGGCGTGTTCATCGTGGTGGTGACGGCGCTGATCGTGAAGACGGGGTACGACGCTTTCCTGCGGGGCGCGTGATCGCCTGGGCCGGGGATCCCGGGACCCCGGTTGCCCGCTACGCCGTGATCACCGGCACCCGCGGCGCCAGGGCGCACATGAGTTCATAACCCACGGTGCCGGCGGCGTGGGCCACCTCGTCGATCGGCAACACGCCGCCGTGGCGGCCGTGGCCCCACAGGGTGACCTCGCTGCCGAAGCCGGCCTCCACGCCCGCGTGGTCCAGGGGCGCCAGGTCCACGGCGATCATGTCCATGCTGACCCGGCCCACCGTGCGGGTGCGCACGCCGTTCACCAGCACCGGTGTGCCGGTGGGCGCCAGGCGCGGGTACCCATCGGCATAGCCGCAGGCGACGATGCCCACGCGCATGGGGCCATCGGCCGTGAAACTGGAGCCATAACCCACGGTGTCACCGACGCTCAGCGCCTGCGTGGCCAGCAGCTTCGCGGCCAGCGTCATGGTCGGCTGCAAATCCCAGTGCGCGATGTCGTGCTCAGGGAAGTCGGGCGCGCTGCCATAGACGGCGATACCGGGGCGAATCCAGTCGGCCGCGACGCGCAGGCCCTCTGAGCCGGCTGGCCCGTCGCCGGTATGGCGCAGCGTGGCGGCGCTGTTGGACAACGTGCGCTCGCCCGGCAGATCCTGCGTGACGGCGGTGAACACGACCATCTGCGCCGCGATGCCGCGCGGTCCGTCGGCGTCGCTGAAGTGCGTCATGAGTGAAATCTCATCCACTTGCGGCAGCGCGTTCAGCCGCGTCCAGGCGGCACGAAAACGCGGCGGCGTGAAACCCAGGCGGTTCATGCCGGAGTTCATCTTGAGGAAGACGCGGTGCGGCTGGTGCGTCTTGTGGGTGGCGAGCATGTCGATCTGCTCGTCGCAGTGCACGGTGTGCCAGAGGTTCAGGCGCGAGCACAGCTCCAGGTCGCGCGGCTCGAACACACCCTCGAGCAGCAGGATGGGGCCGCGCCAGCCGAGTGCGCGCACACGTTCGGCCTCGTTCAAATCGAGCAGCGCAAAACCGTCGGCCCCGCGCAGCCCCTCAAAGACGCGCTCGATGCCATGCCCGTAGGCGTCGGCCTTGACCACGGCCCAGGCGCGCGCGTCGGGCGCGGCGGCACGGGTCCGCGCAAGGTTGTGGCGCAGGGCGTCGGTGTGGATGGTGGCCAGGATGGGGCGGGGCATGTGGGCGGCTTGCGAGCGGTGATGCGCCCGATTTTGGCACCTGGACCGGCGGTTTTCCGAGGGGGTGGCGTGATATAACGCGCTGTCATCCGGAGACACCTTGCCAATCACAAGCCATCAGCACGGCTGATGCATAAAACAACAGTTCATGAAGCGCGGTTTTTACACCATCATGTCGGCGCAGTTCTTCAGCTCGCTGGCTGACAACGCGCTATTTGTCGCCGCCGTGGAGCTTCTCAAGTCCGGGGGCGCCGCCGAATGGCAGCGTGCCGCCCTGGTGCCGATGTTTGCCTTGTTCTATGTGATCCTGGCGCCGTTTGTCGGCGCTTTCGCCGATGCGCGGCCCAAAGGACAGGTGATGTTCATCAGCAACGCGATCAAGGTCGTGGGCTGCCTGATGATGCTGTTTGGCACGCACCCGCTCATGGCCTACGCCATCGTCGGGCTGGGCGCGGCCGCTTATTCACCCGCCAAGTACGGCATCCTCACCGAACTGCTGCCGGCGTCCCAGCTGGTCAAGGCCAACGGCTGGATCGAGGGGCTGACGATTGCCTCCATCATCCTGGGCGTGCTGCTCGGCGGCCAGCTGGTCGGCCATTCGATTTCCAGCTCGCTGCTCTCGTTTGATTTCCCCATGATCAACACCGGCATCGACACAGCGCCCGAGGCGGCGATTTCGCTGCTGATCTTCATCTACGCGCTGGCCGCCTGGTTCAACACCCGCATCCCCGACACCGGCGTCGAAATGCGGGCCATGCCGCGCAGCAAGCTGGACCTGCTGCCCGACTTCTGGCGCTGCAACACACGGCTCTGGCAAGACAAGCTGGGGCAGATCTCGCTGGCCACCACGACGCTGTTCTGGGGTGTCTCGGGCAACCTGCGCTACATCGTGCTGGCCTGGAGCGCGGCGGCGCTGGGCTACAGCACCACGCAGGCGTCGTCGCTGGTGGGCGTGGTGGCCATCGGCACCGCGGTGGGCGCGGTGGTGGCCTCGATGCGCATGCGGCTGGAGATGGCCCCGTCCGTCATGCCGATGGGCATTGCGATGGGGCTGCTGGTGATCGGCATGAACTTCATCAACAACGTCTGGGTGGCCGCGCCGTTCCTGATCCTGCTGGGCGCGCTCGGCGGCTTCCTGGTGGTGCCCATGAACGCCCTGCTGCAGCACCGCGGCCACAACCTGATGGGCGCGGGCCGCTCGATCGCGGTGCAGAACTTCAACGAACAGGCCTGCATCCTGGGCCTGGGCGGGCTCTACAGCCTGTCCACCGGGCTGGGCCTGTCGGCCTTCGGCGCCATCACAGTCTTTGGCGTGGTGGTCGCGGGGTTCATGTGGCTGATCAAGCGCTGGCACGCGCGCAATCTCGCCGAGGACGGCGAGGAAGTCGAGCACCTGCTCGACATCGCCCGCAACGACAACCTCCACGGGTGAGGCCGGCGCCCCGCACGGCGGAGTCCGGGAGTGTCATCTCATGCGCCAGCTTCTTCCCGCGCTCGCCCTGCTGCTGAATGCCCTGGTCTGGGGCGTGTCGTGGTGGCCGTTCCGGCGACTGGAAGCGCAGGGCGTGCACCCGCTGTGGGCCACGGCGATGGTCTACGGATTTTCGCTGCTGTGTCTGCTGGCCTGGCGGCCCGGCGCGTGGCGCGGTCTGGCCGTGCACCCGGCCTTGTGGGCGCTGATGCTGGCATCGGGCCTGACCAATGTGGGTTTCAACTGGGCCGTGACAGCGGGCGATGTGGTGCGTGTGGTGCTGCTGTTCTACCTGATGCCCGCGTGGTCGATCCTGCTGGCCTGGTGGCTGCTCGGCGAAAAGCCGACCGCCGGCTCGCTGCTGCGCCTGGTGCTGGCCCTGGCGGGCGTGATGGTCGTGCTCAAGACACCGGACTCCCCCTGGCCCCTGCCCGAAACCGCGGCCGATGCACTGGCGCTGATGGGCGGCTTCAGCTTCGCGCTGACCAATGTGCTGTTGCGCAAGCTGGAGGCGACCCCGGACGCGGCGCGTGCGATGGCGATGTTCGCCGGCGGCGCGATCTTGGCCGCTGGCGTGGCCCTGGCCGGCGCGGGACAGGGCCTGGTGCCGCTGCCCGCGATGTCGGCGGCGTGGCTGCCACTGGCGCTGGGCCTCGGCGCGGCATTTCTGGCGGGCAATCTGGCGCTGCAGTACGGCGCAGCGCGCCTGGCGGCGCAGACCACCGCCCTGGTCATGCTGTCGGAGGTGGTTTTCGCGAGTGTCTCGGCCCTGCTGCTGGGCGCGGCCGACCTGAGCGGCCGCACCCTGGCCGGCGGCGGCCTGATCGTGCTGGCCGCCCTGTGGGCCGCCTGGCCGTCACGCCGCGAGCCGGCTTGAGGACTTGCCCAGCAGGTACTGCCGGAGCTTTTTCTTCCCGAGTGGCTTTTGCATCCACGCATCGCAACCGGCCAGCCACGCAAAAAAGCGGCGGAACAGGCTGCCCTCGCGGGCGATCACGACCAGCCGCGGATGGTGCCCAAACGCCAGGCTGCGCCGGCGCAGGGCGCGGCACAGCACCAGCGTGTCATCACCGAGCGACGGGTCATCGAGAAACACGAAGCCATAGTCCTGCGACGCCAGCCGGCCCAGCGCGACCTCGCCATTGGGCGCGTAATCCGCCCGATAGCCGAATTCGTGCAAGGCCCTTCTCAGGGAACCTTTCGCCACCCGCGCACCACCGACCAGCAGGATCGCCTGCGCCGATTCCGCGGCGGCAAGCGCCTGCGGCCCGGTGGGCGGGTCCGCCGCATCGGCAAAGATGCTGCTGGGGCCAAATGTGTCGGGCATCAGCGAAGGCGGCGATGGGGTCAAGGTCTCCGGTTCAACGCGCGGACCGGCGCTGCCCGAAGAGCCGGGTATCGGGACGCATGGCAGTGCCGCTTCCCGCGCGTCGCGCCAGAGCAGCACGCTGTGCTCGTCCACCAGGTCATATGCCGGTGAAGTCCCGGCCCGGGACGGCCGGAGCCGGGCCCGGCCTGCGGCCGTTGGTTCAAAAGGCCTCGTGACATCAAAGCCGTTGTAGGCGCCCGGCCCGGGTTCCAGCGGCATTTCCAGCGACGCGAACGCCACCGTGGCCGCAAAAGGCCGCGCCACGCCTGGTAACGGCGACGGCCCGGACTGACAGGGCGCGTCCGCCCGCACGACCCGTGTTTCCTGCCGGTGCGCGACCTTCTCGCGCCGCAGCGGCTTCAGGCGGTTCACGGCCTCGATCACGGCGTGCAGCCGGATCGGCCGCGACAGCAAGGTCCAGCCCGTGCCGGCGTCCGCGTCGCCGATCAGCAGCACCGGGGCCGGCAACCTGCGGGCCTGGAGATCGCGCACGGTTTGCGCATCGTCCGCGTTGGCGATGATCACTTCGGCACGGTGCAGATCGTTCACCACCTCGTGGTGGGGCCTGCGGCCCGGATCTTTCAGAAACAGGGCTTCAAGCAGCGACCGGTCAACCGGCGACAGTCCGACCAGGGTCAGACGACAAGGCAGGGGCATGGTCTGGGACATCAATGTGAGGGCTCAAGGGCTGGCGCCAAGTCCGCTCGCAACGGCGTGGACGGGCGGTTCAATGCGTTGAATATCGCGCAGCCGCACCGGTGTGGTGCGTCTCACCCGAAAAAAAACCGCGAGAGTGCGTCAAATTCCGGTTCATGTGGCGCAAGAGCCTCGAAAACGAGAACTTTTTACCACATCACATTCGCCCAATGCCTGCAGAAACATGGCCCGCTGGCCGCGGCGCGAAACCGGACCGTCAGCGCCCAGCCGACCCCTCGGCGCCATGCTGCAGCAAGTACTGCAGCAACGCCATCCTGTTGAGCGGAATGGCCATCCAGGCGTTGCAACCGGCAAACCAGGCCCGGACGCGCGACAGCAGACCCCGGTGGCTGGCCACGATCACCAGTTTGGGATCTTCGGGAGAAACGCCCCGGTTGTCCTGGATGGCGCGGCACAGCGCGATGGCTTCCGGCCCCAGCGACACCTCGATCAGGAACACGAACCGGTAGGGTCGCAGCGCCAGGTAGCGGAAAACGGTCTGGCGGTCCGGCGCGAAATCAACCGGAAAACCGGCGGACTGGAAAATCTTGAGCAAACCGCTCGCCGCCACCCCGGAGTGGCCGACCACCATGATGCGGTCCTCCACCGCAGGCCCCATCACGGCGGCAAAATCAGACGGGACCTCGCTTTCGCCGGTCGAAGGGCTGGCCGGCATGCCCGGTGCCGCTGACACAACCGGGGGCGCCACAGCGGCGGACTCGGCAGCGTGGTCTTGCGGTGCCGCGACTTCCGGCTGGCGCTGCATGGTGCGCCCCGCCCGGGCCGCCACTTCCTGCGCCCATTCGGGCGGGACTACGGACGAAGTGGCCCGGTCAAACGGCTTGGTGGGCCGGAAAGCGCTCTGGCCTTCGTGCGCCGGATCGAAAGGCTGCGTGTCTTCAAACTGCGGCGTGCTGCGAGACGGCACGGGCACCCCGGGCGACGCCCCGCCCGCCTGCGGCAGGCCGTGCGGCCTTGCAAACGGCCGGGTGGCCTCGAACGGCGTCGGGAAATCGGACTGCTCGAACTGGCGCGTCGGCTCGAAGCCGGCCATGCCGGTCGCGCTCAGGGGCACGAAAGGCTGGGTGGCGGCAAAGCCCGAAGTCGCCTCCTGCGGACGGCGCAGTCCGCCGCTGGCTGGTGCCGGCAGCAAACGGCGCACGGCCTCCAGCACCGGATGAAGCCGCAGCGGCCGCGCCACCACCGGCCAGCCTGTGCCGGCATCGGTGGCGCCGATCAGCAGCACGCGGCCCGGCAAGGCACGGGCCTGCAGCGCGCGCACGGCCACCGCGTCGTCGGCACTGGCGATGATCAGTTCCGCCCGTGCCAGGTCGTGCTCCTGGAAAGCCCCCGGGATCTGGTTGACCCCCGGCTGAAAAAGGACCCCTTCCAGCAAGATCTGCTCGGTGGAGGAGAAACCTACCAGGGCAATGGGACGTTGACTGGACATGCGATGGGTGCGCCGGACGGTTGCGGGTTGCAGAAAGCCGCAGGGTCGCGACTTGAATACAAAATTATTCCCGTGAAAGGCCCCGTCCGCACGCCCGAAATCCCCACATGGCCATACTTGAGCGGTTTGGGGCGGGTTGTGTTGCAAACTCGCTGCACCCCCGGCCCCTTTCGTTTGCACAGGAGTCTCCATGCCCACGATTTACGACTTTGAAGCCGTGCCGATGCACGGCACGCCGGTGCCCTTGAAGCGCTTTGAAGGCAAGGTGCTGCTGATCGTCAACACGGCCAGCGCCTGCGGCTTCACACCCCAGTTCGGCGGGCTGGAGAAGCTGCACCAGGCCTGGGAATCCAAGGGCCTGGTCGTACTGGGTTTTCCGTGCAACCAGTTCGGCGCCAAGGACCCCGGCAGCAACGACGAGATCGCCAGCTTCTGCCAGCTCAACTACGGCGTGAGTTTCCCGATGATGGCCAAGGTCAAGGTCAACGGCTCCGACGCCGACCCGCTGTACCAATGGCTCACGGCCGAAGCCCCCGGCCTGCTGGGCAGCAAGGCCATCAAATGGAACTTCACCAAGTTCCTGGTCGGCAAGGACGGCCGGGTGATCAAGCGCTACGCGCCGCAGGATGCGCCGGAAAGCTTGGCCCGGGACATCGAGAAAGCCCTGGCGGCCTGATCCGGGGCGGGTTCAGGCCGCCGACGCGGGCCGCCGGCGGCGTGCCCGCTCCAGCGTCTGCGCCACCACCCGCGGGTCCATGCCGTACATCTCGGCAAACTGCGCGACCGTGCCACTGCCGGCCTCGAAGGCGCGCAGCAGCGCCTCGTCCTTGGCAGCCCGGGCGCCGGCCTCGGCCAGGGCTTCGTCGAGCAGCGCATTGGCCGCCTCGTCGCGGGTGTGGACCCGTTCGGCGTAGGCCTCGCGGGACAGGCCCGAGGCCTCGAAGGTCTGGATGATGCGCGCGCGCAGCTTGGGGCGCAGGTCTTCCCCCGCGCGGGCCTGGCGGCGGCGGAAGACTTCGAGCAGGGCATGGTGGATGTGCTCGGGCGCCATGTCCTCCACAGCCTGGCCCTGCAGGTCGTGGCGCTTTTGGCCCGCCGCCACGCTCTGCAGGTAGCGCGTGGAACGGGTGTGGATGGCCAGCGCCGCCTTGAGCGCCTCGCGATCGAGCCCCTCCGGGTGCGCCGCGAGCAGGTCCTGGTAGATGCCGCGTTTGAGGGGCAGGAAGACTTCGCCAAACAGGCCGGGGTAGAAGCCCGCCAGCTGTTCGAGAACAGGGTGGACGGTGCGCTGCGCCCGTGGCGGGTTGCTGGCGGCGTCTTGCGGCGCCGGGTCCGGCGCGCGCGCGGGACGCGGCCCCCTGCGACGGGACTTTGACGCGGACCGGGGCGGGCGGTCCGCCGTCGGGGCAGCGGCCTCGACGCCGCGCGCGGCGAGGTCGGCTGGCGCCTGAAACGGGGCGTTTTCTTCTTGTGCGGACACGGTATCGGTCATGGCGTGAGGCGGGGTAGGTGAAAGTCGAACCCGCCATCATGCCAGCCTTGGGCCGGACATGCCGCTCAAGCGGCGGCGGCTCAGCCGGGATGAGAAAGATTCACACCCGCTCAGGCCAGCGCGTCGTCCAGCACCTCGACCCAGTGCCGCACCGGCGTGGACGTGCCGCTTTGCAGGTGGGTGATGCAGCCGATGTTGGCCGAGACGATGATCTCCGGCTGCAATTCGCCCAGAACCTCCAGCTTGCGGTCGCGCAACTGGGTGCTCAGCGCCGGGTTGAGCACCGAGTAGGTGCCGGCCGAGCCGCAGCACAGGTGCGATTCGCTGCGCGCCACCTGCACCTGGAAACCCAGCGCGCCCAGATGCTGCTCCACACCGCCCCGCAGTTGCTGGCCGTGCTGCAGCGTGCAGGGCGGATGGAACGCGAGGGTCCGACCCGCGCCGGCGCCGCCAGCCGGCCCCTGCGCCCATTCAGGGCGCGCGGTTTTGAGCGCCGCCACGATGTCGGGCAGCAGCTCGCTCAGGTCCTTCGTGAGTTCGCTGATGCGGCGCGCCTTGTCGGCGTAAACCGGATCGTCCTTGAGGATGTGGCCGTATTCCTTGACCGTGACGCCGCAGCCCGAGGCATTCATGACGAGGGCTTCTACGCCGCCGGATTCGACGTGCGGCCACCAGGCGTCGATGTTCGCCCGCATCTCGGCCTTGCCGCCGTCCTGGTCGTTCAGGTGGAACTTCACCGCGCCGCAGCAGCCGGCCTTGGGCGCGACGATCGTCTGGATGCCCGCCGCGTCCAACACGCGGGCGGTGGCGCTGTTGATGTTGGGCATCATCGCGGGCTGCACGCAGCCGGCGAGCATCAGCACCTTGCGCGCGTGCTGCCGCGTGGGCCATTCGCCCGCATCCCGCTTCGCGGGCACCTTGGCCTTGAGCGTCGCGGGCAACAGGCCGCGCACCGCCTGCCCCAGCTTCATGGCCGGGCCGAACAGCGGCGAGGGCAGACCCTCCTTGAGCGCCCAGCGGATCGCACGCTCGGCCGCAGGACGCGGCACCTTGGCGTCCACGATCTTGCGGCCGATGTCCACGAGGTGGCCGTACTGCACGCCGCTCGGGCAGGTGCTCTCGCAGTTGCGGCAGGTCAGGCAGCGGTCCAGGTGCAGCTGGGTCTTGCGCGTGGGTGCGGCGCCTTCGAGCACCTGCTTCATCAGGTAGATGCGGCCGCGCGGGCCGTCAAGCTCATCGCCCAGCAGCTGGTAGGTGGGGCAGGTGGCCGTGCAGAAGCCGCAGTGCACGCACTTGCGCAGGATGGCCTCGGCCTCGCGGCCTTCGGGCGTGTTCTTGTATTCGGGGGCGAGGTTGGTTTGCATGGGGCGTCCGGGACGAGGTCAGAAGCTGCCGACCATCCGGCCGCGGTTGAAAATGCCGGCCGGGTCGAATTCGGCCTTCAGGCGCTGGTGAATCCGGTCCAGCGGCGGCTTCAGGGGCTCGAGTCGGGGTTGCTCCCGCGTGGCCGGGTTGCCGTCCACCATGAACAGCGCCGCATGGCCGCCGGCGCGCGCCGCCACCTCGCGCAGCGCGCCGGCGTGGGCGAGGCCCGCTTTCACCCAGCGCTGGCCGCCATGCCACTCAACCAGCGGCGCGGCCACGCCGGCGGGCAAGGCCAGCACCGGCGCGGTTTGCGGCACCGAGAGACGCCACAGGCATTCGGTCCCGTCGCGCCCGGCGAACCAGGGCAGGCGCTGGTCACGGCAGGCCTCCCAATCGGCCGCCGCCACGGCATTGGCCTGGCGCTCGCCGCCCAGGGTGTGACAGGCCGCATCGACCGCCGCCACCGCGCCGCGCAGGCGAAGGTAGAGCGCGCCCACGCCCGCGTCGGCCACCCAGCGACTGGCATTGAGCGGCA